>JBLIMQ010000072.1:0-22096 GCA_047638775.1 Flavobacteriales bacterium
ACACAAGATCTAACACAAGATCTAACACAAGATCTAACACAAGATCTAACACAAGATCTAACACAAGATCTAACACAAGATCTAACACAGAACCAAGCCGATCAATTCCATACGTATGCCTTAGAGTGGGAAAAGGGTGAAATCCGCTGGTATATAGACGGCGTAAATTATCAAACACAAAACCGTGTCGGTCGGCATAGCTATATTTGGCAGGGGCATGAAGCTGACTCGGGTATTTCAACGGCTGCCGAGCCTTACAATGAAACCTTCCTTATCCTCCTTAACATCGCTCTAGGTAGGGAGCGGCCAAGTGATTCTGATGTTGCTAGGGCGTCTGATCGGGAGATACTCATTGATTATATTCGTGTATATCAGTGTGGTGTTGGTAATGTCGATGATAGAAGTTGTGCTGGCCCTGTCGAAACACATTGGACTTTATTTGATGAAGGCATGGGTTCGTTTAATTTTACTGTGGGCCCCGTAAACGTTACGAATACATTGCAACTATTAAGCTGGGAAGCCGAACCAGGAAATGTTGTTATTGATACGCGAGTACTAGAGGGTGACCGGGGCGAGGTGCTAGATATCACCTTTAAGGGTGTGGGTAATGCTTTTATTGGCTCTGGCGATATGAGTACAGTGGAAGCTGTTGATAGTGGTATTGCTTTAATAGGCCGTAGTGGTTGGAGCGCCTACGGCATGCTCGAGTTTGATCTGTTGGTGGACTCCATCCATAGCGATACGGATTTGTGGGTGAAGATGGGTAGCGGTTATCCGGATCAGGGCTCAAAAAAAATTGATACGCCAGTAGTTGGTGCGTGGAGGCATGTATCTGTCTCGATAGCCGAAATCATGGAAAATAGCTTTCCTGATGGTAGTGGCTTAGACCCTAGTCGGGTATCAAGCCTTTTTATAATCGAACCGAGTGGTGGCGACTTTAGTGCTCATATTCAAATCGATAACTTAGAGTTGAATTGCGTTGGCGCGCCCAACCTTGCCTACGGACGCCATGGTCAAAGCTGTGGTGTTGGGCCAGCCGCAGTTTCGACAGATCCAGCTAGCGGTAAAGCGAGAATCTTTGTCGATGAATTGAGCCATTGGGCTATTAGTGAGAATGACGACGTAATAATTGAAAAACTCCTTGAGGATGATGCTCATGGAAATGTTTTGAGTATTCGTTATGTAGGTGATACATCAGTCGTATATTTTCAATCTGCGGGGAATATTGACTTTAGTTCTTATGAGGGGGGGACCTTGGAGTTTGATCTCTATGTCGAAGCGGCTCCGGCCGGTACAAAATGGACGATAAAAATGGAAACATTTGCGCTTGGTTTGGGGACCGGTGACGTGCCACTAAACGAAAGTATCGAGGGTGTGGTACCGCCAATTGGTTCCTGGCAACATTACACGTTCAATCTGAATGATTTGGTTACACGTAAGGGCAGTAACCTGGATCTTTCTAGATTGAACACGCCTCTAGTGATTTTTCCCAGCTGGGGGAGTCAACGTGGTTCTACTTTTAAAATTGATAATGTCGTAGTGACGGCCCCGATTCGTTAGAGCTCTCTTAGGTTTTTAAGTGATGAGCTAAGTCTATTGTTTGAACGCTAGGCTTAAAGCTCGCTTTATTATCTGAATAGCCTCGCAAGACACCCCTTCTATATATAGTACTTCTAAAGATTGATTACGTTAATAGCCTAAGTGGTTTCTGTCCTGTTCAGAGGAAGGTAGTGGTTGAAAGCATGACGGCTATTTTTTTGGATGTAATCAATGTCTATTTTAGTCTAGGTTTGTCAAACCCCCTTGCTCTTCATATGCTCAACAAGATGGACTTGTGATGTCCTTATTACTTTATATAAGTATGTTTCTTGGGTTGATAGGCACCTACCTAGATCCCTTAGCTATCTTCTTGCTTATTTTCCTAGCTATGTCTTAGTTATGTCTTAGCTTAAAGCATAAATCTAGCCAGATATTGATTCGTGAACCGTCCTATTGCTTGAGTCTTCGGTCTGCCAGCAGGGAAAATTTAGAGTATAGCCGCAGCTTATACGTTTATTTTTTGGTTAAAAGACTAGTTTTGAGGGTTCACTTCCTGATTGCTCGACGAATCGGGACGCAATGGCGTATATAACACGGTTAATCTACTCGGCAATGAGCATCGTGCGGTTTTTTCCAAACGACGATGTTTTAGATTGAATATTGATTACTTAATTAAATTATAAGAAAGGCCAACTTCAATGATCCGATTTTCGAAAAGTTTTCTTGCTCTAGGTGTACTTGTTTCGGCAATGACCCTATCAGGCTGTGGTGGAGACGATAACGGCGGAACTCCGACTCCGACTCCGACTCCGACTCCGACTCCGACTCCGACTCCGACTCCGACTCCGACTCCGACTCCGACTCCGACTCCAACTCCAACTCCGACTCCGACTCCGACTCCAACGCCAACTCCTGCGCCAGAGACTATTGGAGGTTGGACTTTATTGTGGAATGATGAATTTGATGGTGCCGGAATTGATTCCGAAAAGTGGGGCTTCGAGGTTAATTGCTCGGGCGGAGGAAATAACGAACGCCAATGTTATACCGATCGCAGTGATAATAGCTTTGTTCAGGATGGCATTTTACATATCGTTGCCAAAGAAGAAGTTTTCAGCGGACCGGCTGTTTTTGATGATGACCCTTCTTATGACCCAGATGATACTTCTGCTACGCAAAATTTTACTTCAGCAAGAATGCGGACCAAAAACAAGCTTGATTTTACCTACGGCCGTATAGAGATGCGTGCTCAGCTACCTACGGGTCAAGGCATGTTACCCGCGTTTTGGATGTTGCCAACCGATAATACTTACGGCGGATGGCCTCGCAGTGGTGAAATCGATATTGTCGAAAGTGTTAATCTCGATACGGGTGCCGCTAACGAAGTTCATGGAACAATGCACTATGGTTTATTGTTGCCACAGCGCAAGATTACGGGTGATGCGTACCCGTCTACCGATAGTTTTACCACTCAATACCACACCTATGCATTAGAGTGGGAAGACGATGAAATTCGCTGGTATGTCGATGGCGTGCACTTTCAAACTCAGCGCTCTGATAATTGGTACAGCTATATTTGGGACGGGCAAGATAACGGCTTTGATTATCCGACTTCTACAGCTCCTTACGATGAAAATTTTCACCTATTGTTAAATGTTGCCGTTGGTGGCGATTGGCCGGGTGACCCTGATACGGGCTGGGCTGCTAATAGAGAAATGCTTGTTGATTACGTGCGCGTATATCAGTGTGGCTCTGATGGCTGTGCTGGTGATGCTGACCCGGTTGTGGGTTCAGTAACCACAAGTGGTGCAGGTACAGGTTCCGTTGTTAGTACCAACTACGATTTGTTTGTTGATGCTCCGTCAACCTTAACTCTAGGTTCTATTACAAATACCGTTCAAGTACTTAGTACTGGCGGTGCGAGTTACAGCACAGCAAATATTGGTGGTGATAATGGCACGGTAATGGATATCGCATTTGATAGCTTGGGCGCGGTTAAACTCAATTCTGCCGATATGAGCGCTGTGGATAATGTTGAAGATGGTTTTGAGATGTTTGGCGGTACGGGTTGGTCAAATTATGGCACCGTTGAATTTGATTTATTTATTAGTGATATTCACGAAGATGCAAACTTATTTGTCAAAATGGAAAGCAGTGATGGAAATGGTGGTGCGGTTCAAATTACCGAGCCCACTAACGGCGAATGGGCTCACGTAGCTGTTCGAGTTTCCGATTTGACGGCCAATGCGTATAACACGGGTTTAAACACCGCCAATATATTAACGTTGTTTATGATCGAGGCTTCTGGCGATACGGCGACGGCTCAAATCATGATCGATAATGTTGAGCTGGGTTGTGTTGTGGCTCCTGGATTAGAGAACTGGCAGGGTGATCAAATTTGTCGCTTGAACGCTAACGATGTGCCTGCAGCAGAGCTTGGTACGGCGGCCGTATTTATCGATGTCGAAACTAACTATGCTGTTGGCTCATTTAGTGAAGGCGGTGCCGGGCTTGGTGCTTCAATCATTACCGATACGGATAGTGATCACGATAAAGTGGTTCAATTTTCGTGGACGGATGACGATAACGTCGGGTTCTTTCAAGACACCGCGCCTGATGACTTCAGTACATTTGCTGGTGGCACTTTGGAGTTTGATATCTATGTTGTTTCAAACCCGACTTCTGGTAGTGCGTGGATGATCAAATCTGAAACATTCCGTGATTCTGGCGCGACAACAACGGGTGATACACCACTGACATCAAGTGTTGAAGGTTTAGCGCCTGTAGTCGGTCAATGGCAGCACTTTACCTTTAATCTGGATGATTTGGTTTCGCAAGCAGGCAGTACTTATGACTTAAGCGATATTCAAACACCACTCGTTGTTTTCCCCGCATGGGGAAGTCAAGCGGGCGCAGTTGTTCGTGTAGATAACGTGCAGTTTGTAATGCCAGCGGGATAATTAGCAAGTTCTCTGTAGGTCTATTTTCGTGCACGGATGCTTCGAAACTAGATTACTGAGCTAGATTGTTGAGTTTGGTTGAATGGCTAAGCTGATGAGTTAATTTATTGGATTAGTTTTCAGTGACCGATTTATAGAAACGGTAACCTAAATTTTAGACAAAAAAAGGGAGGGCTAATTTAGCCCTCCCTTTTTTTGTGTGTATACTTTGAACTCAAGGCTTACACCTTGTAGCTAGGGCGCAAACGAATATCTGAACTACTAGAGTAACGCTTACACATCGTAACTGGATGATGCTGTGTCGCCACCGCGCCCGGTCCAGTTTGTGTGGAAGCGTTCGCCGCGCGGTTTGTCTATGCGCTCATAGGTGTGTGCACCAAAGTAATCACGTTGTGCTTGCAACAAGTTTGCAGGTAAACGTTCAGAGCGGTAGCCATCAAAATAACTCAGAGCAGAAGTGATGGTTGGTGCCGGAATACCGTTCACTATAGCGGCTGCGGCAACACGACGCCATCCTGCTTGTGCTGCGTCTACTTTTGAATTGAAGTAGTTATCCAGTAAAAGGTTACTTAGTTCGCCGTTTTTATCAAAAGCTTCTTTAATGTTGCCTAAGAATACTGAACGTATAATACAACCACCACGCCACATCAACGCGATGCCACCGTAGTTCAAATTCCAGCCGTGTTCTTTAGCCGCTTCACGCATAAGGACATAACCCTGTGCGTAAGAAACAATTTTAGATGCGAAAAGTGCATCGCGAAGATCGTTAATGAAGGATTGCTTGTCACCCGTAAATTCAGGCTTTGGGCCGCTAATAACTTTAGAGGCTTCAACGCGTTCATCCTTTTGCGCGGATAAACATCGAGCAAATACCGCTTCACCGATAAGTGTTAAAGGAACACCTAATTCGAGAGCTGCAACTCCAGTCCATTTACCGGTACCTTTTTGGCCTGCGGTATCTAAAATCTTTTCAACAAGTGCTTCGCCGTCTTCTTTGTAGGCTAAAATATCACGAGTAATTTCAGTAAGGTACGAATCTAAATCGCCGGTATTCCATTCGGCAAAAACTTTATGCATTTCGTCGGTACTCATACCCAGTAGTTCTTTCATTACTTGGTAGGCTTCGCAGATAAGTTGCATGTCGCCGTATTCAATACCGTTGTGAACCATTTTCACAAAGTGGCCAGCGCCGTTTTCGCCAACCCAATCACAGCACGGCACGTCGCCATCAACTTTAGCCGAAATGTGTTGGAAAATTGGTTTTACGGATTCCCATGCAGCAGGTGATCCACCCGGCATAATCGATGGGCCCGTAAGCGCGCCTTCTTCGCCGCCTGATACGCCGGTACCAATAAAGAGTAAGCCTTTCTCTTCTAAATACGCGACACGACGGTTGGTATCTGGGAAGTGTGTATTTCCGCCGTCAATAATGATATCGCCCTTATCAAGTAGTGGAATTAGCTGCTCGATCACGGCGTCAACAGCGCCGCCAGCTTTTACCATGAGCATTACTTTACGAGGTTTTTCTAAAGACTCTACGAGTTCTTCGATCGAAAAAGCGCCACGAATGCTTTTACCCTGTGCGCGACCACTGATGAAGTTTTCAACTTTATCGGTAGAGCGGTTATAGGCCGTAACCGTGTAGCCATGGTTAGCCATGTTAAGGATGAGGTTTTCGCCCATAACGGCGAGGCCTACGAGACCAATATCAGACTTATCTTTCATATCGCGAGGTGTATGTCCTGAGTTGTATGGATGCTTGGCGCAGGCTGTGTTGTTCTGCACACGAGAAAGCATTTCTGCGGGTGCGCAACCATAGCAAAAATCGAGTTTTTATGGAATCGTAGCACGATCAATTTGATTGAAAAATAGGCGGTATACGGCAAAATAACCGTTTCATTTTGGGCGAAATAGCTATTTGACGCGAAAATCATGCTGTGTGTTAGCGATCATCCTCCCTAGGCTTGGATAATCATATTGTGCAAAGTGAAACGGAATACCGGGGCTTTTGTCGAGATGGGTCTTTAGTGGTGATAGTTACCGTTAGGTGGCTGGTAAGGCTCGTGGTTGACGCTTGATATGTTATCAAACTGTGATGATCTAAACATCCTTACTGGTTATTCTCGACTTGTAAATATTGTGTGTTGTAACGAGGTTTAGGTATGTGGTGGCAAATCTTAAATGCGGTTTTTCGACGGAGGAACAAGGGGTGTGAAAGTGCCATTAATCATTGTCCCTGGAAAGCTTTACTGGCGCACGCAGAAAATAATTGTTCAGGGCTTGATGAGCCGTATTTTCGACGGTTTCCTGTTCAGCGCGCGAATTTTCGGGGCTATATTGAGAGCCTGCAAATGCTAGAATCACGTAACTTTGCGGCGATCGAACAGCAGGTCTATTGGATCAATCTGCACAATGCGCTTGCGTTAGAAGGGCATTTTAGCGCACTAAACGATGCATATAACCTTCAGCAGCAGGGATTAGATCGGCACAAGCGTGTTTATACTCACGTGCAGAGAAACGTTCGTCGTGTATCGTCTATGGCACGTCACTATATGCTGCGTGCAATAGAGGATAGTGCGATGGGGCTTTGCGGTGATTTGCGCGTACATTGCTTACTTTGGTCTTCGACGCAAAGGCGTTTACCTAGATTCTATACAATTTATACCATCAATGCGGCATTGCACAGCAGTGCAAAGCATTTCATTAATAGCCGTGCGGCTGTACGCATAGAAAGCCATCAAATTCGTATAAATCGTATATATCAGTCGTATGTCGAAAAGTTTGGTGTTAGTGAATACGGTATTTTAGATCACCTAGAAGACTACGCGCGGCCGCTGCTAAAGATCGCAATACGCCGTGCAAAGCGTAATAACTTTGATGTTTGTTACGACTACGTTAATGTATAGAGCGAATTGTTAAGATATTACGTCTAATTTCTAGCCGAACCGCATTCCGGTGGGCGTTACAGCTATAGAGTTATTTATGAAAGCCAAACCGCTTTTCTTTATCGCCATTCTTGTACTTACAGCGGTATCTGTCTGGTATTTTGATGCAACACGTTTTTTAGACTTGGATTATTTTGCGAGTCGTCGTGCTGAGTTACTCGACTATGTTGCTCAATACCCATATCAAGCCGTTTGCTCATTTATTGCTATCTATATTCTCACTGCGACCTTGTCTCTGCCTGGTGGAGCTGTACTGACACTTATTGCGGGTGCACTTTTTGGTGTGGTTTGGGGTAGCCTCTACGTGTCATTTGCGAGCACAATTGGCGCTAGTTTTGCCTTTTTGTTATCTCGATTTTTCTTTCGTGAGAGCATTCAGCGGAGGTTTGGTCATCGTTTAACGCGTATCAACGAGGGCATGGAAAAGGAGGGCGCACTCTATCTGTTTGGTATGCGATTCGTACCCCTTATTCCGTATTTTGTGGTCAATTTATTAATGGGTTTAACAACCATAAAGCTTTGGAAGTTTTATCTTGCAAGTCAAATAGGAATGCTGCCCGCTACGGTTATTTTTGTGAATGCAGGAACGCAGATTTCTAAAATTGAATCTATCTCAGATGTTTTATCGCCGCAATTAATGGCGTCATTTATTATTTTGGCTCTATTTCCTCTGGCAACAAAAAAAATTATGCGTTTTGTTCGTGGGTATAAAGTCACACCAAGCGAAGTTTAGGGTAGGCGTAGGATTAGATGTGGAAGTAGATGTGGAAGTAGATGTGGAAGTAGATGTAAAAAAGCCTAAAAACTACGATGCGAATGTAGTCATTATCGGCGCGGGTGCTGCCGGGCTAGTCAGTGCATATATCGGTGCGTCGTTAAAGGCCAAAGTGTATTTGATTGAACGCGAAAAAATGGGCGGCGATTGTCTAAATACCGGCTGTGTTCCAAGTAAGGCCTTTATTCGTTCGGCCAAAATGGCTCACTATGCTTCGCGAGCAACTGAGTTTGGCTTGACTACAGGCCCGTTAACGGTTGATTTTGCAAAATTGATGCGGCGGGTGCACGAGACCATTAAAGCCATTGAGCCTCATGACTCTGTCGAACGTTACAGTAAATTGGGGGTGAATTGTATTAGTGGTGATGCTGAGATTCTAGACCGTTGGCATGTGAAAGTTAACGACACTATATTAAGTACAAAAAACATCATTGTCGCCACGGGTGCGAGTCCGATACAACCCAATATTCCTGGTTTAAGCGATGTTGATTACCTAACATCCAATAACCTATGGCAGCTTAAAGAGCAGCCAAAAAAGCTCTTAATTCTTGGCGCCGGGCCAATTGGTTGTGAGCTTACGCAAGCGTTTCAGCGTTTATCTACGCAGGTAACTTTGGTCGATATGAGCGAACGTTTAATGCCGCGCGAAGATGACGATGTATCTGATTTTATCGCGGACAAATTTCGTACTGAAGGTGTCAATCTACGTTTAGGCCATCGCGCACTAGAGGTGGTTAAAAACTCAGGCGGTTCGTATTTGTTGTGTTTGGATAGTAAAGGCGATCAAGTAAAAATCCATTTTGACAAAATATTACTAGCTGTTGGCCGGCAGGCGAATACTCGGGGTTTTGGACTCGAAAACCTAGAGCTTGAGTTGAATGCCAATAAAACACTTAAAGTAAATAAGTACTTACAAACACGCTATTCAAATGTGTATGCCTGTGGTGATGTTGCGGGGCCGTATCAATTCACACATACGGCGGCTCACCAAGCATGGTATGCAGCGGTAAACAGTTTATTTCGTGGTTTCAAAAAGTTTGCAGTTGATTACAGTGTTATTCCCTGGGCGACTTTTACCGACCCTGAAGTCGCACGAGTGGGTATCAGTGAGAGTGAAGCGAAGGCGCAAGGCATTGCCTATGAACTTAGCCGCTATGGGATTGACGATTTAGATCGCGCTATTGCTGATGGTGAGGCACAAGGCTTTGTTAAAGTACTTACGGTACCGGGTAAGGATAGTATCTTGGGCGCGTGTATTGTTGGTTCGCATGCGGGTGATCTGCTGGCAGAATTCGTTATTGCGATGAAACACGGCCTGGGGCTCAATAAAATACTCGGCACGATTCACACATACCCAACTTTGGCCGAGTCGAATAAATATGTCGCCGGTAATTGGCGCAAAGCGCATATTCCCACGCGTATTATGGCGCTGCTGGCTTGGTGGCACCGTTGGCGGCGCCACGAAAAGCCTTAGGATCTGTGTGGCTGTTCTAAGCGAATAAGCCTCTGTGTTAGTATTAGTATAAATATTTTCTTGTTGCTCTTGTTGCTCTTGTTTCTTCGCCCACGCGTCAGTACAGACATCCGTATCGAGTTACGCAAGCTGTCACAAATGAAATCAAGATCGTGCTCGGAAGTAATACCTAAGGCACTCGTTGCCCTTGTGGGTCAGGCTCTGGCCTTGCCTCTAAAGTATGGCGCTCAACGCATATGCTTTAAAGCATAGACCTTAAAGAAGGTCCCCTAGGTGATTTAGCCATATCCGTTTAATAAAATGTTTATGTCGACTAATGAGTTGTTACAATGGCGGCTAAAGTGTCATTTTTTCATCGTTTGTAGTGCTTTCATTACGTAAGGCTGTTTTGTGAATTTAATCTCTACCACGGCATCATCATTTAGCCATACCTCTACTCACGAGCCTCGCGGGTATATAGATAGCGTAGCGCTAAAAGAGCTTTGGTTTCATACCGGCACAGCGTGTAATCTCGCCTGCCCATTTTGCCTAGAGGGTTCGAAACCGGGTGATGATCGCTTACAGCGTGTGAGTCTGGATGACGTCAAACCTTATATGCTTGAAGCGCTTGATTTGGGTGTAGAAAAGTTTTCGTTCACAGGTGGAGAGCCCTTTGTTGTAAAAGATCTGGGGCGCATCTTAGCGTTTGCTGCAGACCTTAAGCCCTGTTTAGTCTTAACCAATGGTACAGATGCCGTATACAATCGTGAAAAGACTTTACGTGAATTACAGCATACTAAGTATCCTATCGCGTTTAGGGTTAGCTTGGATTATGCCGATGCCGCCTTGCATGATGATGGGCGAGGAGAGGGGAGTTTCGATCAAGCGATTCGTGGAATTCGTTTACTGCAATCGCTAGGCTTTAAAGTTTCAATTGCCCGTCAAGCCGCAAAGGATGAAAATTCTGAAGCCGTTGATGCCGAATATCGACAATTATTAGATAATCATCAAATTGATAGTGCGCTATCGATTATATCGTTTCCCGATTTTCAGCCGCCAAATAGTGTTAATAGCGTTCCCGAGATAAGTGAACGTTGCATGACACGCTACCACGATGAAAACTCGCGAAAGAGTTTTATGTGCGCTTACAGTCGGATGTTAGTGAAACAAAACGGACGTATGACGATTTATTCATGCACCTTGGTAGACGACGATGATCGCTATGCTTTTCATGGTTCATTGCGTGAAAGTTTAGAGCAGCGAACGCTGTTAACGCATCACCGGTGTTTTAGTTGTTTTTCGTTAGGCGCTTCATGTTCTGAATAGATACTGTTCGGGATAGGTAGTATTGGTGACTGGTGCTAGCCGTGGTGTTGGTGAAAGTGTTCGCGAACATTGGCAGATTATAGCGCTATGCTTATAATAATTAGCCTATGGTAATGCTACTTGTTTGGCTGTTGTGTTTTACGTTTCCTTCTAAAGAAACCGTAGGTTAGGTAGAGCGCAATGAATAGAAAGCAGGTTAACATACGAATTGATTCACAATATGCGTGTAATAAACAATGTCGGGAGAGTACCCTTTCTATCTGTTATCCTCATTTCTTATCCTAAAAGAGCAAGGTGGAAGTAAATGCATAACTTTTTAATGAGAATGGTGGTGCTTATTTCGATAGTCATTATAAGTGGATGTGCGTCGATGGGGTCGGTACGGTGGACGAAAAACGTAGCGTCATACTAAAAATGAAAGACGATGTACTTACTGAGTTATTTAAAGCAAAACCCGATATAAAGGCGCAAATTCAATCGGCGCCTGGATATGCGGTATCTAGTAATGCGAATCTCAATATATTTTTTGTCGCTGCAGGTACGGGTTATGGTGTGACTAAAGATATGCGTACTCAAAACCACACATATATGAATATGGCCGAGGTGGGCGTTGGTTTAGGCTTTGGCGCTAAGGATTATAGGCTTGTTATCGTCTTTCATAAGCCGGAGGCTCTAAATGATTTTATTCAGAACGGATGGAGTTTTGGTGGGAATGCCGATGCGGCGGCAATTGCATCTGATAAAGGCGTCGCTGTTCAAAGTGAAACCTACTACGGAGATATGACGGTCTACACATTTACGGAGACTGGATTGGCTTTGCAAGCAACACTAAAAGGCTCTAGGTTTTGGAAGGATAAAAAATTAAATTAGTGGCAGTGTTTAGGTACTATATCGCGATATTACGGCGTTTATGTGGTTTTCTGGGTGAGTCTAGTAAATTCCTCAACGTCAGTTACCCATAACAGTATGGACAATTGAAAGCGCTCCATCAGGGGGCGTGGAAATATTTAATTGATAGTCAAACAATTCATCTCCTACTAGTTAATCTAGAGTATGCGTAATAATATTATGGAGTAGATATAGTAAGAGCGTCGATACTGGTCAGTCGAGTAGATTCGTTGAATACTGTTCTATGTTTACGGGGTGGTCATGACGGAAGTAATGTTCAATGCAGTAAGAGCAAACTCAAAAGCCCAAAGGCTGAGTCAGAACTCTCCAATGTCACAGATTGGGAAGTTATTACACTGGGATAAGCAATGACGCTAAGGTTTCCGTTAGCCTTGAAGGTATTGAATGGACCAACTATATCTTTGTTATGGATAAGGTCCATAAGAAGCTTTCAAGTAGATCTGGAGGCGCTTTTGAGTAGGCAGTTATCTCTGGGGATATACCGGATGATTACAAGTGCATGGATGCTGATCTGTTCAGGGTACTTAAGGGATAAGGTGCTTAACCTTGTGCGTTAGCCTGCACTGAGCAAGGTTAAGAGGTATCGGCTAAGTCTCCGTTGCCAATAACGCTGTTAGAGTCAAAGGTTGGTTGTTTTGTAGGAGCGGAATAGACGTCCCTTAAATGGGATGTAGTCAACTGAATAGTACTCATAGGCTACTTAAGTTTGACCTTCAGCCGAAGGTGATAAATTATAATCAATAAGGTTCTATTTCTGAATAATAGCGCCTTTACTTTATTGAATACCGTTAAAAAAACGAGAGCCTTATGTTAGATTCTGTTAAGTCGTATTATGGCGAAACCTTACAAAAATCCGAAGACTTACTTACCAATGCTTGCTGCACTGGAGCAGAGCCGCCGCAGTATATTAAAAACTTACTCGCGCAATTACATGACGAAACACTCACAAAATACTATGGTTGTGGTTTAGTTGTTCCAGAAGATCTAAACGGAGCCAGTGTTCTTGATTTAGGTTGTGGAGCTGGTAGAGACGTATATTTACTGTCGGCGATGGTTGGTGAAGCGGGCCGTGTAGTCGGTGTGGATATGACTGATCAGCAACTTTCGGTTGCGCGTAAGCATCAAGATTATCATCGTGAAAAATTTTCACATACACAGTCGAATGTTAGTTTTATCCAGGGTGAACTGGAAAATCTTAGTGTTCTTTCGTTTACTGAAGAGTCACTTAGCGCGAATTCCTTCGATGTCATTATATCTAACTGTGTGATTAATTTATGCACTGATAAGGCGGCCGTTTTACAGGCGGCTTACGACCTGCTTAAGCCTGGCGGTGAAATGTACTTTTCTGATGTTTATGCCAGTCGACGTGTACCGCAAGATTTGCAGAATGATCCGATTCTTTACGGTGAATGCTTAAGTGGCGCCTATTATTGGAATGACTTTTTACGTGCGGCTAAAGATGCTGGTTTTAATGATCCTCGTTTAGTCGTCGATAGCCCGATAACCGTTGAAAACGAAGCGCTACAAGAAAAACTAGGCGCAATCGAATTTTACTCTGCGACGTATCGTTTATTCAAAATCCCTGAATTAGAAAGCGCTTGCGAAGATTATGGGCAAGCGGTTATTTATCATGGGGGCATCCCACATCACGAACAAGCCTTTAAGCTTGATGGGCACCACACTATTGAAAAAGGCAAGGTGTTCTCGGTGTGTGGTAATACAGAAATGATGCTCAGTCAGACTCGCTTCGCCGAGCATTTCACGTTTATCGGTGACAGAAATCATCATTATGGTATTTATCCCGGTTGTGGGCATGATATGCCGTTTCTAAGGGTTGATAACCCTGCCGCTTGTTGCTAGTTGATACTTTACTATCAATTACGCTGAGCGCTAATAGCCGCTTTAGTGGTGTTCAAAAATAGCCTGCCAGATAGGCTGTATTTGAACTCTATGTGCGGCATAATTGCGACTTAACATGATCGTACTTTCAGACTTCTTATTTCCACCTCTTTGTTTAGATTTCTTATTTTAAGCTCTTTTTTCGCAAGGAATATAATGCCGACAGATTCTAAATTTATCGAGAAGCTTCTTACGCGACGCTCGGTATTAGCTAATAACATTGTCGCGCCTGGACCGAGCGACGAACAAGTGCAATTGATACTTGAGGCCGCTCATCGTGTGCCAGATCATAAAAAAATTGGCCCCTGGCGTTTTATTGTATTAAAGGAAAGCTCTAGTCATACACGTAAACGCCTGGGTGAGGAATTTCGCCAGCGTTTTCTTGCTTTAAACCCTGAGGCGAACGAGCAGCAGTGTGAGTTCGAGGCTCAGCGTTTGCAGCGAGCCCCCTTAATTATTGCTGTTGTGGCGAATGTAGATACCGAAGCGAAAGCACCGGTGTGGGAACAAGAGCTTGCGGTAGGTGCTGTATGCCAGAATCTATTGAATGCAGTCTGTGCCTTGGGTTTTGTAGGGCAGTGGCTTACCGAGTGGTATAGCTACGACGATCATATTGCTAAAGTGTTTGGTTTAACTTCGAGCGAGCGCTTCGCTGGGTTTTTCTATATAGGTTCGTGCGACGAGGCGCCAAAAGAGCGTGTTCGACCAGGTTTGGGCGAACGTATTCAGTTTATTTAATACGTGCTTTGTCTTATGGCAGGAAAAAGTGTTTCTGATATTGAGAGACCATGGATAGGGTCTGAGTAGAGTTTAGGTTTAATTTAACGGCACAGGAGCCGTTGGATTACTCTAATTAATGCAATTACGAATCATGTTCTTGCTATCTAGAGACGGCAGGGTTTTGCTTTATCTCTTGTAATCCCTGAAGCTAAAACTTGATGGAGCGAGACTGCAGAGATGGAACTGAATTATACGAGGAATAGTTAGAAGTTGCCGTTGATGAGGCGTCAAAAACCTAACACAGCTATGCACTTGAACTGCTAGCCTGAAAGCACCGTGATGTTTTAGGCTAGCGTTGCAGTGTGATCAATAAAAAGAATTAAATTCGGTCCTCATCATCACCGTAACCATTTTTATAATTCTTTGAGCTTTTGCGCGGCTTCCTTTGCGAAGTACGTGAGAATCGCATCCGCACCGGCACGCTTTATACACATCAATGATTCTAAAATTACGGCATCACTCAGTACGCCTTGATCGATAGCGAGTTTGTGCATGCTATATTCACCACTCACTTGGTAGGCAAAGGTCGGGACTTTAAAGGTTTGTTTGACTCGCCGAATAATATCTAAGTACGGCATAGCGGGTTTTACCATGACGATGTCGGCACCTTCATACAAGTCCATCTCAACCTCATGCAGTGCTTCGTCGCTATTGGCTGGGTCCATTTGGTAGGTGGACTTGTTGCTTTTGCCAAGATTGGCGGCCGAACCTACAGCATCGCGAAACGGGCCATAATAAGCGGAGGCGTATTTTGCGGAATAGGCCAGTATAGAGGTGTTGATAAGGTTATTATCATCAAGCTCTTCGCGTACAGCGCCAATACGTCCGTCCATCATGTCGGAAGGCGCAATCACGTCCGCGCCAGCTTCTGCGTTAACACGTGCTTGTAAGCGCAAGGCGTCTTTAGTTTCGTCGTTTAGAACGTAACCTTCGTCATTAATAATACCGTCTTGGCCATGAGTCGTGTAAGGGTCTAAAGCGCCATCACAGATAAGCCCCATTTCCGGGAAGCGTTCTTTTAAACAGCGAACTGTTCGGGGGATGAGGCCTTCGGGGTTGTGGGCCTCTTCACCGTTTAGTGTTTTAAAGCGGGCATCAATATTTGGAAATAGGGCGATAGCGGGTATACCAAGCTTTAGTAATTCTTCAACCTCATGACAGAGGCTGTCGAGCGACAATCGCTCTTGACCTGGCATACTTGTAATGGCTTCGCGTTTCTTTCCTGCTCCGTCCAAAACAAAGAGCGGATAAATAAAATCTTTGGGACTTAGGCGGGTTTCTTGTACCAGCTGACGTGAACTTTCTGTGAAGCGATTACGGCGAAGACGGGTAGAAGGAAAAGTGCGAAGCATGGTTGAAGCCTTATCAGCTTTAAATGAAATTAATCATCATTCTAACGGATGCGCGAGTGAGGGCCAATGGCATGTGTATTTTTAGGCGTAATAAACTAGACTAGCATTTCTGTTTACGACCACTTTGTGCATTAATAGGTATATTTTATGAAAAAACTCCTTCTGTCGTTCAGCGTTGTAATGCTGGTATCTTCTGGCTTGATGGGCTCCTTAGCGTTTGCGGCTGATGGTGTATTAATTGCGGAAACTTCCGCTACGGTTTCGCAAGAAAAGTTGCTTGAAATTGTACGTTTTGCTTTACAGAAGCATAAGTGGAAAGTGAAGGGCGTTGCCGATAATAGTGTTCGCGCGCGTATGGATCACCGCCAACTTAACTCCGATATTGTTATTACTGTGGCTGAGTCATCTGTAAGCTACAGTGAAAAAACCTCGAATAAGGTAAAGCGTAAGCCTCCGCATAAAGGCTATAAGTTAGAAGCTGGAGAGCTTCCCGAGAGCTGGCTAGAGGCTTTACGCAATGATGTTAAGCAAGTTTTGCTAACATTGCCTAGTCAATCTGTTTCGGGTCCGCGTTTGAGTGACGATAACAAAGCCTCAATTATGGAAAAGTTTAAGCTACTCAAAAAATTACTTGAACAAGAGTTGATAACTAAGGATGAGTACGGCGCCAAAAAAGCTGAGTTGTTGAAAAGCCTCTAATGCTCTATTTTAAATACTTGCTTACTTTAGTGGAGCATTATTTGTTAGGAAGTCAATTAGTTTTGCGTGGTTAAATCATCAACTTATTACGTTACTAAGACTTCAGTCTCTAATGGGGTGTCTTTTAGTCGAGTCGTATTTCAGCTCTGCCGTGATTTTCAATCGTCGTAACGACGCCTATACTTTTCTCCTCTTTCAGCAGCGTCTCTATCGCAACTCATACTGTAATTGTATGAGTTGCAGCCAATCCTAGGGCTTATAAGACCTGTGTAGACGCTGTCTAACAGGAACGGGGCGCTTCTTCAGTGGAGCATGTAGAGGTAATAAATATGTGAAGATCAGGTTTTCTGTGAATATATTTATATGGAGGCCCTTTAGTGCAAGAGAAAATTCTAGTCGCGAAATCCGAGCTGATCCATCGACCAGATAAGCCGCACCATTTTATGGTGCTGGAGAAGGCGGAGCATGCTTATAGTGCGTATTGCGGGGACAATATTCTGGCGATGTCGTCGAATGCTATGGTATTAAAAGAGCAGAACAGTAAAAGCTATGAACCTAAAATTTACTTTCCTTTGCAGTCGGTATTTAGAGAGCGCTTAGTTGTCAGCGATAAGCAAACTCACTGCCCATTAAAGGGGCAAGCGCGCTATTATCATTTAAAAACAGATACACGCACATGGAATGATATTGCGTGGCAGTATTGTCATGTGGAAAACTTTGACCCACGCTTATGGCAGCTCCTTAATTACATTTCCTTCGATACAACGCAGGTAAGTCTAAGCTTAAATTTTACAGATGTTTAACCAGGCGTCGATACTTGGACTGTGATATTTGTGTCGATGGATCGCTAGATATAGGGTGCGAGTTAAGTTTAATTCCTTGCAATTAAGCGCCACTAACGAGCCGCTTTGTAATTCGTGTTCTAGTGTGATTTTAGATAAGCATGATATGCCCATATTCCTGGATACGGCGCGTTTTATTACTTCGGTATGCTCAAACTCCAAGTGAATTTTTAGCGCGTGTAAATGGCCACGCATCGCATTGTCGAAGCATTGCCGGGTGCCAGAGCCTTGTTCACGTAGTATCCACTCTTGCAATAGCAAGTCTTTAAGTTCGACGGAATGTTTTTGTGCAAGAGGATGGTTCGTTGCACAAAATACAACCAGCTCGTCTTGTCTCCACGGTTGTATGTCAAGGTCGGGGTGCTGGTATTCGCCTTCGATTAGTCCCACATCAATTTCAAAATCGAGCAATTCCTGCGCTATAGCATGTGTATTGGCTATATTCAACTTTAGCTTTGCTTGTGGTGCGAGCGCAAGATAGGCCTCGATGAGTTCAGCGCAAAGGTAATCGCCAATCGTTAACGTTGCCCCAAGTGTTAGCTTGCCTAAACTACTGTGCTGGTCGAGCTCCGTTTCGATATCGTTGGCCATGGCCATTAATGACTCTGAATGAGCCCGTAGATTCTTACCGTGCTCGTTTAGCTGAAGTCGCTTGCCTATGCGGTCAAACAACTGCAGATTAAAGTGTTTCTCGAGTTCTTTTAGCGACCCGCTTACCGCTGACTGCGACATGTACAAATGCTCGGCGGCTTTACTGACGTTTTCGTGGCGGGCGACTGCAATAAACACTTCGATTTGTCGGAGACTGAATTTCATATCGGTATTTTCGATAAGTTATATTAATAATATCTGTTTTACAGCTATGCTAGATGCTGGTTTACTGTCAGTCAATGGTTCTCGTTAGGTAAATGGTAATGAGAAGCGCACATTCATATTGGTAGGATTGATCATGGCGAGTTTAGCAACCGAAGAAGTACTAGAAGTTCATCATTGGACAGACACTTTATTTAGCTTTAAAACAACGCGTTCGCCAGATTTTCGTTTTCGTAATGGTCATTTTACCATGATGGGGCTGGAGCAAGAGGATGGTAAGCCCTTGCTTCGTGCTTATAGTATTACCAGTGCAAATCACGAAGAGCATTTGGAGTTCTTTAGTATTAAGGTGCCTAATGGCCCGCTAACGTCGCAACTTCAGCATGTAAAGCCTGGCGATAAGGTTCTCGTGAACAGCAAATCGACGGGAACGCTAGTGACGGACCCGCTGTTACCCGGTAAAAACCTTTACTTGTTGAGCACAGGTACTGGCTTGGCACCGTTTATGAGTATCATCAAAGACCCCGAAGTGTACGAGCAATACGATAAGGTCATTTTAACGCACGGTGTACGTTATGCCGATGAACTGGCTTACCAGCAACTCATACTGCATGAACTTCCTGCGCATGAATACTTGGGGGAGTTAGTACGCGAGAAGTTGTTATATTATCCCACGGTTACACGCGAGGATTATGGTAATACGGGTCGTTTAACCGATTTGATGCGTTCAGGTAAGTTGACTGAAGATCTAGGCTTGAGTGATTTTTCGTTAGAGCATGATCGCTTTATGATATGTGGAGGCCCCAGCATGCTAAAAGAGACTTGTGAAATTCTAGACAGCTTAGGGTTTAGCGAGGCACGTAATGGTGAACTCGGTCACTATGTAATTGAGCGCGCTTTTGTTGAAAGCTAGTCTTCATCTTTCTAGCGCGTGTGTAAGCGCTTACTCCGAAACTTTGCTTGGGTGTCTATGCTTGCGAGAGTAATTCAATCCCTGCTACTATCGCCCGTCACTTATCCCGTGTGCGGGCACCTGTAAGCGTCTGTACTTATAAATTGAACTACTAATAAGAAAGAATCTCACCATGGCTACAATGTTGTTTTATCAAAACCCAACCCCTTTAGACAAAAAGAAGCACATTAACTTAAAGTTAAACCGTAAAGTCGGTTACGGTTTTGCCGATAAAATTAATTCGGTTCCTTTAGCTGGTTTTGAATTCTTTGAAGCAAGCCGAAGTAGCCCAGTATTTTTTGTGAAAAATGCTGATGGAAACTTTGTGTCGGTTGCTTTGATATCACTTCGTAAGACCGGCCACGATATGGGCGAGAACTGGGAAAATACGTATGTCCCTGTTTATGTGCGTCGCTACCCATTCTTAATGTCGAACGACGGTCTTGTCTTAATCGATGAAGACGCAGGTCATCTTGGTGAAACTGATGGTGAAGCTTTATTCGCAGATCAAGAAGGCGAGGCATCAGACTTATTAAAAGAAGTTATCGGTTTTTTGAAAACGGCTGAAGCTGGCTACACCGCTACTGAACAGTTTTGCACCGCGCTAAAAGAAAAAGATATGCTAGTTAGCTTTGATCGCCAACTTCGTGTTGATGGTGCAGGTATTAACCTGAATGACTTATATGTAATTGATGAGAAAAAACTTGCTGAGAGCCTTAGCGATACTGAAATTGTTGATTGGTATAAAAAGGGTTGGATTGCATGGTCCTATGCTCAGATCCACTCAGTTGGTTCAATTCATCATGTGGTGAAGCGTGCAAAAGACGCCGGTAATCCTGTGATCGATCCGCAAGAACCGGCGCCAGCCGCAGCAGAATAAAAAAAAGAGCCTTCGGGCTCTTTTTTTTGCTTCAAATTTAAGCGGCTTTCGGGTTTGGGCCGTGCTCGTTATCACCTTCAGCGCTGTCTTGTACTAAGAAGACAATAAGTACAATCGCACCGATAAGAGGAATTAGGGCAATAAGTAACCACCATCCGCTGCGACCAGTATCATGCAGTCGACGTATGCCAACAGCGATAGATGGTAGTAAAACGGCCAAAGCGTATACTAAACCGAGTATTCCGCCTAAGCCAATTACGCCATCAATAACGTTCAATACTATCGATACAATTAAGTTGATTAACACAAACATCCAGTATTCAGTTCTGTGTGCTCGGCCCGAAAATCCTGTGTATTGCTTTAATACGCCAGTGTACCATTCCATATTACTCTCCTCGTGCCCTCTTAAGAATTAAGCGCTCGATAATGAGGGCTATCATCGAACGTCAGATTCATCATAGCAGCAAAATTCGCTGAATTTGAGTATGGAGCCTAAGTTTTGACGATAGGAGCAATAAAGTGTTGATGCTTAACTCCCATTTGTGGTGCCGTATATGGCCGCGCTATAGAGCATCGGCGGCCAGTTTCTGACGTTAGATTACGCGTCCATTTACAATGATATACTCAATGCTATTGTACGCTTCGGCGTTCTCTAGTGGATTTTCACTAAGCAATAATAAGTCGGCTTGTTTCCCTAGCGCTATAGATCTTGGATGGATCGCTTAAAGCCCAGTGAATCTGAATTGGTGAGTCAAAAATCGTACCGGACAGTGCTCTTTTACGGCTGAGTCACAGGCCGTGATAACGATATTGGGCTCGAATGACTCTAATTCGTCCCAGGATTGGCTTGTGAAGTTTGAATAACCGATAGCGGGTGAAGCTCGCCAGCAGGCTACTTATCGGCGCTTGCGGGGTCTAATGGGGTGGTGCAAACATGCACTAAAATACTACGACAGCTGTTGTGAGTAAAAATAGAGAGAGCATACATAGATCGAGTCTTAAATTACTTAGCTCTAGGTTATTGAATTGTAGAATGATGGTGATATATGCATGAAATATGTGAATTCCAGTGTTTAAAATATTTCTATTCCATGACCGCGTGGATTTTAACTTGGCGGGTATGAGTGCGACTTGTCGTTTAAGGCTACCGCGTTTTTGTCGTAACAATGACCCAGTTGTCGCGAATTTTGGGTTGATCTAAGGTCTTTTGCTCAAGTTGTGATAGCCTGTCTACACGGGTTAAGCCGTGGGCAGGTTCTTGGGAGTCTGTACTGTCCAAGATACTTTATGATGTATAAAAATTAGATTTTTCATGAAACTCAGTCACAAACTAATTGCCTTTATCGTATCTAGCGCACTGTTATTGATATTGTGCTCCAGTTTTTTCAGCTATTACCTTGCGCATCAGCGATTAGTTGCGAGTACTCAAAGTGATGTTAAGCGGCACGTATCGGCTTTTGAGCGCTCTGCTAGTGCGGCGCTTGCGAGTAACAACCTTCAGCGTATTCGTACTTTGCGCAAGGCATTGGTTGGCCCTAAGATTTTATCTTGTGCGATTATTCGCAATAACCGGATTAACCTACCTGAAGAGGCAAACTGCCGAGGGGAGCATTTCGCCAATCTTAAATTAAAAGATCTTGTCAGCGGCGACTCCATAGGTGGGGAGTTAATTGTATACCTCGATAGAGTATATTTTAACTCATTGGTTCGTCGAGATTTCTTGTTGTTTTGGGGGCTAATTGTAGGCAACATCTTATTGTTATCGATGTTCACTCTTGGCCTGGTGTATTTTCGAATTACTCGACCAATATCAAAATTGACTACGCAGCTTATTGAAGTTAAGTTTGATAAGCATATTCACCTACTCGATGAAGGTATTCGAGTTGACGAGTTAGCTGGCATTTCGCGTGCAGTAAACCAATTACTTATTAGTGCTAAAAAACGAATTATTGTAGAGCAACAAATTGCACAAAAA
>JBLIMQ010000073.1:0-22016 GCA_047638775.1 Flavobacteriales bacterium
GCCTTAATCCTTATGAGTACCTCAAAACTATCTTTACTGAATTACCTAACTGCGCAGAAGAGAGCTTGAGTAACTTATTACCTTGGAATGTAACTCTTGGCTAGGGTGTAGTTCGTTTGGCGCTTACCTATCGGATAATATATAGTTAGGCAATATAAGGTTAGGAAATCTAAGGTTAGGCAATATTAGGTTAGACAGTTGTATGGTTAGACAATATATAGTTTGACAATAATTTATGACTTCATCGGATTAATTAGTTTGCCATAAGTATGGGTAGATATATTGGCGCTACACGCGTTAAGACTGTCGATACTATTTATTAATGCCGGAATTCGTTTAATACCAGTATTTGTCTAGGCGAAGATATGATGCGATCTTGCACATTGGCAGAACTTGGGTGCCGAGGTGAAGGCTTAGATAAAGCGAAAAATTTGGCAAGGTATAGAGGCCAAAGCCAAGGTGGCTCTATCAGTGTTGCGGAATTCTTAACTGTTGCCAATGTCAACTTTCGGCAGCCTAAGTCAGGCTGGCACCTATGAGGGGTAGGTCTAGTACCTAGCTTAGGAGTGAGTTGCGTGAACTAGGGGTTTTGCAAAAACTTAACGGTTACGTTAGTTGTCTTTCACGCTGCTGTGTTCAAGTACGTAGAGTGGATGATGCAGTCGTGGGAAGGGCAACGGGTAAACCTTCTTTTGGGAAACTAAATTGAGGTCTAAATCTGAAAAAGCTTTTTTCCATTGTGTATCAGTAAGGAAATTAAAGGGCACGGGTATTTTAATGGATACCACTTTGTTGCTTATATAATCTACGGCCATCATGGCCAGCCTCTCAATAAAGTTGCGCGGAACATCCTCAAGTAATATGAGCTTTTTGGCGCTTAAACGTGCGGCTTCTTTTAGGCCTTTTAGCGGCTCTTCTAAATGATGTAGCGTCAATATGACAATAACCGTATCAAAGCTTGCATCATTAAACGGATAGGGAATGTCTGATTGTATTACAGACATTCCGGAGTCGCCTTGCGGCACTAGATCGACCCCTAAATAATCGATCTCTTTGCGTTCACATAATGCGCGGCCTAACTGTGCGTTGCCGCAGCCTATGTCAAGTAATCTGGCCTTGTTGTCTATATGAGGCAGTAGAGCGTCAGCTATTCGTTGTATTCGGGTATTCTTCATAAAGTCTGGGCTATGTCGGGTGAGTTCAGCTCGTATATTCTATGCAACTTGTGAGCACGACTTCTGTTGTCTGTGCTTCGTCGTATAAAATGCTTAAAACTAACAGGTAGGTGCGTATTTAGGTGTTGTTTTTTCTGTCAGCACGGGCTCTGTTTGTTTCCTATACTATATAGGTGGTGCTTGAATGCGTGCACCGGTAATTCTATCGACTATTCGAGGCTTATGGATAGAAAATTTTGGCTTACCCTGTTATTAGGCTCTCTATACCTGCCTTATCTCAATGCTGCGTCCAATGTGGCCGAGCCGCTTAACGCCTGTAACATGTGGGTCGGGGTAATGCCTGACGCACGTTGGCGCTTTGAGGCTTTGGTCATCGAGACGGCATTGGAGTTAGGCCAAAAAGAATACGGACCTTGTCCTCTTAGTATCCATCGTAACTCAATTAGTATCGTTGCGTCCCATCAAATGCTGTTAAGTGGCAAGCGCCTTCAATTGGAGTCTTCAGAACATTATCCGCCGGATCATGCGGGGTCTAAAGGCTTCCACTGGATGACCAATCCTTATGTGAGTGGTTTTTTGGGGTTCCGGCGTTTACTAACAACCAGCGATAAGCTTCCACTTTTTGAAAATATAGAAACCCTCGAAGACTTGAAGGCCTTGCGAGTTGGGCAGGTTGAAAAATGGGCGGATACAAAAATTTATCGCGATAATGGTTTTAAAGTTGCTGGCAGTGCCAATTTCGACACCATATGGAAAATGCTGATAGTTGGAAGGTTTGACTACTTACCCTTGGGTATTAGTGAGGTGGAGGAGGTGAGGCAAAAGTATTTGGATCAGATACCTGATCTGGTTGTTGTGCCAAATATCGTGCTGTATTACGACTTCCCGGTTTACGTATTAGTTAGTCCGCCTCATAAAGCCTTGGCTGATAGATTACGCTTTGGTTTTGATCGAATGCATGATACTGGGCTAGGGGATGCTTTACTTAAGGCGCAAAGCTTACGTTACTCTTTCGATCCGAATGATGATAATACCCGTTTGTTTGTGATTGATGGTAGTGACGTGCCCAGTTTGTTAAATACACCCTAGCAAGGAGTATCTCTGGTTTTAGTCGTTGAAATCTATGTTCTATAGTCGTAATTTTTAGGGTGGGCTTAGTTGATTTACTTCCGGCAAAGTCAGAGGAGGCTTATTGAGGGGCGCTCTTAAAGGGTTTAAGTATGTGCCCTAGGCGCATAAAACTACACGCCAATATTCAACTGATCTCGATGAGTATCATTATTTTCTTAATTGCGAATATACTCTTTGATCATTTTCTCATCCAGACTAACTGTAGAAACATAATAGCCTCTAGCCCAAAAGGCTTCTCAATTGAAATTCTTTTGCTGAGCCTTAAACTGAAGGGCAATTGATATCACACCGTTACCTTTAATCGTCCGCTCTTTAGGGTTAAATCCCCCGCCTTCAGGCGGGTAGCTTTTAGCTAGCGGTTGGCTTTATGATACTACGATGAAATATTGAACTGGCTCGCATACCAAGTATAAGATCGAATACCATTTTGTATGGGTGACGAAATATCGTTATCAAGTCCTCACTGGAGATATTGGTCTCAGAGTTAGGGAGCTAATTCGACAGTCGTGTGAGCGACTAGAGATTGAAATATTGAGAGGTGTAGTAAGTAAAGATCACATTCACTTGTTGATATCTGCGCCTCCTACATTGTCCCCCTCGGATATTATGAGGCGAATTAAGGGACGGAGCTCATCAAAATTATTTCAAGAGTATCCCGTTTTGAAAAAACGTTATTGGGGTCAGTACTTTTGGGCGAGAGGTTTTTTTTGTGTAACAGCAGGGGAGTTAACAAAGGAAATGATCAGCGAGTACTTGGAACATCATTTTGAGCGTAAGTCGGATGATCAATTCGAAGTAGAGTAGTTTAGTCGGCTTGAGCCGAAAAGCTGGACTTTCAGTCCGCATTTTTTAACCCATCGTCTTTAGACGATGGTTGTTTAGTTAATACCCCCGCATTCTATACGGCTACCTTTGACGGTGATAGCTTGGAGGGATGCGTAAGCACATGTGAATGTGGTCTGGTATTAAGTTCCCCTCCTCTATCACGACACCTTTACCGCGTTAACGCTTGAAAAATATCACCCAAATACTTTTAAATAGCACCAAAGATAAGTTTACGTCTATTCTTGGGGATAAATATAATATGGTACTTACAATCCCAGCGAGTATGGGGCAAATTTTTAGCGTCTGGTATGGGCCTCTTTCTTTTCTTTTGGTCGAGATGTGAGAGTAGCTATGCGAGTCACACGAGCAGAGCTGGGGGTGTTTACTGTTATATTCGGCTGTTCTTTACGAGAGGCTTGGTCTATATAGGGTGAATTCAGCGTGTATATTTAGCTCAGGTTTCGAGTAGCCGTTGCCGTGTAAGGTGTGGTTTCTTTAGCGTATTTCATCGTACAAAATGCTTTGATCTAATAGATAAGAGTGCATTTAAGCGCTTTTGACTTTTACTTTGACAGCACGATTACTGTTTGTTTCCTATACTAGATAGGTAGCATATGGCCGCGAGCACAGCTGATTATTGTTGGCTATTTGGAGTCTATGAATAGATTTTTTTGGTTTATTGCGCTTTTAGGTGTTTTGTATTTGCCTTATATCAATGCGGCGCCTACTGTTGCCGAGCCACTTAACGTCTGTAATTTGTGGGTTGGCACAATGTCCGACGCACGTTGGCGCTTTGAGGCTTCGGTCATCGAGAATGCATTGGAATTGAGCCGAGAAGAGTATGGTCCTTGCTCTTTACGTGTTCATCGTAACTCAATTAGTGCATTTGCGTCTAATCAATTGATGTCAAATGGTGAGCGCCTTCAGTTGAAAACTACGGCACATTATCCTCCGGATCACGTTGCGTATAATAACTTACATTGGATGACGAACCCTTATATAAGTGGAGTTCTGGGATACCGGCGTTTATTAACGACCAAGGATAAGCTTCCACTTTTTGAAAATATAGAAACCCTAGAAGACTTAAAAGTTTTGCGCGTAGGGCAGGTTGCAAACTGGGCTGATACAACAATTTATCGCGATAATGGTTTTAAGGTTGTAGCTAGCGCAAATTCCAATACCATATGGAAAATGCTGGCGGCTGGAAGGTTTGACTACTTCGCCTTAGGTATTAGCGAAATTAATGGCATACGGCAGGAGTACCTAGAACAGATTCCAGATTTGGTTGTTGTGCCAGGTATCGTGTTGTATTACGACTTCCCAATTTACGTATTAGTTAGTCCTCCGCATAAAGAGTTAGCGGCAAGGTTACGCTATGGTTTTCAACAAGTGCATGAATCTGGCTTAGGGGATACTTTACTTCGCGCACAAAGTATCCGTTATTCCTTTGATCCAAATGACGGTAATACCCGATTTTTTGTGATTGATGGTAGCGACGTGCCTGGTCTGTTAAATACGCCTTAGCGATAAGAGGTTACCGGTATTTTAATGGATATCACTTTGTTACTTAAATAACTTAGGGCTATCACCGCTAGCCTCTCAATAAATTACGCGGAACATCCTCGAGTAATATGAGCTTATCGGAGCTTAAACGTGCGGCTTCTTTTAATACTTTTAGTGGCTCATCTAAATGATGCCGCGTTAGTATGACAATAACAGCATCAAAGCTTAAATCCTTAAAAGGATAAGGAATGTCTGATGGTATTACGGGCATCCCGAAGCACCTTGCGGCACTCAATCGACGCCTAAATCAGCTATCTCTTTTCGTCCGTATAATGCGCGGCCTAGTTGCGCGTTGCCACAGCCCATAGGATGAATTCAGCTTATATGTTTCACGCTATTTCTGGGCGATAATTAGCGTGAAAACAGGTGTGTTTGGTTGCATCAAATGTTTACAGCTAACAGATGAGTGTGTATTTATGTACTTTATTCTCTGTAGCACGAGCTCAGTTTGTTTCCTATACTAAATAGATGGTGCTTGACGACGAGCACAAGTAATTCTATCGATTATTCGAGGCTTATGGATAGGAAATTTTGGCTTATTTTGTTTCTAGGCGTTCTATACCCGCCTTATATGAATGCGGTGCCCAATGTTGCCGGGCCGATTAACGTCTGTAATATGTGGGTTGGTACAATGTCCGATGCGCGTTGGCGATTTGAGGCCTCGGTCATCGAGAATGCACTGGAATTGAGCCGGAAAAAATATGCCCCTTGTTCTCTTCGTATTCATCGCAACTCAATTAGTGCATTTGCGTCTAATCAATTGATGTTAAGTGGCGAGCGCCTTCAGCTTCAATCTACAGCATTTTATCCTCCGGACCGCGCCGCGTATAAGAAATTACATTGGATGACAAACCCTTATATGAGTGGGGTTCTGGGATACCGACGTTTATTAACGACCAAGGACAAGCTTCCACTTTTTGAAAATATAGAGACGCTAGAAGACTTAAAAGCTTTGAGTGTTGGGCAGGTTGCCAACTGGGCTGATACAAAAATTTATCGCGACAATGGCTTTAAGGTTGTAGGTAGTGCAAATTTCGATACTATATGGAAAATGCTTACGGCTGGAAGGTTTGATTACTTTCCTTTAGGTATTAGCGAAATTGATGGAGTGAGGCAGCAGTACTTGGCACAGATTCCTGACTTGGTTGTTGTGCCAGATATCGTATTGTATTACGACTTCCCCATTTACGTATTAGTTAGTCCTTCGCATAAAGAATTAGCTGAAAGGTTGCGCTTTGGTTTTGAACAAATGCATGAGTCTGGTCTAGGGGATACTCTACTTCGGGCGCAAAGTATCCGCCACTCCTTCGACCCAGATGACGGTAATATCCGGTTTTTTGTGATTGATGGTAGCGATGTGCCTAGCCTGTTAAATACGCCGGATTAAGAGGGGGTATAGTTGGTATTAATCACCGAATTGTATACTCTGGGTTCGCGCTCGCCATCGCCGCACAGCTCAAGTATGTGTTAAGCATCCATAGAGTGGCTGACTAAAAATGGCATTGAATCACTAGCATTGAGTCACTTCTCGTCGACGTCGTACTCCAGGCTAAGTTCGATTTCGGAGCGACATTTAAAAACGAATGTCCTTATTTGGTATGCATAATCGGCATCAAATCTGCATTTCGTCGATGATTTCTATGTCGTTATCCGGTAGGCTGCGGTCATTACAGAGAAAAGGTTTACATCAAAAATTAATACACCATTGGCCTTCCAGTCACTACCGAAGGATTCATCTAGGCCGACGGTGTTCGATGACCCATCGAAATTATCATTTCAATATTGATAGTACCATTTGCATTCCTAAGCCTTGGATCGTTATCGCCGCAAGCAGACAGAAATATGTTTCAGTTAAAAAGTACTGTTAGGCGTACAGAATTTGCTATTTTGCATAAAGGAGAGGCTCTTTGAATGTTTGATTACTCTTTGATAGATCTTTGATAGGGATTTGATAGGTGTTTAGTCGTATTGCTTTTTGCTTATAGGCGGGGAACCATATTAAACGTCAACCTAGGACCTTAGCTGCATCGTCATTTATCGAAGTGTTTTTACGATTAGGTAACGGAAATTTGCGCTGGTACCTAGGGGGGTGAAAATGAATATGCTAGCCTTAGGGGCAAAACTATGTGCTTACTTAGTCACCGCATTAGGCGTCGTCACGCTATGGTGTCGCAAGCCTTAATACGGTCTAATACAAGTACTTAACCGTCTAGAAAATTACGAGCTACTAACATCATGAGCAAACTTCCTGTCCTAATCCTAGCCTTACTTTTAGCTGCTTCTGCTAGTGCCCAACAGGCGCCGTGGCTAGGTGAATCCGATGATCGATTTATTGTCGATATCTCGGGCGGCGCTTTTGGTGATGGAACCAATGCCTTTTCGATTAATGGTGAAATTAGAACGTTTTGGGATGTTCGTGTCGGCGCCAGTGCGACCTCAATCGAGGGTGAGCCGTCGAGCACAAGCTCACAAGGCTTTTATGTCAGCAGTGATCCCTATGCGCGCTTTGTTGGCGGTCTGGGGCTTAGTGTCTATGCACAAGACCAGATATTTACGGCGCAAGATATGGAGTTGAACGCCGGTTGGAATGTTGGCTCATGGTATTTAGAAGGCTCGTTTGTCAGCGGTGAAGTGGAGTTAGAGCCTGGGAGCTTTGATGAGGATATTCATGCTGTGTTACTGGATTTAGGGTATTTGACAGCCTCGCGCTCAGGCTTTGGATTGGCCACAACTTTTAAAACCGATAAGTGGGCTTTGCGTACGGCTTTTGGTAGTTATAAATTCACACAAGATGACGTACTAACAGAGCAGGCGCTGTTTAATGCCCTACCGGGGTTAGCGGTGAGTCAGCGTACTGCGCTAAGCGAACAGTACATTGGAATAGGTTTTAATCACAAAGTGTTACTTCAGTATGTGCAAGTAATGCCGCAGGCTACATATCAGAATTACCGTACTACTCCGCATCTTGTTGATTCTGAAATCAGTATTGATTTCCTGCGTAGCTACAGTGACATTAATGTAGGTTATGGCTTTAGTTGGGCCGATCCAATACTCGATGGCGAGCAAGAGAGTATTAGCAGTATTTATGGAAGTGCCGACTACGCAGTCGATGATGTAACTAATTTTGGCTTTCTGGTGGGGACTTCAAACGCTGATTCTGCGTTGTATGCTGAGTTGAACTTGTCTTACTCTTGGTAGTGTTTACAATCGTTGGGTCTCTATAAACCCAACGGGTACAGCTTTTTGGTGCGGCTGAGCAGCGGTCTAAGTGCGGGCCAGCTGAAAAGTTTTGCTTTTCTGGAATTGATGATTTTGTAACTTTTTTTTTCAACTTTTTTCTGTGCCGAGAGCCGTCTTCTATCGACGGCTTTGTGAGGCTGTTGTTTCCTAAGCCCTTGCCTTGCGTGGTTGTAGCTATCACTTAGGACGGCTATCAGAGCTAGCGTAACAATCACTTCTGCTTATTATGTTCTTGGTGCTATTCGTTTTTCCACCAGTCCTGCGGCTTAAGATAAAACATCTTCTTCCAACCTTGCTCGGAAAAATCTATTCGCCAAATGCGGGGAAGGATGCTCACAATCGAGTAGTGTAGGTGCGCTTGCTTTCCTTTGGCGTTGCCGCTGTCGCCGAGTGTTCCGATAGGTTCCCCACTGCTAACGACAGCGTAGGCTTCGACGTTTCGGCTTTCTAGGTGGGCATAGTAATGGAGCGTCCATTTTGGACTAAGAATCAAAACCACTTCACCGCCGCGATTGATTCGGCCGCTATAAACAACAACGCCATGACTTGCGGCTACAATTTTGGTGCCTCGTACGCCAAATATATCAATACCCTTATGTACGCCCGATTTCCCCCAAGGGCTATACCAAAAACTTTTTTCATTCCAGTCATTCGAGCTTGCGCCGTCTACTGGTAGTGTAGGGTTGTTTGGTACTAGACAGCCCAATCCAATAATGGCAATAAAAGCTAAACTTATCCGCCTAAGTACTCTACGTTTTTTCATGTATTTTTTGCTCAATACTTTATGGTTTTAGCTTACGTGCTTTTATCACACTTGGGTTTTATTTTAGCCATGATTTGTCTAGTCGACTAGCGGGATGTCTATTAAGAAATCCGTGGTTCCAATGTCTACGTTTAGCTGCGACAGTAACGCGCTTATTTGACCGCGGTGATGTGTTTGATGGTTAAAAAGGTGAGCTAGTAGCTCCGCAAAATTACGGCAAGCGCCTTGGCCCTGACTATTGTGGTAAGTGAGTGTTCGCTCTAAGTCACTTGATTGCAGTTCTTGAGCGCACCAGCTTAGGATTATTTTGTCCATTATCTGCCGCGCTTCTATAAAAACATTCCAATTGGAATAAATGATGTCATTTAAGGCTTTCGGTTTGGGGAATTGCTCTAATGCTTTTAGTTGGTTAAAGTTATCCGAATGTTTTTGAAAGCGTCGTAGCCAAAAAACATCACCAACAAAGATATGATTAACAGTCCCCAATATAGACGAAAAAAATACGCCCATATCGTCTTGCAGTTGTTCAGTAGTTAATGAAGCGCAAGTATCAATAAGCTGGTTATTCATACGCTGATTGTAGTGTGCCATAAGTTGAAAATGTCGTGCAGTGGACATTAGTCGAGCGCCTCAATACCGTTACGTATTTCTGTTCGAAGTGCATCCACTTTTTTTACTAGCACGTCGATACTCGTTTTTTCCTCCAGCGTTGGCCAGTGTTTTTGCCACGTGTCCACTAATTCCTGCGCTCGGTCTTGAACAGGTTTGTGCATCAGCATGCTTAATTCATTTACGAGGCCAACCTTAACCCAAGCTTTTCGAGGGCTTCCTTCAATGGGGTCCTTATCGTAATGGGCGCTGTATAGAATTTGTTCGAACTCGGCTAGCTCTAATATGATTTGGAAGGCCGCTGTACGAAGGTTACTATTATTTTCTGAGGCTTCCATACGCCAAGCATTATAACTAAACCCAACGACAGCAAAGATCACACTGGCGATGGCCGTTAAGTAATAGCTGTGCATCTTGCGTTGAATCTGTTCACTGTCCATTTGTGCGGTCTCACATCTTACGTAAATGATTTGTGTTGTATTAGTCTGTATTGGTCTGTATTGGTTTGTATTGGTGCAGTATAGCGCCCGGCGCAACATTATTGTGCGCGACTGATAATCTATTGGCGCGCAAACCCCCATATATCGCATGTTGTAGCCATGGCACAGAAACTGCAATTGATAATACTGCAGGGCATTCACGGCAATAGCCATTAAATTAGCTCCTGAACATACAATCTGCAATAGATAGCTAGGGTTCCGGCTGAAAAGCGACTGGTCCGAGAGCAATCGACCTCATACTTTCTTTTAATAGGAAGCGCGAGGTTACACGGCGGGATAAAAGCCCGGGAGGATAAGTTCGAGTTCGCTCGTGCTTGCAGTAATGGCTGTGCCATGAATACCTCATACTAAAAACGTGTAACCCACCGGCCATCGGGGAGAACCTAGCCATGCTTCACACTATTAAGAACAATCGTTTCATTACAACACTAATTTTTTCATTCTGTACTCTACTGGCGCAACCCGCGCTTGCAAAAGATAGTTATAAAGTATGCTGGTCCATATATGTTGGTTGGATGCCATGGGAATATGGTGATACATCCGGCATCGTTGATAAATGGGCTAAAAAATACGATATAGACATCGAAGTCGTGCAGATTAACGATTATATCGAATCTATTAATCAATATACCGCTGGTGCATTTGACGCGTGCACCATGACGAATATGGATGCTTTAACCATTCCCTCAGCAGGTGGTGTAGATTCAACGGCACTTATCGTGGGCGACTTTTCAAACGGGAATGACGCTGTCATTTTAAAAAATAAAAAATCACTTAAAGATATTAAGGGCCAAAATGTTAATTTGGTTGAGTTAAGTGTTTCTCATTATCTATTAGCGCGTGGTTTAGATAGTGTAGGCCTAGTCGAAAAAGACCTGAAAGTTGTTAACACATCTGACGCCGATATGGTTGCTGCCTTCACCACAAAAGACGTTACGGCTGTTACCACATGGAATCCTCTGGTTAGTGAAATTCTTACCATGCCGGGCGCGAACAAAGTTTTTGATAGTTCCAAAATTCCAGGTGAAATTATTGATACGCTTATTATAAACACTAAAACTTTAAAGAAAAACCCGAATCTAGGTAAAGCCTTAACGGGTGCCTGGTATGAAATTATGACTAAGATGCAAGCCGATAAAGCGGTGCGTGAGCACATGGGTAAAGCTTCGGGAACTGATCTTGCCGGTTATGAGTCGCAATTGGCATCAACTAAAATGTTTTATAACGCAGCGGATGCCGTAGAATTTGTAAATAGCGATCAACTAATTAAAACCATGGAATACGTTGCGGGTTTTTCTTTTGATCACGGTCTATTGGGTGAAGGCGCGCCTGACGCGGGCTTTATTGGTATCGAAACACCAGCCGGAGTTTTTGGTGATAAGAAAAACATTCAACTTCGCTTCGACCCGAGTTATATGAAAATGGCGGCTGACGGCAAGTTATAAGTCAATCCTTAAATCAAACCTTAAGTTGATGTGTATTTGTGGTGATATCGAATCGCCACGAATACAGCCAAAAAATAGTCATGTGACGCGTAGGCTTTACATGACTATTATCCTTTATATTAAATAACCGGTTGCCTATGAAACGCTTAATTAATACTAAGCCTTCGCGCCCACTAGCATTATTTTTGGGTGTTATCCCTTTTGTGTTGTTATTGCTGTGCTATCAATGGGGCTCTACCATTCGTAAAGCAGAAAATGAACGTGATAAATTACTGCCAAGTTTTACCGAAATTCATCAAGCCATTGATCGCTTAGCGTTTAAGCCAAATAAACGCACAGGTGAGTATGTTTTTTGGCAAGATTCGATCAGCAGTTTGCAGCGCTTAGGTATTGCTATAGCGATTGCCGCGCTGATTGGCTTAAGTGTAGGCCTACTTTCAGGGGCAATCCCTTTAGTTGGTGCAAATCTAAACCCTTTAGTTACGGCGATTTCGTTGATTCCGCCAATGGCCGTTTTGCCCATACTGTTTATTGTTTTTGGTTTAGGCGAGGTATCGAAAGTTGTTCTTATTGTATTTGGCATTACGCCATTTATTACGCGCGATATCTATCAGCGTACTCGCGAAATGCCGAGTGAGCAGATTGTAAAAGCGCAAACCTTAGGGGCTAATACTTTTCAAATTATTGTTCGTATTTTACTCCCGCAGATTGTGCCGCGACTTATTGATGTACTTCGTTTAAGTTTGGGTACGGCCTGGTTGTTTCTTATCGCTGCAGAAGCCATTGCGGCAACAGATGGCTTGGGTTATCGCATATTTTTGGTTCGTCGTTATATGTCAATGGACATCATTTTACCCTACGTAGTATGGATTGCTGTTTTAGCTTTTTCTCTCGATTGGTCGCTAGCGCGAGTGAGTTCAAAAGTCTTCCCTTGGTATCATAGGCAGAATTAAAATGACAAATTCTATTGATCAAGACAATATTAGTGATAGTGCCACGTCAAAGTTAAACTCCCCTTCGTATTCACCAGGGGAGCGCGTACCGCTCATTCAGGCAAAACGTCTCGGTAAACATTACGGTGAAAATATTGTTTTAGAAGATGTCAATGCGAGTGTCTATGAGGGTGAATTTATTACCTTAGTGGGGACTTCGGGTTGCGGTAAAAGTAGCTTTCTAAAATTATTGTTGGGAACAGAATCGGTTAGCCGTGGCGAATGCTTGATGGACGGAAAACCAATCATAGAAGAGCCTAGCTCTGATCGCGGTATTGTATTTCAAAAATACTCGGTTTTCCCCCACCTAACGGTACTTGAAAACGTTGCTTTAGGCCTAGAATTTAAAGGTAGTACGTTCTGGGGGCGTTTATTTGGAGGAAAACGAAAGCAGGCATTTGAAGAGGCGCGCAGTTGGTTAAGTGCTGTAGGTCTAGAAAATGCCTTGTCAAAATACCCCGATGAGCTTTCTGGCGGTATGCAGCAACGTTTAGCGATCGCGCAAGCACTTATTAAGCGGCCACGAATTCTGTTGTTAGATGAGCCCTTTGGGGCTTTAGATCCAGGTATTCGTAAAGATATGCACGCTTTGATATTAGGGCTCTGGAAGAAGTATAATTTAACGGTGTTTATGGTTACGCACGATCTTAGTGAAGGGTTCTATTTAGGGACGCGATTGTGGGTATTTGATAAAACACGGTTTGATCCGCATGCCCCAGAACGTTATGGCGCAACCATTACCTACGACATTCCCGTAGGGAAAGTTGATAATAATGAATTTGAAAAAATTGAAACGCGATTGGATCAATCGCGTCAAAAAATAGAGTCAAAGGCTTAATTCAATGGAAAATTATAGTTGTGAAATTGAGGGTGCCTCGCATTGGTCACTTATGGTCCGGCGTGGTGTGGAGTTAACGCTTCGCGATATTCACGGCGGCGCTAATGTCGGCATGTTGATGTATAACCCAAATACTCTTAGTGAAAAATACAATGCCCCCGATACCTTAAAGTGTCAGCATACCTTTAAATTAACCAGGGGTAATTGCTTGTACTCGGATATGGGTAGAATATTTTGCTCTATAACAGAGGACGACTTTGGTTGGCACGATAGTGTGTGTGGCAATAGCCACGCATCTCACGTTAATGCACGTTGGGGTAAACGTGATTATCAAAAGCAAAGTAATGCATGGTTGCAAAACGGTTACGATAGTTTTTTAGTCGAATTGGCAAAGTATGACTTAGATCGATGTGCGATGGCCATGAATGTCAATTGGTTTAGCCAAGTCAGCGCGGATGCCGACGGTAATCTAGCGCTTAGCCGAAAATCAACGGCAGGTGAAAGCGTAAGTTTACGTTTTGAAATGGACACTTTGGTTATTCTGCATACCTGTCCACACCCATTAAATGACGCTAGTGAATACCCAATGGCCGGCGTGGAATTGAGCCTTAAAAAGGCCGAGCCTGTGAAACCCGATGACTATTGCATGAACTATCGGCCAGAAAATTCACGTGGGTTTGCTAATAACGCCCTTTATCACTTTGGCCAATAGGAGTTTAATCATGATAAAAGAGAGTCTATTGCGTGCCGAAGACGCCGCTCAACGAATGGAAGTTGGCGCTGGGGATTATTTGATTCAACGTATCGATGCTGGCGATACCATACGTATTGTTGATCTGCACGGAAACCAAGCAGCCGATACCCTATTTTATAACGCCGATGATCCAAGTGAACGCTACAGCGCGATGGATACAATTCGCGAACAAGGAAATCTATATTTAACGGCAGGCACGATACTAAAAACGAATGAAAATAATAATTTGTTAGAAATCGTTGCTGATACTTGTGGTCGTCACGACACCGTCGGCGGTGCATGCGCGAGTGAGTCGAATACGGTTCGTTATGATTTAAGTAGGCGCTGTATGCATGCCTGTCGTGATAGTTGGATGCTTGCCATTCAGGAACAGGAAGCATTTGGTCTGGTTAAACAGGATATTACCCATAATATCAATTTCTTCATGAACGTGCCGGTAACGGAGGAGGGCGGGCTTACTTTTGAAGATGGTATTTCTGCGCCAGGGAAATATGTTGAGCTTAGGGCGTGTATGAATGTCATTGTGTTGATATCGAATTGTCCACAATTAAATAATCCGTGCAATGGTTACAATCCAACGCCAATAGAAGTACTTGTTTGGGATGCTGAATAAGCCTATTTAGCGGTGACTCGTGTGAGTGTCATAGGTGTATTTGAACATAATGGCGCCGATAATAAACATCGTAAGGACGACCTTACGAGATTGCTCAATTGTGGGACGGCCCGCCTAAGTGATTGAATCATGTTTACTACAATTCTCATAGCTAATCGTGGTGCCATTGCCACACGTGTAATCCGTACGTTAAAGGCCATGAATATACGGTCAGCTGTCGTTTACCACGAAGCTGATTCGCATTCCCTGCATGTGCAAAGCGCCGATATGGCAATTTGTTTGGGCACGGGTTCCGCACAAGATACTTACCTAAATATTGATAAAATTATTGCAGCAGCCAAAGAGGTTGGCGCTGAAGCTATTCATCCTGGCTATGGTTTTTTAAGTGAAAATCTAAACTTTGTTGCTCGTTGCGAACAAGAAGGATTGAGTTTTATTGGGCCGCGTCCCGAGCATATTGATTTGTTTGGTCTTAAGCATAAAGCTCGAAAGTCTGCGCAAGAGTCGGGTGTCCCATTGATTCCAGGTTCTGAAATCTTAGCGTCATGTGAGGTTGCTCAAGTGTGGTCACGCGATGTTGGCTACCCGGTGATCTTAAAAAGTACGGCTGGGGGTGGCGGTATTGGCATGCAAGTTTGCTATAGTGAAGAGGACTTGATTTCCGGTTGGGATACAGTAAAGCGTCTTAGCGAAAACTACTTTTCGAACGATGATGTTTTTCTAGAGAAGTTTATTACTAATGCTCGTCATATCGAAGTTCAAGTATTTGGTGACGGTAAGGGTGGCGTTGTATCGATTGGTGAGCGTGACTGTTCGGCTCAACGTCGCAACCAAAAGGTTATAGAAGAATGTCCTGCGCCGAACCTTAGTGATGATACGCGAGAGCAGATGTATGCCACCGCTGAGCGATTGATGGCGTCTGTCTCCTACAGAAATGCCGGGACAGTCGAGTATATTTTTGATGTCGACGCGCAAGAGTTTTATTTTTTAGAGGTTAATACTCGCTTGCAAGTTGAGCATGGTGTTACTGAAGAGGTGTGGGGCGTTGACCTTGTTCGTTGGATGGTAGAGCTGAGCGCGGGTGATTTAGGGGATATTCATAGCGAGCGCGGAAAACTCCGTGCGCATGGACACGCGGTTCAAGCTCGGGTTTATGCTGAAGACCCCTTACAAGATGCGTTACCCAGTGCGGGCTTGTTGTCGCACGTTAGTTGGCCATCAAAACCTGGATTACGTATTGATCACTGGTTGGAATCTGGAATAGAAGTTCCGGCTTTATTCGATCCAATGCTGGCTAAAGTAATCGTTCACTGTAACGATCGATCAAGTGCATTAAATACATTGGGCGAAGCCCTTGCCGAATCTGAACTCTATGGCATAGAAACAAATCTGGAGTACTTGCAAGCGATAATTAGTTCGGTTGTTTGCCAGGAAGGAAAGCTTCTAACAAAAACACTTGACGATTTTAGCTACAAAAGTTCGACAGTGCGTGTTGTTTTATCCGGTACGCAAACGACTATACAGGATTACCCCGCTCGTGAAAATTTATGGCACATTGGTGTTCCTCCTTCGGGCCCAATGGACCGTGTTAGTTTTAGTTTAGCGAATCATTTGGTTGGAAACAACGATTGCGCCGCAGCATTAGAAATCACGTTAAATGGTCCGGATCTTTTATTCAATCGGTGCTGTCGGATTGCTATATGTGGAGCTGAGCTTGATGTCACGATTGATGGTGTCGCTGTAACAATGTATGAGACTCTTGACGTGACGGCGGGTCAACGCTTGAGTTTGGGGCAGATTAGTTGTGGTGCTCGCGCTTATTTAGCTGTAGAAGGCGGGTTTCAGTGCCCCGAATATTTATCATCACGATCGACATTTACGTTGGGGCAATTTGGCGGTCATGCCGGTCGTGCTTTACGCGTTGGTGATGTGCTTAAATTAGCGAAGTTAGTCCCTTGCCGGCAACCGAAGTTACAATCATTGAGGGCCGAGTTTCGACCTAATATTAAGCCTGAGATGACACTTCGAGTCATTTATGGACCACATGGAGCGCCTGATTTTTTTACGCCGAAAGATATAGAAGAATTTTTTTCTGCACAGTGGGAAGTGCACTATAACTCTAGCCGAACGGGTGTACGCCTAGTCGGCCCGAAACCCGATTGGGCTCGATCGACTGGAGGGGAAGCTGGATTGCATCCCTCGAACATACACGATAATGCTTACGCTTTTGGCACAATTGATTTTACCGGCGATATGCCCGTAATTCTGGGCCCAGACGGGCCATCACTTGGTGGGTTTGTTTGTCCTGCTACGGTAATTACCGCCGACTTATGGAAGCTTGGTCAATTAAGCGCAGGAACAAAAGTTCGTTTTGTCGCGGTGTCGCAAGTGGCGGCCGTTAACGCTGAGCGCGAACAGCTCCTTGCCTTAAGTGGCGGGATATTTTGCGAACCAGACATAATTACTTGCATGGATCTTCCTGATCCTATTGTTTACAACGACACCTTTCAAGGGGAGAATCTGGTCGCACGGCTAGCCGGAGATCACTTTTTGTTAGTTGAACTGGGTCCGCTTGAGCTAAATATTGAACGTCGTTTTAAAATAAATGCGCTTATGCTGGCGCTAGAAAAACAAAAAATTCTCGGTGTCCGCGAGTTAACACCGGGAATTCGAAGCTTGCAAATTCATTACAACTCTCAAGCGTTATCGTTAGAAGATTTGCTGAGTATTCTAAAGAATACCTGTTCAAATTTAAGTAAAGAAAAACAACTTAAGGTTCCTTCGCGTACGGTTTACCTTCCTTTAAGTTGGGATGATGACGTGTGTCGCGAAGCCATAGAAAAATATACACAGAGTGTTCGTCCTGGCGCACCCTGGTGTCCTTCGAATTTAGAGTTCATTCGCAGAATTAACGGTCTTGCAAATATCGACGCGGTAAAAGATGTTGTCTTTAACGCGTCCTACCTAGTCATGGGCCTAGGGGATGTGTATTTGGGCGCGCCGGTAGCGACACCACTGGATCCACGTCATCGCCTAGTGACAACAAAATATAACCCTGCGCGAACTTGGACGGCTGAAAACTCCGTGGGCATTGGCGGCGCTTATATGTGTGTTTATGGCATGGAGGGCCCAGGTGGTTATCAGTTTGTCGGTCGGACCGTGCAAATGTGGAATCGTTATCGCACAACAACAAACTTTGAACAACCATGGTTGCTACGTTTTTTTGATCAGATTCGATTTTATGAAGTTAGCCATGACGAGTTACATGCCTTACGTGATGACGTTCCTTTGGGCCGTCATGAAATACGAATCGAGGAAGGAGAGTTCTGCTTAGAAGAATACCAAAAATTCTTAGGTGATAATGATTCTGAAATTCAAGGTTTTCAACAGTCTCGTGAAGCCGCATTTGATCAGGAGCTTGAGCAGTGGAAGGAAACGGGGCAGCTTCGGTACGAGCCACCAGAAGATTTAAATATTGATACGGATGAACAAAAGCTTCCTGATGGGCATTCGTTATTGTGTAGTAACGTTTCAGGTTCGGTATGGAGCATACTCAAAAATGAAGGTGATTGGGTTGAAAAAGGCGAAGCGGTCATGGTGCTCGAATCGATGAAGATGGAACTGACTTTATTTGCCGAAAGCGCAGGGCGTGTTGCTAAGGTTCTTAAGTCACAAGGGCAAAGCGTGATTGCTGGGCAGCATCTTTTTTGGATAAATGAAAGTGTAAATAGCGAGGACGATAGCTGATGTCAAAAATTAATTTGGAAATTACAGCGCTCCGTAACGCGTATTTGTGTGGCGAGCGCAGCGTTAAAGAAACAATTTTGGCATTGCGCGAACAAGCCTTGGCGCAAAGTGAATTCAACGCGTGGATTACTGTATTGAGTGAAGCACAGTTATGCGTATATATCGATGCATTAGACGATAAAAATCCAAACGATTTTCCTTTGTGGGGTATTCCTTTTGCGATTAAAGATAATATTGATTTAGCCGGTGTTCCAACGACGGCTGCCTGTAAAGAATACGCCTATGTACCTAAGGAGCACGCCCGTGTTGTCGAATTGCTTATTGAGGCTGGCGCTATACCCTTAGGTAAAGCGAATATGGATCAATTTGCGACTGGGCTGGTGGGCGTGCGTTCGCCATATGGCGAAGGCAGAAATGTGTTTAACCCCGATTACATTTCAGGCGGCAGCAGTGCAGGTTCTGCTATAGCGACGGCATTAGGGCAAGTAAGTTTTGCCTTGGGTACCGATACGGCGGGTAGTGGGCGGGTCCCTGCGGCATTAAACAATCTTATTGGGCACAAGCCCAGTCGCGGTCTATTAAGTACGCGTGGCGTTGTGCCGGCATGCAGGACTCTTGATTGCGTGAGCATACTTTCGTTAACCGCAGCCGACGCCGCCTGTGTGTTAGACGTTGCAAGCGAATACGACAGCGCTGATGCTTATTCACGTAAAAATACTTTCGCTAATACTCAGCGTTTCTATACTGGTGTCGGCAATTCGACATTTCGTTTTGGTGTTCCTCAAGATTTAGATTTCCAAGGTGATGCAGAAACCCAAGCGATGTATCAGGAAACGTTAAAGCTTTTAACCGGTTTAGGGGGGGAGGCGATACCTTTAGACTTCTCACCATTTATCGATGCCGCTAAGCTACTCTATGACGGGCCTTGGGTCGCTGAACGTTGGTTGGCAACCCAGGGTCATGATTTAGCAACGATGCTGCCCGTATTACAAAATATTATTGGCAACGGCAATAATGGCCGCGCAGCTGATGTTTTTGATGCGCAATATCGATTAAAGGCTTTGAAAGTCCAGTGTGATGAAATTATTCGAAATTTGGATTTTGTATTAACGCCAACGATTCCCACGGTGTATCGTCGCGATGCTGTAGCGGCCGAGCCAGTGGCCCTTAATTCTATTCTTGGTACTTACACCAATTTCATGAACCTTCTCGATTATAGTGCTACGGCCGTACCCGTTGGGCGTTTGTCGTGTGGGGTCTCATGGGGTGTGACAGTATTTTCTACAGCGTTTAAAGATGTTGAATTATTAAATTATTCCGCCGCGATACAAAATGCTCTTGGTTTAACCCTAGGGGCGACTGATTTTAAAGCGAGCGAATATGTATCTTCAGGATTGAGCGCTCCCACAGCTGCTCTTGAGGTCGCTGTTTGTGGTGCACACCTAGATGGTCAGCCTCTAAATTGGCAGTTGCGAGAACGTGGTGCTGTGTTGTTAAAGAGCTGCAAGAGTGCCAAAAACTATAAGCTGTTCGCTCTTGCGGACGGTAAACGTCCAGCCATGATTCGTGATGAAAAAAATGGAGAAGCCATTGCTCTTGAAGTTTGGTCAATGCCAGCTGAAAATTATGGAAGTTTTGTTACTGGAATCCCTGCACCATTGGGCATTGGTAAAGTTGAGCTTGATGACAACTCATGGGTAAGTGGCTTTATTTGCGATGTTTATGGTCTTATCGATGCTACCGATATTAGTACTTATGGCGGTTGGCTAACGTGGCTTAAGCAAAAGAATGCTTAGCGCCTTTTTATAATTCATCCACTTAGGTGAACCATTCTCGATGTGTATAGTCTTACTCATGGGCTGGTTATTTTGAATGGATATAGATTGTGGTACACACGGATTTTTCTGCCGAATCGTTTACATCTACAGTATACGGTGACAAGTTTCAACGTCGCCGCGTACGTGCGCTTTTTATCGTATTGTTGGCCGTTACTGCCATATGGTCTTGGCTCTACAGTAATTATGCACCTATTGGATTAACGCCCGATTCAATCTCTACATCACCGCGTTTTAACTATAAAATGTCTTTTTCGTTTACGGGTGATTCATCTACTCAAGATACTAGTATTGAAGGTGTTAATGAAGGTGTCAATGAAAGTATTTTTGAAGAACACTCAGTTAAAGATCATGAGAATTTTGACGATTCTAATACTATAAGTAACCGCACCGATATCGATGTAGACCGCTATCCTACTACAAGTACTCGAAATGATGTTCGTGTAGATAATAATGACTTATTGCTAAATTTTAATGCCAGTGAGCTAATCGAAAATTATCGTCCTTCCCTAGAACGGGTTTATCAACTACCTGAATCCATTAATACTGATACGCGTATCTTTGATCCTAGAGTAAATCAGGCTTTAATTCGAGAGAAAAGGTCTCGAGTACTTCGTTCTTTGGGTCGTGTGACATCCAAAAATGAGCAGTGGCTTAATAATGCAGGAGAAAATACGGTTCGTAAGGGTAATACTTGTATGAAAAATGATTCAGCTTTAGCTCGGGTGATGGGTGTTGATACGATGTACTTTAATAGTAAGTGTTCGACTACGCATTACGATATAGAGTTAGAATTTCGCGACTTAACCGTTAAATACTAATCAGAGGCAAGTGATGGCCGGAGGGGTGAACCCCTCCAGCGATTTATGTTTTAAGCTGCGTGTGAGCCTCTGCTTTTTCACGGCTAGCGATTTGGAGTAAGGCTCTTTCAAAGTAGTAGGCGAGTTTGTCGGGCGCTTCTTCAAGAAATATATCGATATTTCGAATGGATGGTGCCGCTTGCCTTTCGTCTAAACAAAAATCTTTTGCCGATTGCTCGAGTATGGTGCTTAGATTAATCGGTGCCTTAAATTTCACTTTTGGAAATTTGTCACAAAATTCGGTAAGTGCTAGCAATACTTCAACAATGGCACTTTTGAAATATGTTGGGTGAAGTTGCGCTAAAGCATCATCGATTAAGCGACCAAATATTTCTTCTCCCGGTGTCATCGAGCTGGTGACAGATTCTGAATTTATAGTGCATAGATGATTATTACTGTCCCCCAAAAGTAATTGAGGGACTTGATTTAGACACTGCCAGACTTTTTCTAAAAACTCGCGCTCTAAGCTCATGATCATGCCGCGTTCAGCTCGCCACTCGAACCAGTTCATGTCAACAACCGCCGACGAATCTTTATTGGAGGATGTTAGTAGGCGATCACTTAGTGAGAATCGAGAATTTTCGGCTGAAGTGTATACCGTGCGATGTGACGCGAGTATGTCTTCTATTTTTTTGAAGAGCGCCTCGGGGCTTAAAGAACCAACATTGAGTAGCATTTCGCGTTTTACAGGTCGTGATACCCTTGTCGCACATAGCCGTAACAGGTTATGTAATTGAATCGATCGTAAGCCGTCAAATACTGCAGGGTTTGTTCGTTGTAAAACACCAATGTTCTCGAGGATTTCTTGGAGTAAACACAATTCTATTGGATTTTCGCTCGCTTCTTTGAGGGTATCTACAATCTGTTGATTCGTTAGTTCTGAGTGTAAACTAAATTCGTTGCGGTCGCTTCCATCGACAAGTACAGAAAAATGTCGGGCCGATAAAACAGACATGTAGTCAGCAAGGTCATTGTGTTGTTTGCCGACTAAAACGAAGCTCATTCTTGCGATGAGCCAACGATTGTTAATGTATGAGCTGTGGTATAGATGGTCATAAAGCTCGAATAAGTCTGCGTTTTCTGGTTCAGTTATATCGAAGCTGTACTGCTTCGAAAATAGACTTAA
>JBLIMQ010000074.1:0-21666 GCA_047638775.1 Flavobacteriales bacterium
AAAAGGAGCGTAACAAACTGGCTGAAGTTGAAACATCCCTAGGGAAAATTACCGACCAAATAGCGAAAATACAGGCGCTTTAACAAAAATCGTATTCAGATGTAAGCGCACAACAATAAATTAATAAAAGAATTGTTGTGCGCTTTACTCTAGAGATTCCCGCATAAGCACCAAGTCTCACAGTCTCACAGTCTCACAGTCTCACAGTCTCACAGTCTCACAGTCAACTTAACCTACCTTCTCAGAATAAGAAAGTTTGGTCTTCTGGCTTTTACTATCCAATTAAATCTTCAACTATCATCCAACTGTGGCCCATGAGCAACAAGTGCCATGCCTGCGTCATCATCAGTGAATTTTTCGAAATTTTTAATGAATAATTCTGCTAAGTTTTCAGCCTTAGATTGCCATTCACTACTGTCTTCGTAAGTTTTTCTCGGGTCCAATATATCTGAACTACAACCCGGCAATGCTTTAGGTACAGCCAAATTAAATACAGGAAGTGTTTCACACTCCGCCTCCTCAACCGAACCATCAAGAATCGCATCGATTATCGCGCGAGTATCTTTAATGGATATACGATTTCCGGATCCATTCCAGCCAGTATTGACTAAGTACGCTTGAGCCCCAACTTGGTCCATCCGATAAACTAATTCTGTCCCGTATTTTACCGGGTGCAAGCTCAAGAAAGCTTTACCAAAACAGGGAGAAAACGTTGGTTGAGGCTCGGTCACACCGCGTTCAGTACCGGCTAATTTCGCTGTAAAACCAGATAAAAAGTGATATTTAGTCTGCTCATGATCGAGTTGCGCTACAGGTGGAAGTACACCAAAAGCATCAGCCGTAAGAAATATCACCTTCTTAGCGTGTCCTGCTTTTGATTCAGGCCTTACAATATTCTCAATGTGATAGATTGGGTAAGAGACACGGGTATTTTCAGTGATCGAGCCGTCGTTATAATCAACTTTTCCTGCCGCATCAACGGAAACATTTTCAAGTAAAGCATCTCGCTTGATGGCGGCATAAATATCAGGCTCACTTTCTTGATCTAAGCGAATAGTTTTTGCATAGCAACCGCCTTCAAAATTGAATATGCCTTCATCATCCCAGCCGTGCTCATCATCACCTATTAGCTTTCTTTTGGGATCGGTTGATAAGGTTGTTTTTCCGGTTCCGGACAAACCAAAGAATATCGCCACATCATCGTTTTCACCAACGTTTGCGGCACAATGCATCGAAGCCATATGATGTAGAGGAAGGTAATAGTTCATCATTGAGAACATGCCTTTCTTCATCTCTCCGCCGTACCAAGTTCCACCAATAATTTGCATTTTCTCGGTCATATTAAATGCAACAAAAACATCGAATTTAAACCCTGCTCCTGCCATTGTTCGTTTTTTGCTTTAGATCCATTTAAAACAACAAAATCTGGCTCGCCAAATCTCTCCAGTTCATCATCAGTTGGCCGAATAAACATGTTTTTTACAAAGTGAGCTTGCCACGCCACCTCAACAATAAATCGTACTTTTAGCCGACTACTTTCATTTGCCCCGCAAAACGTATCGACAACAAAAAGACGTTTATTTGACAGTTGGTCGGTGACCAGTGTTTTAAGATCATCCCATACAGCTTTATTGATTGGATGATTATCATTCGGGGACGCTTCAGAGTCCCACCACAATTCTTTCTTGCTCTCTTCATCGACAACAATATATTTGTCTTTAGGGGAACGACCGGTAAAAATACCCGTACGGACGGCGACAGCACCGCTCTGTGTAACAACCGCTTTCTCGAATTCCTCTAGGCCTTCTTTTGTTTCTTCGTCAAAGAGCTGTTCATAAGAAGGGTTGTAAATTATATTTGTGCTTTGGCGCAAACCATAGCGGCTGAGATCTAATGAAGCATTGCCCATAGTACTCTCCCTTTATCGTAAATTATTGGGTTTAGTCTTATTGGCTGTAACACTCTACGAGACTACTAACAGCCGATATTTTTACTCGTCACACGTCATCCTCATAACTAATTCTAGCTCAATTTTATACCTCTTCGGCTGCAAATTATTGACTGATATCAAAGCCACGTTTTAAGTGCTGGTGTATTTGCCTAAAGTAGAATAAGGCTAATTACGATATACTCTCAAACTCATTATTAAGTCCACGTATCTTATGCTTAGCGCCTCATTGTTATCAAAAGCTTTTCTAACGATTACTACGCTATTCCTAGCTGTAACGACCTATGCTGAAGGTGGTATAGATAGTGCTGTCAGGATAGTTAGTACCGTCGGGATAAAGAGCGCCGTCGGTTTAGATAGCACCGCTGGAACAGATGGAAAAGTTACGTTTGTCGAAAGCCAAGTATTTGGAAAAGGTTCGTTTATCCAGGGTTATGAACTCGCGGGAGGCTCACGTTTTATATCGAGCGGCCTATACCAAAAATCGTATATCGCTCGAGTTTCCAACGATTTTAAAACGATAGAAAAGGTCCGCAGGTTGCCTGCAAAAATCTTTGCTGAAGGTTTAACCGTCTATAACAATCGGGTTTTCTCATTAACATGGCGTGCAGGATTAGTTTACGTACTGAATAAGGACGACCTAGAGCTTGTCGGTCAATTCCACTATAAGGGCGAAGGCTGGGGCCTGGCCCATTCTGACAAATATTTTTATATGAGCAACGGCAGTCATCAACTACAAAAGCGATCTCTGGAAGACTTTTCTCTGCAATCGTCATTTACGGTTCAACATGATGGCAAAGCCTTAAGCCTTATCAACGAACTTGAATTCGCTCAAGGCTATATTTGGGCAAACACTTGGCAATCTCCCTATATTTACAAAATTGATGCAGATAGCGGCCTAGTACTAAGGCGTTACGATCTCACTGAGCTCGTTGAGCATCATCAGGGCGGCGATTCAAATGCCGTATTAAATGGCATTGCCTACGACACAAAACGACAAGCGTTCTGGATAACGGGCAAGACCTGGCAGGCACATTATCTTGTTAAACTTGATTAAAAATACGCCCGTCTTTTAATGCATCCCGCCTCGATAAGCGCTAGAATCCGCGCTCGCTATGAGGAGCCCAAAAATGACAACCGAATTACTATCCCCTGCAGGTACTCGAAAGAGCATGAATTACGCATTTGCCTATGGTGCCGACGCTGTTTATGCGGGCCAGCCGCGCTATAGCCTAAGAGTGCGTAATAACGAGTTCAACAAAATTGAACGGCTTCAGGCTGCGATTACCGAAGCCCATACTTTGGGGAAAAAATTCTACCTCGCAAGCAACCTTTCTCCCCATAACGACAAAGTCCGTACGTATATCCGTGATCTTGAGCCTGTTATTGCAATGAAGCCTGACGCCCTCATCATGGCTGACCCAGGGCTCATTATGCTCGTCCGTGAAAAATGGCCTGATCAAGAAATTCATTTAAGCGTGCAAGCCAACGCCGTGAATTACGCAACGGTTCGTTTTTGGGCAAATAATGGTATTAAACGCGTAATTTTGTCGCGCGAGCTGTCGATTGATGAAATCGCTGAAATTCGCCAGCAATGTCCTGATGTTGAATTAGAAGTCTTTGTTCACGGGGCCTTATGTATAGCCTATTCCGGACGATGCTTATTATCCGGTTATATGACCCATCGAGACCCAAACCAAGGTGCCTGTACAAATTCGTGTCGCTGGGAGTACAACGTTCATGAAGCGAAAGAAAACGAAACTGGCGACATAATCGCTACCAGCTCGTCGGTTCAACAAGCCGTGGTTGAAAGCACTGCCGTTAACAATGCCATGTTCAAAAACGCCGCAGAACAATGGCAACCGGAATCGAACGAAAGTAACATCATCGTGGATCACCCTGTTCTTCTGCAAGAGCGAAGCCGCCCTGGTGAATACATGCCGGCTTACGAAGATGAGCATGGCACTTACATTATGAACTCCAAAGATCTTCGCGCCGTTCAACATGTTCAGCGCTTAGTCGAGATGGGTATCGAATCGCTAAAAATCGAAGGGCGTACGAAGTCGCATTATTATGCTGCGAAGACAGCTCAAATATATCGCATCGCTATCGATGCGGCTGAGCGCGGAGAAAAGTTTGATAAGGACTGGATGGTTCAATTGGATCATCTCGCTAACCGCGGGTACACCGAAGGCTTCTATCGGCGTCATGTCCCTAGCGAATACCAAAACTATAACGAAGGAAACTCATCCAATAGCAAGCAGCAGTTTGTTGGTGAAGTACTTGAGTTAAATTCATTCAACCAAAACTGTTTCATAGATGTCAAAAATCGTTTTGAAGTCGGCGATCAACTCGAGCTGCTAACACCTTCGGGAAATGTTGCCTTTACGGTAAAGAATCTTATAAACAAACATAGCGAGCAAATAGATTGTGCGCCCGGATCTGGCCATATTGTCCAAATCCCAATAACAGATATCGACCCAAACAAACAATTAAGTGAGAATGACATCAAGTACGCGTTACTCATGCGTCACATCCCAACAAGTTAATTGATTTCAAAAGGCTCATGGACGTGCCTCTTGCCTGAAACGAACCCTTTATCGCGCCCACAGCAACTAGATTAAGCTTGTTTTGAGCGGACTCGAGCCTCTTTGATCTCGCTCAAGATCAAAATACATCGCTTCTTTACACTGCGTGTATGGACAACATTCGTAAAGAAGCGGACATTCTCCCATTTAAGCGGGCCGCTATTATCCACAAGCACCTGGCCGCTCATGATGAGGAGTTGAATTTAACGCCAAGTTTACGCACGCATATACCGCGCGCTAGGCATATCCATCGACGCCCAAACAGCTGGCAAGCTCAAAAAGGAAGGCGGAAACCCAATAAAGCTCTTTGCTCAAGAACTTCGTCTTTGGCGCAGACTAATTGGTCCACGAACGCTTAACAGAATCGAACTTTCCTACCCCGCAAACGATTTCGAACCACATGAAATTACCCAATTCATCCACGAAACAGCACAGCTCTTTGAAGTTTTAAGCAGTGGCGCTCGACAATATCGTGTTTTGCTATCACCAACCGAAATCAACACTAAGCTACTCGCACTCCTAAAGGGTCTTGGATTCAACCAATGTCAGATGGTCATGGAAGACGCCAATGGCGCCTCGTTGGAACAACTTGAAGAAGCCAATAATCTAATACGGCAGTTTGATTTTAGTGTGGTTGGTGTGCAGATCCAGCATGCAGATTGCCTTCCTACGCTCGCAGGGAAAATCAAAGCGATCTAAGAACAGTGCGCCCCTAACTACTTACTCGTTGGTCACCACTCGATTCTATTAGACCCAGACAAACTAGAAATCAATCAAACCGTATTTGACCATGAACTAAAACGCAAAGACTTTGACATAATATCTCTCGGCCCCGAAGCGAAAAGCATTATTAACGAAAAATCGTTTGAAAACCTATGTGACAGCCAACGTTACATTAATAGTGTTGAAAACGAAGAATTGCCAATGAAATCTACGCTCCCCTTTGATAGCTAAATACGGTATCCTCTCGTCATTCTTTTAATGTATGCTCAGAAGCTTATTACCCCACTAATGATTTGCTAAAAGCATACGAGTAACGCAGTACATCTATGCCTCATATCCTGTTTTTGGACGCTAGACTGACTAGGAACCAACAATGACCAGCGCTACAATTATGAAAACATGCCCGTCCTCATCCGAAACTAACACTGTGCCGATTGCCGTCTTGCAGGTATTTGTCTACCGATTAGCCTTGAAGTAGAAGATATTTCTAAACTCGACAACATCATTCAACGCGGTCGCCCGGTACAGAAAAAAGAACATATCTACCATGCTGGCGAAAAGTTCATATCCGTTTACGCCGTACGCTCAGGCGCCGTAAAAACGATCAAAATCACCGAAGATGGCATTGAACAAATTACAGGCTTCTATCTACCTGGTGAAGTAATAGGCATGGACGGGCTGGCCTGCAATACGCACACAAACTCGGCTATAGCCCTTGAAACATCCGCTATTTGCGAAATCCCATTTTCACGTTTAGAAGAGCTGAGCACACAGATACCAACTCTACAGCGACGTTTTTTCCAATTAATGAGTAAAGAAATAGCCGATGAGCAACAACTCATTATTCTTCTCGGAAAAACAGTGCAGAAGAACGTATTGCAGCGCTATTACTCAGCATATCAACGCGTAACTACCATCGTGGCTTATCACCTAAAGACTTTTACTTACCTATGTCTCGCTCGGATATTGGTAACTTTCTAGGTTTAACCATCGAAACTGTAAGTCGTGTGTTCACCAAATTGCATAAAAGCAGCATCATTAATCTAGACAAAAAACACGTCATAATTAACAATAAAGATGCATTAAAAGCTGTACCTTTAGTGATCTCATAAGATATTACATTATTTTAACGGTACAATTTTAACAACTTACAGAATGCTCTCACCGTGAAATCATTCGCGCTCCACTGCACACTCCCACCATCAAAGCATATTTCCTACTATTGAACTTTGAAGCATTAGGATAGACTCTCGCCTCATTTATCGCATAGGCGTCGAACATGACACCAGAAATTTTAGATAGTATCTACCAGACAATCGATGCAGCAAATGCTTTAGACCCAAATCAGGAAACTCTAGACGACGGCACTTCGATCGCGAAAGAACTGATTTATGGCCAAAGAATGTCTAATACGCTCGCAGCTTTTAAGGTAGACGCAAGCCCTGAACTAAAAATTGCAGTCCGTGCACAGCACCTAGAGCGCTGGAAGTCACTTAGAACGGATTACCCTGAAGGCCGCACAGGTTACAAGCAATGGCGCGCTGAGCTAGGCCTATTCCACGGTAAGCGTTGCGTCGAATTAATCCAATCACATGATTTAGATGAAGATACACTTAAACGAATTGCCTACTTGATACAAAAACGACAAATAAAGCGCGACTCAGAAACCCAGTGCCTTGAAGATGTCGCTTGCTTAGTATTCCTGGAGTATTACCTTGTTCCCTTTGCAACGAAGCACAGTCACGAAAAACTCATAAATATCATTCAAAAAACTTGGAACAAGATGTCCGCTGAAGGCCAACAAGCAGCATTAAAACTACCTTTAGATAACGCCATGCTGGCGTTAATCACTGAAGCATTATCCTAGAGAACCCTATGTCTGATCTAATTTCTATCGTAAAGCACATCCATGTATGGTGTGTAACACTCTCCTTTTTGTTTTTTTTCATACGCCTTAGCTGGTTGTTTTTTCGCCCTAGATTGCTGACTAAAAAGCTCATAAAAATATCCCCTCACGTTATCGATACGGCATTACTTGCAAGCGGATTAACGATGGCTATCAGCCTTGGTTATTCTTTGACAACATTAACGTGGTTTAGCGTAAAAATAAGCTTGGTAATACTCTATATCGCCAGCGGAATTATCTGTTTTAAAAGCAGCACACTAAAAATTCCCGCCGCTGCACTGTCTACAATACTAATTTTCACCATAATCTACCTTGCTATTAACAAGCCGATTTTTGCATAATTTTCGCCTTCACGTTGACTTAGGCGACACTCAATTCAACACTAAACGATAGCTATATTAATCATTTTACATTCGCGCGAGCTCTTCGCGCCCCCTATTTATCGCAGAGAGACTTGGCAGTGTTAACAATATTTAACACTTCAGCATCTCTCACTGTCGAAATTCCTTACATCTAGAAATGGTAACAAACTGTGTTTTATATACCCATTTATGTGGGTCAAATAACAATTTGTTAAGAATCTGCACACTACTCGACATAATGAGGGCCAAAAGTAAACATAATTAACTAGATACCTTGACAAGCGTCACACTCGGACATTTAATAGATACACAGATTAGAAATTTACTAAGCAACTACTATTAAATGGCAGGAAAGATCGATGAAAAAAATGATCGTTATCTTAATTACTGGCCTAGGACTTTTTACTCAGAACGCACTTGGTTGTGATGAGAGTTGCCTTAAAGAAAAGATAGAGCTAGAGAAGAAGCTTGATTTCCCAGGTTACTTAACTTGGAAGTATTGTGAAGGGCTTAAACTCGACTTTATGACTACAGATATGCGTAGCTTAGAATCGTATAGCACTAAGCATTTTGACACCAAGTATAAAGGCCCAATCAAAAACACAGTACGATTTATTGATCAACGCAAAGAATGGCTTGGCGAATGTGATCAATACCTGCAGCTGACCGGAAAAGGTCGTGTTTTTGACGACAAAAAGACAACAGACATCGTGTTCGGCCAGATGGATTCTATCAAACATGAGTTGAAGGGTATTTTAGACGGTGCCAGCTACTCTTCTGCAAATGGAGACGAGACTAAAGAAGTTGTCGGTGATAAATTTGGCCAGCTATTTAAATTAGTAGACGACCACAAAACACTACTCCACCTGAAGGGCCGTTACGTATTTAACTAATACTCGGTTATAACTAATACTCGGTTATAACTGGTACTGATTATAATTTAATAAAAATAGATTTCGCTAAAGCCCAAGTATCTCTTGGGCTTTTTTGTTATCGCCAATCCAGCACGGCTTCCCCCGTTTCTGCTATTATCCCCGCCTTTTAACACGACTATTTTAAGTTTATGCCTAAGCATTCACCAGATTCGTATAATCCATGGCGCTATACATTAGCCCCCATGATGGATTACTCAGATCGACACTGCCGCACGCTGTGGCGACTTATCACCAAACACGCCCGCCTGTACTCCGAAATGGTTGTTACTGGGGCTATTATCCACGGCGACCGAGAACGCTTTTTAAACTTCAACCATGAAGAACACCCGGTTGCCTTGCAGTTAGGCGGCAGCGACCCCAATGAATTAGCACGCTGCGCTAAAATCGCTCAAGATTGGGGCTATGACGAAGTTAACCTAAATTGTGGCTGCCCCAGCGATCGCGTTCAAAAAGGTAGGATCGGCGCGATATTAATGAGCGAGCCTGATCTTGTTGCCCAATGCGTTAAGTCTATGCAAGACGCCTGCACTATCCCCATAACCGTAAAAAATCGTATTGGTATCGATGATCAAGATGACTACTCTGCATTGAGCGAGTTCGTCTATACCGTATCTGAAGCCGGCTGCAGTGAATTTATTGTGCACGCACGTAAAGCTTGGCTATCGGGCTTGAGCCCGAAAGAAAATCGCCACATCCCGCCACTACGATATGAACTTATATCTCAGCTTAAGCGCGACTTTCCGCACTTGACCATTTGTGTAAACGGCGGCATTAAGACAACAGATGAAGCGTTAAAACACCTCAATGATTTAGACGGCGTAATGATCGGACGAGAAGCATACTCAAACCCCTGGAGCATTACCGATGTTGATGAAAAGATTTTCGCATGCGCACCTTTTATACAAAGCCGGCATGACATACTTACTCAGTACGCCCACTACTGTGAACAAGAAGTCGCCAAGGGAACGTATATACATCACATGAGTAAACACGTATTAGGCTTGTTTAGCGGCCAACCGGGTGGACGCCTGTTTAGACGTGAAATGTCTGAACTGTTAGCACAAAAGAAATTAAACACCTCTAGCATGCTGAAAGCCGCTGAACTGGTTTCGCTTTAGCTCGTGATTCCGGCTCACGAAACCGCTATACTCCTGCACCTACATTTTTTGCTTTGTCATTAAAAGCGTAATATTAGCTATACAGAACCAACGCCTTAGGAAACCTTATGACCAACAAATTGGAACAATTACGACAATATTCTTCAGTTGTAGCTGATACTGGCGATATCGAAGCCATCAAACGCTATCAACCGATGGACGCTACAACAAATCCATCACTTCTATTTAAAGCCGCTCAACTTCCACAGTATGCCCCACTACTTCAAGCCGCATTAGCGGCAAGTGATAGTGTTGAAGATGCTGCTGACAAACTAGCCGTGTCTATTGGTCGCGAAATTTTACAGGTCATTCCAGGTCGTATTTCTACAGAAGTTGATGCTCGTTTATCTTTCGACACGAAATCAAGTATCGAGAAAGCGAAGAAACTTATTGGTCTATATGAAGCGGCCGGCATCGGTAAAGAACGAGTACTGATTAAGCTAGCATCTACATGGGAAGGCATTAAAGCCGCCGAAGTTTTAGAAAAAGAAGGCATCAACTGCAACCTAACATTATTGTTTTCTTTTAGCCAAGCGGCGGCCTGTGCCGATGCTGGTGCTTATCTGATATCGCCATTTGTTGGTCGGATTTTAGATTGGTACAAAGCGAATACCGACAAAAAAGAATACAGTGCATTCGAAGACCCGGGTGTCCAATCTGTCACTCAAATCTACAACTATTACAAGCAGCACGCTTACAACACCGTTGTTATGGGCGCCAGTTTCCGCAACACCGGTGAACTAGAAGCCTTGGCCGGTTGTGATCGCTTAACGATTAGTCCCGACCTACTAGGTGCACTCGAAGCCGACAACGGTCAACTTGACCGTGTTCTTTCACCTGAAAACTCCGGCGAAGCCCAAGCGAAAGTTATCGAGAACGAAGCTCAATATCGCTTCTCGAATAATGAAGACGCTATGGCTACGCAGAAGCTTGCCGAAGGAATCCGCAACTTCGTTAAAGACCAAATTAACCTAGAAAACTACCTCGTTAGTCAAAAAGGTTAATTACTGTGTGGGCTCAGATTAAAGCACTTTTTGAAGCCGAAACTATCGGCACCAGTGAAAGTATTGTCGACAAGAAGCATTTAGCCGCTGCGGCACTTCTTATCGACGTAGCTTGTGCCGATGACAGCTTTGACTCCGAGGAACTTGCTGTACTCGAAGCCCACCTTATTAAGCAGTTTCAGCTTAGCGACGACATCGCCAAAGAGCTATGTGACTATGCCCAGCAAAAACATAAAGACTCGACCTCGCTTTATGAGTTCACGCAACTCATAAACAAGCATTTTACAGCCAGTGACAAATACGATTTAGTTGTTGGAATGTGGGATGTAGCCTACGCAGATGGTAATATCGATAGATATGAAGAGCACCTCATTCGACAAGCATCCGATCTAATCTACGTTTGCCATAGTGACTTTATCAAGGCAAAGCATACGGCTAGAGCAAGCTATCAAGGCCAATCTCAAAAGTAAGTCACAAAGACATAAATTCCCCAACATTTTGGCGTTTGCCGACTAAACTTAAGTCGAAGCGTTATAAACTCAAGGGAAATAAGCCGTATGGCGATAGGTTTAAGTCGAGTTTTTTCTAAAACTCCTGAAAGCGTTACCGTTCCGGTAATTGACCCCAAAAGTGTTCCAATTGGTTTTGCTCGCGAGGCCTTCTTACGCTACCTGTACCCTAAAGATACTAGCCAGGTCTTAACCGTACCGCAAAAACTCGTTTTAAACGTTACGACGCACTCTATGCAGAAGAAAGAGTCGCGTCAAAAATCGGTACCGCGCCTACCCTACGTAATCCCAAAATTACTAAAAAGCCTACGCGACCCCAATTCGTCAGCCAAACACTATGTGCAAATTATAGATAAAGACCCGGCCATGGCTGCAGCTGTCCTCAAACTCGCTAATAGCGTGTATTTTAATCCAATCGGAAAGCGTATCGATGAAATTGAAACGGCCGTAGTAAAGCTTGGCATTGACGGGATTCGCTCCGTGTTATCTGCAGCCGTACTGCAACCCATAATCCAACGCAACTCGGCGTATTTCTCTAACTCTGGCCAAAAAATTTGGCAACATTCACTATATTGTGCCGTTGCGTGTGAGCTAATTGCAGAGCATAGAAAAGTAGAAAAGTTTAAAGTTTATGTCATGGGGCTTATGCACGACATTGGTACCATTACCTTATTCAGCGAGCTGTGCAAACAGTTCAAACTTAACCATGAAGACGTAGCACCGGGCTACAATGCCTTCGTCCCGCCTATAAAGGCTATATCCATTCCATTAAGTTATCTGATCGTAAAAGATTGGGAGCTGCCGCAAGATATTTGTAAAGCACTGGCGGAACAAAACAATATCAGCCCGGATAAAGAAGTGTCGATCTTTGGACAAATACTCTATCAAGCCAACATGGTTTGCGAAACTTATGACTGTATTTACCCAAAGAACCCAAAAAAAGCCATTGCTCTACTCGAAGAGCTCGAACTACCCCTTACCTTATACGACTCCTTGGAACAGCTTGACAAAGAACTATAGAGCCTAAAGCTTTTAATGATTACAAATAAGCTTGGTCACGTCGATGCGCAAAACAACTAAAAGCACACTATTGCAAACTAGCACAGCATACAGCAGCACATCGACGTACTTATTCCCTATACTGTAAATACCACTGCGGTAAATACCACTGCTATAAATACCACGGTTATAAACTCTACGTGTCAATCTCACCCTGCTGAACAAGGTTTAAAAATGCCTTAACACTCGGCCTAAACGAATCCTTGCGATACGCCAAATAGCTCTCAGAGCGGCTTAAGCTAATAGGCAGAGCATGAGTTTGAAGCCCTTCGGCTAGAAGGTCTACCGGTAACAGTTTCGCGGGAACCAACCCAACACCCATCCCCGCGGAAATACAATTTAGCAACATTTGAAACGAATGAATCTCGATAACTTGAAGATGAGCATGACTTGCCTCACTCCATTCAATTAGCTGCCTACGGTACGCACAGCCGTGAGAAAAGGCGATAAGGGTCGTGTTAGCAGCAAGATCATCGGGGCTACCTATGGGCTTGTGTAGGCCGTCAGAGAGCAAGACCAACTCATCCGAATATACTTGATGATGCACAAGATCGTTGCCTTGAGGATTTCCACTCACAAAAGCGACATCAAGCTCACCACATTGCAATTTACGTAACAATGCCGCACTGTTTCCAGTACTTACACGTAAGTCGACCTGCGGATGATCACGATGAAACGCTGCAAGTGGTCGGCTCAAGCGTGAAGCAGCAATAATTTCTATCGAGCCAATATCTAGACGGCCTCGGGGCGTATTATCGCTGACACAACTGCGCGCTATCTCGCTGCGCTTTAACAGATCCTGTGCATGCGTTAGAAACTCTTGTCCTGCTGGCGACAAATGCAATCGATTACGCTCACGAATAAACAGGTTTACGCCCAAGTCTTTTTCTAGATTCTGAATTCTCGTCGTAACATTTGACGGAACACGGTTCAAAAACCGCGCTGCGGCCGTAATTCCCTCGTGCTCAGCGACACAACAAAAGATCGTCAAATCACTTAATTCCATCGAAACATTCTCCAAATATGAATAACAATTTCATAATAATTCAATATTTATGAAAGAAGAATTACTTTATGATTTGATTCCACACTGCACAAACGAAACTATAAGAGTAGATGCGAGAATAGATGTGAAAGTAGATATGATTAAAGGCTTGGGCAGTGCATTTGCCGCCATTCTTATTTGGTCGGGATTTATAGTCGTCTCTAGAGCCGGAGGTATCAGTCAACTCAGCCCCTACGACATTATCGCAATTCGCTATTTTGGCTGTGCTCTGTGCGTTTTACCCGTATGGTTATTTTACGCCCGCACACCACTTTTAACTATTAAAGTACTTATTAGCGCCTTAGTAGGTGGACTGCTCTATGCCCTATTTACGTTTATAGGGTTTGAACACGTAAGTGCTATTAATGCAGGAATTTTATTACCTGGCCTAATGCCTATCGAAATCGCCCTACTTTCATTGCTCATAAACAAGGAGAGGCTTACCAGCACTAAGGTCATTGGCTATTTAGTCATTAGTTTTGGAATTGCTATTTTGATAGGAGATCAATGGACTGTAGTGATGCACAACCTAAGCGCTTACCTCGCTATATTCGGCGCAACAGCTTGTTGGTCGCTGTATACAACTTTAATTCAACGTTGGAATATCAGCCCGTGGGAGGCAACAGCGAGCCTTGCACTTATCAGTGCAGGTTTATACCTTCCAATCTACCTTATTGCTTTCGAAAAAAATCTCAGCTTCGATTTGCTCAATATGATTAGTTTGCAATTAGTATATCAAGGCTTTATCGCGACTATTGTTCAAATGCTTTTGTACGTGTTTGCGGTTAGATCAATTGGGCCCGCGCGAGTCGGTAGCTTAATGGCGCTAGTGCCGATAATTGCAGGTTTATTTGCCGTAATATTTTTACACGAGCCAATAAACACTAAACTGATTATCGCAATGCTTTGCGTCTGCTTTGGCGTGCTGATTGTAAACACCCCACTTAGTCGACTGATACGACACAAGGGTGTACCTACATAACAGTGCAATCACGTAAAAGCGTAACTGCATAAAATTCGTTACTGAATAGCCTTATCAATTAAGTATAAACAAGGTTATCCGATGTGCTATTAGCGTCTCTGATGTGTAAAGGCTGTGCTAGAGAAATTTAAACGCCCATCTTTACACGCTAGATAGTGTTACTTGCAATACGTATTTGCTTGTATCTACCGGTGCAAACCTGAGCCATTTAACGCCCCTTACTACAAGCGATTTGTGAATGCCTGCTCGTTAACGAGTAGGCCCTTAGCTTATTCCGTAAAATGAATCCCTTCATGTCGCAATAACCAGCGCTTACGCTCTAAACCGCCTGCGTATCCCGCTAACGAACCATCCTTGCCAATTACTCTATGACACGGGACGATAATGGGGATCGGGTTTCGGCCATTGGCGGACCCCACTGCACGTACAGCTTTCGGGTTATTTAAGGCCGATGCAATATCGGAATAAGAGCATGAACAGGCGTATTCTATCGCCTGGAGCTCCCGCCAAACACTTTTCTGAAAGTCACTGCCTAGTACGTCGGTCGGAACTGAAAATACTCTACGACCAGAATTAAAGTACTCATGAAGCTCACGAATAGATAGATCGGTATATGTATTTTTATTAATGATACCAAAATCACCAGAATCAACAAACTTGACCTGACTAAGCCCCTCGCTACTTGCTTCAATTTCAAGAGAACCTAGGGGCGACTCCATATAATCGCGATACATAATAAACACCTCTACAGTAATGAACTATTCAGCCTTTTGCTAGCAACCTATACCAACTCAATTGCGAGCACAAATAGTTTCAGGCTTAATCGAAATAGAATTTAGTTATGCTACGCTTATTCCACTAACAATAGCCGATCAAACGCCTTATTTATTAATATGACCATTGACTCTATAAAAAAACACTTTTTATCACACCAAACCTTATGGATGAGCGGCATTATCGGCATTTGGCTAACATTAAACGGTGTCGTTTTAACGACTAACTACTTATTAGAAGCTCGAGCGAAAAACGAAGTTCTTACAACCTGGGAACCCATTACGTGGGAAGTCTCTAGCATTGTAGCAATGATCATGGTTGCAACTCTTATTTATGCAATTTTACCGAATTTCCTAAGCAATCGATCAATTAAGTTTAAAATCATCACCCACACACTTGTTACCCTTCCTTTTTCTGCGATCCACATTGCAGGAATGGTTAGCCTGCGAGAGCTTGTATATTGGTTAATGGCTTCTGACTATCAATTCGGCGATTGGTGGATTGGCTTTATCTATGAATATAGAAAAGACCTAATAACGTACATTAGTTTAGTTTTTGCCTATCACGCGTATCACACTATCGTATTACGATTACAGGGCGAGGCGAAATACGTACCGAAAGGCGAACATGAAGACAAAAGTGAAGCGAAGGACCCTAAACCCGAACAGCTACTCGTTAAAAAACTTGGGAAGGAGTTTCTAATTTCAATACACGACATTGAATGGGTCGAAGCTGCAGGCAACTATGCCAACCTTCATGTAAAAGATCACGTTTACCCAATGCGTATCACTATGAACAATTTAGAAGTACTACTACCCAATAAAAGTTATTTTAGAATTCATCGCTCAACAATCATCAACTTAAACGAAGTGAAACACATTGAAGCCTTAGATACAGGTGATCATCTTCTAACACTTAACAATGGCCAATCACTAAACTTCTCACGACGATATCGAGAAAGCTTTAAGGATGCACTAAAACACCTTTCGGGCACACCATAAAATCTCCCCTACGGAGGGTGAAAGCCTAGCTAAGGTCAAGCTATAGTGGAAGACTTAGTTCTTGCGGCACCCCAAAATTAGCTGCCTAATAGTGCGCAAAGCTAATATAGAGTTTACTTTTTTATCGAATAATCCATTACAACAGTCGCTTTATCGAGCAACATTGGCCTATGTGTATCTGAATAATTAATATGAGGATTAGGTAAAATATAGAGCAAAGTATTCGCATTATTGTGACCGTCAAAGGCCTTAGCGAAATACTTATTGAATAACACGTCTAGCGCGCCATTAGCTTGAGATTTTGCATAACCATAATTCAAGCGTTCGGCCAGAACAGTCTTTTTCTTTCCCACCAAAACCTTTATAGGCCATGGATAATAAACAACAATTTTTTTTGCAATGATTAAGCCCTTTTGAGAAGGGCTAGCCTCCAAGGCTCCCGTCACCTCGGTAATCCCTAAGGGCAAGTAGTCAAATCGCCCCTTAGTGAGCATGGGAAACAACTGCTGGAAGGATTCAGCAGTTGTCGTTTTCCAATTAGCGTTTGTATATATTTCCAAATCAGGCCAGTCTTCCCCTTGCCCAGCAACGAGAGCCCTTAGCGCCCCCATTTTTGCCATATCATAAACTCGACGCTCGTCTTCCGCTCGAATCACCAGTTGTCGATAACCCAATATGTTTCGTAGGACATTAAATTCTAATACTATAGAAAAGTCCTCCTCATCAAGGCCTTCAAAAAGAGGCGTAGTGAAGAGATCAATACCACGATTGAATTTAAGCTTCTCACGAACCCTTAACGCTTTCATGGGTGACTCAGAATACGTAAGCCCGTATGGGCCGTATTTATCAACCGAGCTATTAAGCAGCAGACGGATAAATGCCATTTCATAGGGTTTTCGACCCGGACTCATTCCAGTTAAGGAAAAGACGTATTCTGGCGTAGTTGAATTATCTGCTCTATAAGGTAAAAAGCGGACATCATCGGCCTTTAAGGAAAGCGGAAATAAAATTACACTCAGAATCGATAGTGCAAGCATAATATACGCGACTTTAGTCCTCGACTTAGATGAACGATAGCGCGATAGCAACACAACTGAAGATAAAACAATACTCATCTATTGAGTAAAGCAGGTGCAGAGCTAAGACGCAATTGATGTCGCACGATTTTCAGCCAATACATCAAGATAACGTATAACGTATAACGTATAACGTATAACGTATAACGTATAACGTATAACGTGAATAGTTGTAGCGTTCGACCCAATATTTGAAACTCCCCCTCGTTAACAAAGTTAATTGTGGGATAGAGCAATACTGAAGATTGAGATGAGATAATTAGAGCCCATGTATAACTAGGGCTCTGCTCCGGAGCCATTTACGGATGGACACTAATGAGAAAAAATTAACTGTATAAAATTCAACCTAGGCCAAATAACTAAGTTGAATTTATATACGCTAAGGTGATTAGTGAGCTTGTGCCTTATTCGAAGACTCCTGCTCCCCTATGTGAGTATTGACAAAGCCGATCAAGGATTCAAGGGCCTTCGTGCGAGTATCACTATTCGAAAGATAATGATCTTCCTTTTTAAGTTTTATTAATTGCACATCTTTGCCGTGTTTTAACAATTGCTTGTACATAAACTTGCTTTGTTCAAATTCGACAACCTGATCTTCGTTACCATGAATAAGTAGTACCGGAGATTCAAATAAATCAGCGTGCCGCGCTGGAGACACCGCTTTCATCGCACTTATCCCTCCTTCGCCGTTAATCATAGCTCTTTTCCAATAATCAACTACCCAGCTAAAACTGTCTCGCTCACTCGCGGCCTGAGATATCATTCTTGGTAGGTCAGATATTCCATTAACTGAGACAACACACCGATACAACGATGGAGTAAATGCCCCCGCGGCAAGCGCGGCATAACCACCGTAACTAGAACCTACGATACAGACTCTATTGGGATCAACCATACCCTTTTTAATCAACTTTTGTAGCGATTCATTTAGATCACTCTGCATTTTTTTACCCCACTCACCATGCCCAGCATTACGATGTTCTATGCCAAAACCGGCAGAGCCTCTAAATTGTGGTTGAATAACCAAATAGCCTTGATTTGCAAAGGCCTGCGCCATCCAATTAAAGCCGATTTGATCATAGGATTCCGGCCCACCGTGCGGCAACATAATAGCCGGAAGATTTTTCATATTAGCTACATGAGCACTTGGAATAGTTAACAGTGTGGGGATTTGCAAACCATCACTCGCTGTGAATTTAAATGTCGCGATCGGATTTACGTCTTCGGATGGTATATTTGGACGTGCAGACATTACAAAATTGGCACTGCCATCGGACTTAATCAAATAGTAATCGCCAGAGGAGTTAGACCCTTCTACATATATAAGTATTTTCGATTTATCCGGCGTCCATCCTTCAATATATACTGAGTGACCGGGAAATCCTTCAAGAATTTTTTTAACTCGAGCATCAAAGGACTCATCAAAAAAATAATACGAAGGAAGCAGGCCACCATAACGAATACCGGATACATGCTGATAAATATCTTTGTATAAATGACCGATATCACGGCCTTCTAGTACAAAGTTTAGTTCAGTAAGTTTGCCATCAGTTAAGCTCATTGTATGATACTCACCATAACCGGTTGTATCTGAGTATTTACTAACAACAAGAGATTTCTCATCCTCCGATAAACCCCTCACGCTAAGCTCGCTAAGCTTTCCTTTAAAGTTGTATATTTCTTGTGGATTCTTATTGTTGTACGCAACAACTGAATATTTATCATGATAATCGTCGAAACGGTATTCAGCCAAAACTTTACCATTTACGCCCACGAAATACTTTTTGGTGCGTTGATTTCCTTGCTCATGTATCTTTGGTCGTTTTTTTCCATACAAATCAACCTTCATTAGAGAATAATACATTTTCTCGCTCGTAGAATTGGTTCTACCTGCCCCTTTAAATGCAGGCATATACGCGTATTTTTTATCTGGAGATATTCCTATGATATTCCCTAATCCGGTCTGAACAGCAACATGTTTCCCTGGAACTAAAAGTTGGTGAATTTTTTTAGTTTTCAAATTGTAGGAAAAGGCACTGCTAAACTCTATATGATCGTTATAACGATAATAATAATCATCTTCAGAACCCATAATAATTACAGTATTTTCATCAATAAAATGCAGCTTATATACATGCAAGCTTTCGAGAGAAACAATATTTATATACTTACGCTCTTTAAGTGAATAGATTCCTAAGTGGTTTGGGTACTGTTCACTTCGCGAGCGAAACGCAATAAGGTTGCCGCTAGGAGACAAAGTCATATGCGTCGTACTTTTTAATTGAGCATAATCGTCAACATTCAATTCTGACGCATTGATTCCCACACTAAAAAACAATACCAATAGAGAGGCTAATATCATTTTCATTTTCATTTTCTGGTCCTTTTAATTTTTAGCAAAAATATGTTATCTCAAGCTATTGCTTGGCTGTTCAACTTATATGGAAACTAAGTGCATTCAACAAGAATATAGTTAAGGGAAACTAAAAAATCACTCTTTAAGAATCTACCAGTGATACCAGTGATACCAGTGATACCAGTGATACCAGTGATACCAGTGATACCAGTGATAAAAGATCATGGCTTATGATGCAGACAATCAGGATAAAGGTTATGCAACATCCTGTTGCATAACTTCGATTACTTGCCAAAGAGCAAAACCGTTTCTCCCAACAAGTTCATCTATCTAACAATAAACTCTCGCTAACTGCAATTATTTAGCCTCGCTATTAATAGACTCTTGCCCTATGTGAGTATCCACAAATGCTAGAAGAGCCTCGAGCGCTTCAAGGCGAGTTTCACTTTTCGATAGGTGATGATCCTCACCTTTAAGCTTAACGAGTTCTACCGACTTTCCGTATTTAGACAATTGTTTATACATATATTTACTTTGTTCGAAATTCACAGTTTTGTCTTTATTCCCGTGAATAAGTAGCACTGGAGCCGTAAAGGATTCGGCGTGCCGAGCTGGTGATACCGCTTTCATTGCTTTTTTACCCCCGTCGTTATTTAACATGCTCATATCCCAATAATCGAGTATCCAGCTATTACGACCATGATCACTCTTTTCTTGAGATATCATTTTAGGCAAGTCTGATACACCATTAATTGACACCACACATTTATATAACGATGGTGTAAATGCGCCCCCAGCAAGTGCTGCATAACCGCCATAACTACCCCCAACAATGCAAACTCTATCAGGGTCTACAAGACCTCGTTTAACTAAGCTGCTGAGCGCTTCACTTAGGTCATCCTGCATCTTTTTACCCCACTCGCCGTGACCGGCATCGCGATGATCTGAGCCAAAACCTGAAGAACCCCTAAAATTTGGCTGAATAACGAGGTAGCCCCTATTTGCCAAGGCTTGTGCTTCATAGTCAAAACTAACTTGGTCATAAGATTCTGGCCCCCCATGCGGCAGCATAATCGCAGGAAGATTCTTCATAGTTGCTACATGATCTTTTGGGATCGTCAATATTGTCGGAATCGTTAAGCCATCGCTTGTGGTAAATTTATATGTGGCAATTGGATGAACATCTTCAGGCGCAATGTTCGATCGGGCTGACATGATAAACGTAATACTTCCGTCTGATTTCACCACATAATAATCCCCCGGTGCAGTAGAGCCCTCTACATAGATAATCATATGCGATTTGTCTGGCGTAAAACCTGAGACAAATACCGAATGCCCGTCAAAGTCAGCTGTTATTTTTTGAACACGAGCATTCAGAGTCTCATCAAAAAAATGATACGACGGGAACAATCCACTATAACGTATGCCAAACACATGCTGATTAAGATCTTTATAAATACGCGCTACATCAGCATTCTTATGCAAAACATCATGATCGGTAATACTACCGTCAGCCAAGCTCATTGTATGATATGAGTCATAACCTGTTTTATCTGAATATTTACTGATAACCAAAGATTCTTCGTCTTCCGTAATCCCCACTACAGAAAGTTCACTGAGCTTCGCTTTATAGCTATAGATTTCTCTTTCTTTCTTTTTGTCATAAGCAACAATTGAATATCTATCTTGATGATCATCAAAGCGATATTCGGCTATAACATTACCCTTTCGTCCTACAAGGTACTTTACAGTATCCTCATGCCCCTTCTCAACAACGCCAGGGCGTCTGTATTTAGTCAAATCGGCTTTCACTAGGGAATAGACCATTCTCCCGTTTGTACGCATACTTTTGCCGGCCTCTTTATAGGCTGGCATGTACACGTATTTTTTATCTGGTGATACGCCCACAATCGTACCCAACCCTCGTTGTAAAGCAATGTCTTTACCAGGAACCAACAATTGGTGTATTTTTTGCGATTTAAGGTTGTAGGCAAAAGCACTACTTATTTCTACGAGATCGTCTTGACCAAAAATGAATTTTTTCTCTTCAACCCACATAACAACAGTCGTTTCGTCTAAAAAATACAAGCGACTAACATCTAGCTCTCCAAGCGCTAGTGTAGTGTCCTAAACTGCAGCAGCTTTATTAAGGGCAACACGAGCTCGATTAACTTTCTGTATTATTTCCTCTGCTGATTTTGTCCAGCGAAATGGTTTAGGGTTTTTGTTATTGCAATCAAC
>JBLIMQ010000075.1:0-21409 GCA_047638775.1 Flavobacteriales bacterium
GGCGACTACAATTTCATTCCGCAAGCACCCTTACAATTAGTGATATCCAATCAATTTAATTTTTATTTCAGATAGCTTCAGATAGCTTCAGATAACTTCAGATAACTTCAGATAACTTCAGATAACTAAAGGAGAGCAAATCATTCCACGGGAAGCCGACACACAGTAGTAGAGATAAAGTCAGCCTATACAATAAATTTCTAGCCAGACTATATCCAAATTTTCTTTTAGCATGAATTAAATCTAACATTCAAAGGAAGACCATAAATCGCAGACAAAAAAAAGCCCGCATAAGCGGGCAAAGGAATTCTTTATAGGTGATTAAGAATCGTTTTCTTTACGGCCCTTCAGCATACCAAAAGTCAGCAATACCAAGCCGCACAAGCTTAGGTACAATGGTTCGGCAAAAGATGAGCTCGAAGAATCCACGTCAGCTGCAAATACGACCTGCACAAGCAACACCGACAATACAAGTATCTTCAATACGCCCGACGTTAATTTTCCCATTTAGCTAAACCTTCATTAATTCATTAATTCATTAACTCAACACCGTGTATGGTGCGATATGACATCCAATAAAGCATTCATCATGCCAACTTAACGACCAGAAAAAAACTATTTTATTAATTGTTATTATTCAACGACTTACAGCCGATCAAACACGAGATTCGTAGAGTTCAATAAACTTAATTCAAGCAAATAAATTACAACGTTAAAAAGCCCGACACTGAGTGCTATAAGAACCGAGGGAAAACGGCCAAAATCGACAGAACAAGCGCCCAATTAGCTCACTTTCGCTAAATCGGCTTAGAAATAAGCAATATTCCGCTTATTCTCTATCGTTATAACAACCAATCACTGTAAGATTTTTCGACACAAATGGGAATTGCGGTAACTGCCAATCAAGACAAACCGGCAAATAAGTAACATTTACTCCGCCGGAAGCTCAAACTGCATATGGAAGGTCGTACCTATCGCTAGATCTGAAGTGACCGCCATTTGACCTCGGTGCTGCTCGGTGACTATAAAATGAGAAAAAGACAATCGTTTAGACATATCGATTTGCTTAGGCTTAAGTGTTGAGACAGAGCTAAAAAAGGGTTCGAAAATATCAAGCTGCTCTTTTTCACTTAAACCCTGCCCGTTATGCTGTACTTTCAACCATAAAGAGCCGTAACTTTGGTACGCCTCTATATGAATCTCTGGTTTGTGGCCCGCAACTGTATAGATAGACATAGCGTATAAAGAATGCCTATATAAACTTAACAACACTTGCTCTAACTCGGCCGGATAGCACAGTAAATCTGGCAAGCCCTCTTCGATTGAAGTACGAACACTGATATCACGAAATCTTAGCCCAGTAGGCTCACTAAGCACATCATTCGCTAAACCAAGACTATGCTCAATCAGGTCTACTGGTGGCATAGCGCGCTTCTCACCATCTTTCTCGGATGAAAATGCCAGCAGGTTTGATATTACCGCCGATGCCTGCTTCCCACGTTCAACAGCATCACGAAGCAGCTCTACACTGGACTCGGGAAGCGACGGCAGGCTTGAAAATTCTTCATAGACCTTTTCAACATCAAGACTCATTGCCTTGAGTGGTGTATTAATGTCATGCGCCATCATCGAAGCCAACTCCCCCATTGACGCCAGTTTATCCCGCTGAATGAGCATGTTCTCTGCGAGTGTTCGCTGCGTAACATTATCTATTGCCAAAACCACGCCCTGTGTAGCGCCCTGTAACGGAAAAACCGTAATATCGAAGTAGTATTGCCCTCTTTGACTGTGTTTTATCACTTCGGGAGTATTACTATCCAATACTTTTTTAATCTGTCCCTCTGTAAGGGTCACTGTTGGGTAAACATCCCATAAGTTTTCCCCCAGCACCTCCTCGGCCTTTAACCCCGTTATGTCTTCCGCCATGTTATTCCAATGCGTAACACGCATTTCATCGTCGAGACCTACCAACATTGCGGGCATAGATGCGAGAATACTTTGAAGATAATTTTGAGAGGACTGTAGTAAATGTGACGTCTCTTTATGCTCTGCGATCTCACCACCTAACAAGTCATTTGAGACCTTCAAATTGGCTGTTCGCTTTTCGACGGTATCCTCTAAGTTTCGTCGAATATCCTTTAACGCGGAGTTAACTTTTCGTAACCTTACAAAACTATACAACAATGCACTAACCACTACAGTTAATAATAAGATAAGTACCGACGCTGAAAAGTTCGCTACATGCTGCCATTTTGTTCGGCCATACTCATCTTTAAAGACATCAATTACCGATGCTTCAACAGTATTAGATAGAAGAAAAACACACAGTAAAACAACAACAAATTTCATAGGTATTTAATACACTTTTATTTAATGGTTAGCTTTAACGATGAATCGTACGGTAACAACTGAGGATTAATCACATTCCAATGATGACACTGAGGGCATACCCAATGGTGTTTACGCCCCTTAAAACCACAATCACTACACAAATAGAATGAATTATCTTGCAACAAACGCAATACAATCAATTCCAATTTTTGGTACATGTCTTTATCTCCAAGCTGCGTACCGTTTTGCAAGAAAGCAGGTTCGATTAGTCTACTATAGGTCGATAAAGCAGGAAATGCAGATAGCTCAAGCAACAAATATCTTAACGCTATTAATGGGCCTTCGAGCACAACTAACAGTTTCGAGATCTGATTGAGTAAATTCAAACTAGGAGACGCTCCATATAGCGACTTATAAAGTGATAAGCGACTCTCATCACTACAGGTAGCTTCCAGATAGTCCTGGGCACCTTCTAGCATGGTAATCAGTAATTTTGAATGAGATGTTGCTATAGATTGAATAGCTTTAACTGCCCTAACCTCGTCAGCATATGATCGCGCACAATCGAATTCCAAGAATTGAATACGAACACAATTTGCATCATAGAGTTTTGCTTTTCTGAGCCAAGACTCCGCGGCCTCAACACATTTTTGACTAAGTTCTTTTTGGACTATTTCGCAACAAAATTGAGCCTGCAAACACCGCCAGACATCCGGTTCAGCAGAAAACTTATTTTGAGTAAGCTGACCAGCTATATCAATGGCTTGCAGCCAATCATGAAATTCTTGGTAGATACCCAATAATCGAATAAGGCTTTCATTATGAAGATTTAGTGGTACATCGAAATAGCTTGAAAGCTCTTTAAAGTATTCCTCGGCGCGATCCAATATACCAGACCTATAATAATCTTCACCAAGTTCAAATTGCGCGTGATAGCGCTGCTCTTTTTTTGCGGACGGGTGATACAACAAGTTTTCGTGGATTTTGACGGCGCTTTCATAGTCTCCGCGCTTTCGATGAAGTGCACCTAAGCTCAAATGAACATCAAATGTTGCGGTATTCACCGCAATCGAACGGACAAAAGTATCAACTCCCTCGTCAGTTCGTTCAAGCATCAAGCTCGTTAAAGCCCCTTCATACCGTCTATTATAACGGTAGTTACGGGCAATCAGAATCTTGAGTAATTTTCGTGCGAAACCACTTCGAATACCGGCCGTCAATAAACCCGAAAAAAATCCAACGACAAATACCACAGTAATTGATGTAAAATCTAGCTGACTAAACATCGGCACCCAGTGTGATCACGCTTCGTTTCGCCGAGGGTTGTAACTGTTGTTGCAGTTGCTTTATTTCTTTTTCTTTACGCTTCACGGCTCTTCGTGCACGCGTAAGAGAAAGCCGTGTCGTTAGAAAGCTCAACAGAAAACCGAAGCCTACACCCACAGTAAGTGTTGCTAGCAGATAAATACCTGACGACGCAGTACGAAGCTTCCAACCTAACAATACCGGGCTAATGCGCTCAATGTTTTCGGTCGAAAACCACGCGCTGAGAAACAGCATGGATATCAACCAAAGAACAAACAATACCTTAAAACTAGACGCTAAAATCGAGCGCATTTACAGCTCTCCAATGATTAAACTGTTCTATTTGACATAAAAAAGTGACAAATGCGGAGCAAAACTAGTTCTAAACTAGCATTATACTAGCGCTAAACTATTCGCTTCCGTATTTCCTGCATAGCTTGAGCGAAGACCTCTTCGATACCCATAGATGTACTGTCGAGCATAATCGCATCTTCAGCGGGTCTAAGTGGCGCAGTTTTACGATTCATATCCCTATCATCACGCTCCTGAATATCCGAGAGAGTTAACTCATAAGAAACCGAATGGGCACCACGCTCTTCAAGCTGTTTGACTCTGCGCCGCGCTCGCTCTTCGGCGCTGGCCGTAAGATAGAATTTGCACGTCGCATTAGGGAACACTACTGTACCCATATCACGCCCATCAGCGACTAAGCCTAACGAGCTATCAGCAAATTGTCGTTGCCTGTCGAGCAAGGCCTCTCTCAACGCCGTATTCGCTGCAACCTTCGACGCAGCCATACCAACATGCTCTTCACGAATTTGATCACTGACATCCTCACCATTGAGCATGACTCTAACTCTTTGATCTAGTATCAAAAATTCGATTTTTAGGGTGCCTGGAAGCTCCGCTATACGCAGATCATCGTCAAGAGCAATATCAGCTTTCAACGCCGCTAAAGCCGTAATTCGATATAAGGCACCGCTATCTAGAAGACTGTAATCCAATGCCTCTGCGATTAACTGGCTAATCGTTCCTTTTCCCGCACCGCTTGGACCATCGAGTGTTATTACATTGCTCGCTAAATTATTCATTATGAAATTTCTTCTGTGATCGCGTTTAAAGCCTCAAGAGGCAATGATGCTTGCGTAATTGGACGCCCAATCACCAAAAAATCACTACCTATGTCGACAGCCTCTTTCGGCGTCATTACTCGGCGCTGGTCACCCGTTGCACTATTCGCTGGGCGAATACCTGGCGTTACTGTCAAAAAACTTGAACCGTGTGCGGCCTTTAAACGCTCGACTTCATGAGCCGAGCAGACGACACCGTCTAGACCAGCATCTACACACAGAGCCGCGAGCCGATCAACCTGACTAGCAACGTCAGACTGAACTCCAAGGGCAATCAATTCCTCATCTTGCATACTGGTCAGTACGGTAACGCCTATCAACAGTGGCTTATGTTCACATTCATCGATAGCCTCTCTCGCAGCAGCCAACATACGCGGCCCGCCTGATGCGTGCACATTAACCATCCACACCCCCAATCGAGCCGCGGCTTTAACGGCTTTGGCAACGGTATTGGGAATATCGTGAAATTTTAAATCCAAAAAAACTTCAAAGCCTAATTCATTCAGCGATTTTACAATTTTTGGCCCTATAGCCGTAAAAAGCTCTTTCCCTACCTTTAACCGACACTGCGTAGGGTCTAATTGTCGTACGAGGGCTAAACACGCCTCTTCATCTTCATAGTCAAGGGCAACGAGTATCTTGGGAGAGCTGAACAAAACAATACCTTTCTTTACTTAATAAAACGACATCTATGTACCGTTAAGATACATACACCCGAAAGAGTCTATCTAGAGACTGCATAGATATGTGAGTCTCTATCAGAATTACAGGAAGCAATTCTAACCTTCTAGGGGGGCGTAACATAGTGTTATTACGTGTTTTGCTAGTGGAATTAACTAGCGGAATTAGCTCGTGGAATTAGCTCGTGAAGGGACAGGTATATGAGAGACAGCTTTATGAAGGGGGATAGCGGTTCAATATGCATGCCTCAATTATCAGAACCTAGATTTCTAGAGCTTAAATATCTGGAACCTAATTTTCTAAAACATACATTACTAGACCTCAGATTATCAAGGCACTACGAATACGCAGATAGATCTATATAATATAGAGAACCAAATATTAAGAAAGTATAACGTCAAGACGTACAAATCAAATCAAATCAAATCAAATCAAATCAACACCCCCGATGGAGGGCATCGATTTGCGAACAATCTATAAAATAATTTTATCCGCATTCGTCTCGAATATTTGACTACCTATACCTTTCACTTTTAGTAATTGCTTGGCCGTTTTAAATTTGCCATTAGCCTTCCTCCAAGCAACAATAGCTTCTGCTTTTTTTAAGCCGACGCCATTTAAGCTCGACGCCAATGCTTTTGCATCCGCCGTATTGATATTGATTTTACTGCTTATATTTGTCGCGGCAGAAGGTTGGTCTTTCTTCGAGCCAGCATAGCTAGGCGCAGCTATTACCATTGACGCAAATACGAACAGCATTGCACAAACACTTAAAAAAGAGACTGATTTTGAGGGGGTAGATTTAGAAAGGGAAACACTGTAATTATCCATGGTAAAACTCCGTTTTCACATTAAAAGTTTAAAAGCTCTCCTGAGCGATGGATAGTATCTAATCGAAAGCGCTTTCCTTCTAGTAGCAAAATGCTGCATTGAGTGCGCGACATATCTCACAAACTAATTTTCACACTAGCAATCTCATAAACTAATAACTGCAATATCAATATTAAAGCTAATACCCCATATAGAGTCGAGTTCATTACTAATAAATTGACGTGCTTCGACGTTAAAATGAATGGCTTTGTTTATGCGAATCCCCACGCCCAAACCATAAGAATCACCTTCAGATTCTATATCTCTAAAGCCCGTAGTACTTGATTCTGATGTTGCACTCATAACAGTTTGACCATATAGCCCATAGATCCTCGCTATATCGTTATCAAACTGTAGACGCAAGTAACTGGTTGCGTAAGAATCAATTGCCGTTTTTTGAGTAATCGCGCGCTGAGAATCTGGGTCTTCGCCGACTTTAATCGTTTCCCCCATTAAGCCCCTACCGATGCGCTGTTCGATACCAATCCACTTATAGCGAATACCCGCAAAACCCTCACCAAGGCGAAAATTAACGTCTTTGCCGAAGGCATCGTTCGCCCCAGCTTGAACTGTAGCGCCACCCGCGCCTAAGGAAACGGCAAAGTCTTTTTCAGCATAAGCAAAAGAACAAGCAAATAATAACAATATACTACAGAGAGCTTTCACTATAAGACCTTCAAATGACAGATGTAAACGCATAGTGTATGCGAATTTGCGACAGCCTTACGCGACACATCGCAAATTCCAGAATGCCAATTCGGTACTAGGACTCAATGACATCCAATTTAATACCAATTTTTTCCGCAAGTTCGGTGAAATTAGGAAAAGAGGTTGCAACATTTGCACAATTATTGATTTCAATAGGACCCGAAGCCCGCAATGACGCCACGCTAAAAGCCATAGCTATTCGATGATCACCACAACTTTCGACCTGACCACTACCCAGTTGCCCGCCTTGCACTACGATACCATCTGGGCGAGTTTCACACTCGATACCTAGCGTAACTAAGCCATCAGCCATCGCTTGAATACGATCGGTTTCTTTGACGCGCAGCTCTTCTGCACCGGTAATAACCGTTTCACCTTTTGCGCAAGCCGCAGCAACTAAAAACACGGGCAACTCATCGATAGCCAAAGGCACTTGACCTTCAGGCACCTGAATCCCCGTAAGTTCAGCATGTTGAATTCTTAAATCGGCAACAGGTTCACCGCCCACCTCGCGCTCATTAGAGATGGTAATATCAGCGCCAAGCATACGCATTATATTGATGATACCAATGCGCGTTGGGTTAACCCCAACATGCGTTAAGGTAATATCCGCGCCGGGGCAGATTGACGCAGCAACAATAAAGAATGCCGCAGAAGATATATCAGCTGGAACATCAATCTTACATGCCGTTAGCTTACCGCCGGACTGAAGCGAGGCTTTATTTCCCTCTCGTTTAACCTCATAACCAAAACCCTGAAGCATACGCTCAGTATGGTCACGCGTTGGGGCAGGCTCCGAAACACTAGTTTCACCTTCCGCATAAAGACCAGCAAGTAACAAACATGACTTAACTTGCGCGCTAGCCATTGGCATATCGTAATGTATGCCCTTTAATTTGGCCCCACCCGAAATATTTAACGGCGGACGCCCTGCTTCGCCTGCATCAATTTTTGCGCCCATCGTTTTTAACGGGTTCGCTACACGATTCATTGGACGCTTAGCCAAAGACTCATCGCCAATTAAGGTTGAATCGAAACTTTGGCCAGCCAAAATACCAGACAACAAGCGCATTGATGTTCCTGAATTTCCAACATATAACGGCCCAGACGGTTGCTTTAAACCATGCAAACCAACCCCGTGAACCTTAACACGCCCTTCTTCTGGGCCTTCAATAACCACACCCATATCACGGAATGTCTGCAAAGTTGCCAAGGCATCTTCACCCTCCAAAAACCCTTCCACTTCGGTCACACCCTCAGCCAAAGAGCCAAGCATAATAGATCTATGCGACATGGATTTATCACCAGGAACACGAACAGTTCCGACCGCGGAACCACCAGGACCTGCGATATAACGAATGTTTTTTTCTTCTGAATTTTGCATACTTTTACTATAAGCCCTGTGTGACAACATTAAAGTAAACCTATCGCGAGCGGCTTTTGCCCGCGTGAAGATTCCGGTTAATTCTTTCTCATCTTCTTGTTCGATAGCATCGCGAAGACGACTCATATTTGCGACAAATAAATCGATAGCGGATAAAACTTCTGTCTTATTCGCCAACATAATATCGCGCCACATAATTGCATCGCTTGACGCTATACGCGTAAAGTCTTTAAAACCACCTGCAGCATAACGAAATATATTTTCATTTTGGCTATCATGAGCCAGTGTGTCGACAAGTGAAAAAGCAATTGCATGCGGTAAATGGCTGGTCGTCGCGAGAATCTCATCATGAAGATCGATATCCATTGTGAGAACTTCAGCACCAACAGCCTTCCACATTTGAGCAACTCTATCGATGTGGACAACTGAACTGGAGGGCAGTGGCGTTAAAATAACGCGATGGTCTTGATAAAGTTCCGCGTTGGCAGCATCCACCCCGCTCTGTTCTGACCCGGCGATAGGATGACCCGGCACAACCTGGGTGACATTTTCACCAAATACTGAGAAAACATCATCCCTGAAACTTCCTTTAACGCTTGCACCGTCAGTAATAGTGACGTCAGGCGATAGCGTAGAGCGCACTAACGCTAATTGAGCTCGCATTGATAAGGTAGGAACAGCCAGGAACACGACATCCCCTTCACCCAGGCGATCAGCTAAAGCATCAAGACCAAGACAGGCTTCATGAACTATGCCATTCGCTAAGGCTTTATCACATGTCTCTTGACGCCTAGCAACACCAATAACGCGCTCAGCAACGCCATGCTTTTTTACGGCTGCGGCTAAACTACCGCCAATCAAGCCTAAACCGACAACAACAAGGTTTTTTAATAGCGGCTTCGCTGGAGTATCACTCCCCATAGCTACAAAACACCACGCGGGTATGAACCCAAAATTCGAACGTCAGAAGCATTACTATCAACCTCATCCAACGCAGAAGCAACGTTTTCGTCCGCTATATGGCCTGCAAAATCAATAAAAAACACATAGTTCCAAACACCGTTTTTAGATGGGCGCGTCTCAACACGGGTTAGGTCGATTCCCCTTCGGTGAAACGGTTCGAGGATGTCGTGCAATGCGCCGGGTTGGTTTTTTGTCGACACCATAATAGATGTTTTATCGTCCCCACTAGGCCCCACATCTTCGTCACCGATAATTAAAAATCGCGTGGAGTTATCAGGCTGATCTTCAATATTCTTGGCAAACACCGCTAAACCGTATAGCTCTGCGGCTGTTTCGCCCGCAATTGCCGCGGCATTCCACTCACCTTTAACACGCTTGGCAGCCTCTGAATTACTGCTAACTGCGATTTTTTCGGCGTTAGGATAATGAGAATCTATCCATTTACGACACTGCGACAATGACTGTGCGTGAGAATAAATTCGCGTTATATCGTCAGTTCGCGTTATATCTGAAACCAACATATTTTGATGAATACGCAACACAACTTCGCCGCAAATTTTCGCGCTATTCTCTAGGAAATTATCAAGCGTATGCGTTACGACACCTTCGGTAGAATTCTCTACAGGAACCACGCCGTAATTAGAAGTACCCGAAACAACCTCTCGGAAAACCTCATCAATCGCTGATAGCGATAAGACGCCAGCAGAGTGTCCAAAGTGTTTAAGGGCAGCCTGCTGAGTAAAAGTGCCTTCAGGTCCTAGGTAAGCAACTTGAATGGGATTTTCTAATGCGAGACAAGCCGACATAATTTCGCGAAATAACCGACCCACTTCTTCATTTTTTAGAGGACCCTGGTTATTTTCCATGGCCAAGCGTAATACTTGAGCCTCTCGCTCAGGGCGATAAAACTTTACTTCTTCACCAGGTTTTAAGAAAGCATTTTTCACTTTAGCGACATCTGTTGCACACTGTGCACGAGCTGAAATCAACTTACCTATGTCACTATCTATACTGTCGATTTTATCGCGCAATACGTCTAATTGTGCCTTCTCGCTATCACCTGAACGACCTTGATCGCTCATATGCAGCCCACCCTTAATTATGTTATTTCAAAAAATGCCCATAGCCTTTGACTACGGGCCATTAGATTATTCGTCGCCAGTTTCTTCCGTACCAGTACTATCAGCGCCATCGCTACTATCAGCTCCATCGCTACTATCAGCTCCATCGCTACTATCAGCTCCATCGCTACTATCAGCTCCATCGCTACTATCAGCTCCATCGCTACTAACGGCACTATCGGCGCCATCACTATTAACAGTACCTTCAGTACCTTCAGCACTTTCAGCACTTTCAGCACTTTCAGCACTTTCAGCACTTTCAGCAGTATCCAAACCTTCAGCAATCCGCGCAACACCCACTAGGTGCTCCCCTTCTTTAACCCGAATTAGACGTACACCTTGGGTGTTTCGACCCAATACTGAAATTTCGTCAATACTGGTACGTACTAACGTACCTTGATCGGAAATTAACATTGTTTCTTCGCCGCTAAATACTTGAACAGCGCTTACAAGTGCGCCATTACGCTCACTCTTTTGCATAGCGATAACACCTTGCGAACCACGACCTTTTGTTGGGAAGTCATCGATCGACGTGCGCTTACCGTAGCCGTTTTCACTCACGGTCAGAACGGTGCCATTCTCTTGCGGAATTACCATGCCGACAACACGAGCGTCATCCTTCAGGCGAATACCCCGTACACCACGAGAAGTACGTCCCATTGCTCGAACATTCTCTTCACTGAAACGAGCCGCTTTGCCTTCAGACGAAAGCAACAAAATATCTTTTTCGCCATTGGTAATAGCGGTATCAACCAGATGATCACCTTCGACAAGATCGATTGCACGTAAACCCACTGAACGTGGACGCGAGAAATCGGTTAGTGAGGTTTTCTTAACGGTGCCATTGGACGTTGCCATAACGATGTAATTACCAGCGTCAAATTCTTTAACCGGTAATATAGAGGTTATGCGCTCTTCAGCTTCTAAAGGCAACATGTTTACAATCGGACGACCGCGAGCCTGACGACCAGCGACAGGAATTTGATATACCTTCAACCAGTAAACTTTACCAAGGTTACTAAAGCACAATATATAGTCATGCGTATTGGCAATCAGTAGATGCTCGACAAAATCTTCGTCTTTCACTGAGGTTGCACTTTTACCCATTCCGCCACGTTTCTGCGCTTGGTATGCATCAAGCGGCTGACTTTTCGCATAACCACCGTGCGATAGCGTTACAACGCGCTCTTCTTCATTAATAAGATCTTCTTCAGTTAGATCCATCAATGATTCTTGAATATCTGTACGGCGCTCATCACCATATTCTGATTCGATAGACTCTAACTCTTCACGAATCACTTCCATCAAACGTGCAACATTATTAAGAATATCGAGGTATTCAGCAATTTGAACCAAGCGCTCTTCATACTCAGATACGAGTTTATCGTGCTCCATACCTGTTAAGCGGTGTAGTTGTAAATCGAGAATAGCTTTAACTTGAGCCGCCGATAGATGGTACAAACCATCCTCACCAACGCCAAACTCAGGACCTAAACCGTCTGGTTTACATGCATTACTACCAACACGATCTAAGAATTCTTTAATTAAACCCAGAGCCCAGCCACGCGCCAATAAGGCATCACGCGCCTCTGCAGGCGATGAACAACTCTTAATTAACTCAATTACAGCGTCGATATTGGCAATGGCAACAGCCAAACCTTCTAGAATATGTCCACGTTCACGCGCTTTTCTTAAGAGATAAACTGTGCGACGTGTAACAACTTCTCGGCGATGACGAATAAAGTGAGTAAGCATCTCCTTAAGATTAAGCAATTTTGGCTGACCATCAACCAAAGCAACCATATTGATGCCGAAGACGTTCTGCAACTGAGTTTGCGAGTAAAGATTGTTTAGAACAACCTCACCTGAATCACCACGACGGATTTCAATAACAACGCGCAAACCATCTTTATCAGATTCATCACGAATTTCACTAATGCCTTCGAGTTTTTTCTCTTTAACAAGCTCAGCAATACGCTCAATCAAACGCGCCTTATTCAACTGATAAGGAATTTCATGAACGATGATAGTTTCGCGATTTGTCTTTTCGTTGACTATGACTTCAGCTTTGGCGCGAATGTAAATTCGACCACGACCCGTGCGATAGGCGCTTAATATGCCTGCACGACCGTTTATTATCGCCCCGGTAGGGAAATCAGGCCCGGGGACGATAGTCATCAACTCGTCAATTTCGGTATCAGGCGCATCAATTAGATGAATACACGCTTTAACAACTTCACTCAAATTGTGGGGAGGGATATTAGTCGCCATACCAACCGCGATTCCCGACGAACCGTTAACCAAAAGGTTAGGTACGCGGGTAGGCATAACTTCAGGTATATGCTCTTGTCCGTCATAGTTAGGAACGAAATCAACCGTTTCTTTATCGAGATCAGCTAGTAGTTCATGAGCGATCTTCGACATACGGATTTCGGTATATCGCATGGCTGCAGCACTATCACCATCGACCGAACCGAAGTTACCCTGACCGTCAACCAACATATACCGCAAGGAAAAAGGCTGAGCCATACGTACGATAGTATCGTATACAGCAGAATCACCATGCGGGTGATATTTACCAATTACGTCACCAACGACACGCGCCGATTTCTTAAACGGCTTATTCCAGTCATTTTTGAGTTCACCCATAGCGAATAACACGCGACGGTGAACAGGCTTCAAGCCATCTCGTACATCAGGCAAAGCCCGACCAACGATAACGCTCATGGCATAGTCCAAATAGGACTTCTTTAATTCTTCTTCGATCGTAATCGGTAAGATTTCTTTTGCTATGTCGCCCATGGAATGAAGGTAATCCTTATTATTTTTAACTACAAAAAAAAAGCGGCCAAGGCCAAAAAATAAGCCCCGTATGCTAACACAAAAGCCGCTTACAGTAATCGTCCAATACAGGTTTTAGACGAGCTTTCGACCTCAATTAGCGAGGATAAGCACTTTTCCTGCCCCGCAGCCCACCTAGACACAAGCCACTGTATGTTATTTGATCTCATAGAAAGGGAAATACACAACAAAATTAAGAACTTGCAGTCTCTTTCCAAAAGTAATCGTTTGGCAATCGTAGTGCTCACTTCCTATTCTTGGGTATACTCACGGCCTACTTGAGCCTTAACTCAAACTAAGCGCTTATTAATTAGCCACAAAGATTAAAACATGTCTAAAATTGCTGCTGACCGTATTATTAGTGCCTCTTGGATTATCCCAATTCGACCACGAAATCGCGTATATGAAGACTGTGCGATTGTCATACTTGATAGCCAAATACTTGACTTATGCCCTATTAGCGAAGCTAAGACAAAGTACTCTTGTAGTGACAATACCCATCTAGAAGGCCATGCACTTCTACCAGGACTTATCAATTGCCACTCTCACGCAGCAATGAGCCTCTTGCGTGGCTATGCCGATGACAAAGCACTAATGACTTGGCTTGAAGACCATATTTGGCCCGCAGAAAGCCAATGGGTTGATGAACATTTTGTTCGCGATGGCACAGAATTGGCTATCGCCGAAATGTTGCAAAGTGGCACGACATACTTTAGCGATATGTATTTTTTTCCAGAACAGGCCATTGAAGCGGCACTTAAAAGTGGGATACGCGCCCAAATAACCTTTCCTGTTATCGACTTCCCGACAGCCTGGGCAAATGATGCAGACGATTACATCCATAAAGGGCTTCAAGTTATGGATAACTATCGCTCTAGCGAACGCATACAAATTGGTTTTGGGCCTCACGCTCCGTATACCGTGTCTGACGCACCGCTTATAAAAATCGCCACCTACGCAGAGGAGCTTCAAGCCCCAGTCCAAATTCATCTTCACGAAACCGCTTTTGAAGTTAATCAAGCGGAAAAAGAACTCGGTCAACGCCCAATCGAACGATTAAGCGCGCTAGGCTTGCTCACACCCACCACTCAATGTGTTCACATGACGCAAGTAAACGATGCTGACGTAGAGCTGCTAAAGAATACTGGTGCAAGTGTCGTGCATTGCCCAAACAGCAATTTAAAGCTCGCTAGCGGCGCCTGTCCAACGCAAAAACTATTAGATAACGGCATAAATGTGGCGCTTGGTACCGATGGTGCCGCGAGCAATAACGGTTTAGATATGTTTGCCGAGCTCCGTAATGCAGCGCTGCTTGCCAAGCACGAAAATGGCAACGCTGCCGCATTGGACGCAATGACGGCCTTAGAAATGGCAACAATTAACGGAGCCAAAGCCCTTGGCTTAGAGAGCACAATTGGATCACTAGAACGTGACAAGCAAGCTGACATAATTGCTGTCGACTTATCCGCTAGCCGCTTTCAACCCGTATACAACCCCATCAGCCAAATTGTCTACTGTAATGTTGGTGAAGCTGTTCGACATAGCTGGGTAGGCGGTGAACTAGTTTTAACCGACGGCAAACCAACAAAGCTTTCAATCACGCAGATACACAATAAAGCACAACAGTGGCGTGATAAAATCCAACAACAATCAACTTTGTGAGCCTTGAGTCAATTATGCCAACAACTACAGAGACTAAAACAAGTACAGCGTCTAAAACAACTACAGCTCCAAATACCGATTCGGCTGAAATTCATAAATTTGAACGAATGGCCTCTCGCTGGTGGGATTTACAGGGTGAGTTCAAGCCCCTGCATGATATAAACCCCATTCGCGCAAATTACATTGACAACATCGCAAATGTTGCCGAAAAACGAATCCTTGATGTAGGTTGCGGCGGTGGCATACTTTCGGAATCTTTAGCTCAACGCGGAGCGCAAGTTTACGGCTTAGATATGGGCGATGCGCCTTTAGAAGTTGCTAGGCTGCACGCATTAGAAAGCGGCTTAGATATTAACTATATAAAATCTACAGCTGAAGAATACGCCGAAAAAAACCCTGAAACTTTTGATGTGATTTGCTGTTTAGAGATGTTAGAGCACGTACCTGACCCCGCCTCTGTTATTCGGGCATGCGCACGACTCGCCAAACCCGGCGGTTTGTTGTTTTTTTCAACGATTAATCGAAGTGCTAAAGGTTATGCGGTTGCAATACTCGGTGCGGAATACCTGTTAAAACTACTCCCAAAAGGTACACATGAATACAAAAAATTCATCAAACCTGCAGAGCTAGCCCAAAGCGTTCGCGATGCTGAATTAATCGTCAATGACATAAGTGGCATCCGGTACAATCCCCTCACAAAACATTACAAACTTAGCTCGAATGATGTTGACGTTAACTATTTAATGGCCGCAGAAAAACCTGTACTTTAACGTTACTTTTTAAACACCACATTACTATTTAAACGCCACCATTTATGCCGCCGTTTATACCACCATTTATACCACTACAATGAATTCGAGACGCCCATGCCAATAGATGCCGTATTTTTTGACCTCGATGGCACACTTTTAGATACCGCTCCGGACCTAGGCGGAGCCCTAAATACGGTATTAATTGAAGAAGGCCTGCAAACCATTTCATTGTGTGAATTACGGAAAGTTGTATCCAATGGTTCAGCTGCATTAATTGAAGTAGGTTTTCCAGACTTAAAGTGCGACGTTGAATTTACCAGACTTCGAAATCGCCTACTCGAAATATACCAAGATACACTTGCTGACAAAACGGAAGTATTTCCGGGAATATATGAACTCATCGAGCAATGCTCTGCGAATGGCATCTCATGGGGGGTTGCCACTAACAAGCCCTGGAAGTATACAGCACCATTAATGAAAGCATTTTCATTTGCGAGCGAACCGAGCTGTCTTATTTGCCCCGAACATGTAAAAAACAGCAAACCCGCAGCCGACTCACTAATTCTCGCATGTGAACAGACTAATACCACACATCAAAACGCGCTTTATATTGGCGATCATATTCGTGATATTCAATGCGGAATCAATGCTGGCATGCGAACAATCGCCGTCAACTATGGCTACATCGACAGTCCCGATGTAACAAAAACTTGGAATGCGGACTATATCGTTGAAAGTGCTCACGATATCTGGCCTATCATTCAGACATTGAACACCTAAATAAATCGTGCGTAGACTTGGACAAGATCATGAACGACATTGAAATATTTTCACATTACACTGCACCAAAAACACTACTAAATGAAAAAGTTATTCTCGTCACTGGCGCGGGTGATGGTATCGGAAAAGCCGCCGCATTGAGCTTCGCCGAACATGGCGCCACCGTAATATTAAGCGGCCGTAACCTGAGTAAACTTGAAGAAGTTTACGATGAAATCGAAAAAAACAATCACCCAAAAGCAGCTATCTTCCCCATCAATTTCGAAAGTGCCCAAACGCCGGATTACAAAGCCCTGGCTGACGCAATAGAAACCGAATTTGGCCGATTAGATGGTATTCTTCACAATGCCGCCGAATTAGGTCCTCGTACACCAATTAGCCAATACGGCCACGAAGAATGGAACAAAGTCCTGCAAGTGAACTTAACTGCGCCTTACTTGCTGACTCAATCTATGCTAAATCTTTTGTCAAAGTCAGCAAACGCTAGCGTCTTATTTACCAGCACGTCAGTCGCTCGCCGTGGCCGAGCTTTTTGGGGGGCTTATGCCGTATCTAAAGCCGGGCTCGAAAACCTATGCCAAATACTTGATGATGAAACCGACGGCGTAAATCAAATCCGCTTTAATTCGATTAACCCAGGAGCCACACGCACTAAAATGCGAGCAACAGCCTATCCAGCTGAAGACCCCAGTACGGTTACCGAAGCCAAAACATTCATGAACCGATATTTATTTTTATTAGGAGATGATAGCAAAGAGATATCAGGACAGCAGTTTGAGTGTCAATAGGCAAACAAACCGTACAATCAAGTCGGAATACTTTTGTAACGACTCGACAAAGCCTCGAATCTGGCTATAAAATTCAATAAAACAACAACCAATACAATAATCGCGCTATATTCACCAGCTACGCTAACTGTACTCATTTTAAAATAACTCGCAATAAAGAGACGAATTATGAAAAAACTAGGAATACTGAGCTTAGCGTTACTGCTAGCCGCCTGTGAAAAACCAGAAACACAGCCCGCAGAAGAGCAAGCACAAGAAGCGGTGAAAACTGCTGCAGAACTATCTTTAGACTCTAGTACGCCAGCCTCGGCATTGAGTCAAATATTGGCCGCACAAGAAGATAAGACCAAAGCGCGTTATGACTTCCGACATCCTAAAGAAACGATAGAATTTTTTGGTGTTACACCGGGAATGACCGTTGTTGAAGTACTACCTGGAGATGGCTGGTACTCACAAATACTTATTCCTTATTTGGGTAAAGACGGCATGCTCATCGGCGCAGATTACGGAATGAATGTCTGGCCAAACTTCCCTTTTGGTAACGAAGAGTTTTTAAAGGGCCGAGTTAACTGGCCCAACGAATGGCAACAAAAATCTCTAGCTTGGGCCGCAGAGAATGGCGCAGCTGGACTAGGGGCAACGTTCCCAACAATCCCCGAGCGCTATAACGATAAGGTTGATGCCGTACTGTTCATTCGTGCATTGCACGCCTTAGCTCGATTTGAAGATAAAGGTCAATTCCTTTCCAACACCTTAGCAAAAGCCCACGCACTACTTAAACCTGAAGGTATTGTAGGTATCGTCCAACATCAAGCATCTGAAGATAAAACAGACGAGTGGGCTGATGGTACGCACGGATACCTGAAAAAATCCAACCTGATTAAAGCTATGGACGCTGCAGGGTTCACTTTTGTTGCCGAATCATTAATCAACACGAACGAAAAAGATCAACCGGGTGACGACGATATCGTATGGCGCCTACCACCGAGTTACTACACCAGTAACGGCGACGAAGAGAAACAAAAGGCATATGACTTAATTGGTGAGTCAAATCGAATGACCCTACTATTTAAGAAAAGTACAGTCGCAGAATAATTAGAGGCTGTTGAGTTGACGGCAAGCCGAGCCCCGTCAACTCAACATTATGTACCTAATTCAACGCTTCAGTTCAACCGGTCAGCCATAGAGCCACAGCTTTTAAATGTGAAATGACGGGTAACTAGGTATTAATTGACAGGAGAAAAGACCGGAAAAATATTGCTACATGGAAAACACCTAAAAACCCATTAGCTTTCGCGCTTCTTCTTCAGTTTTTGGAACGGCTTCACTTTTATTTTCAGCGTCCGCCATCTCAGAACCACCTACAGTTAAATCTGGCTTCTGTTCAAGGTTTTCTTGTGCCGAAGAAAGCGTCCCATTAGATTTTCGCCCTTTACGACTATGGCAAGATACACGTTTAAACTTATGGTCTTGAACCATTTCAAACTTGTCCCACCAATGCTTCCGAATAAGTCCATCGCAAACAAGTAGGTGATAGAACTCTTGATGCTCTTCACGCCCACTAACACGCATTACCATTAACAAATGTGCACTTCGGTGTTTGGCGCGTGTAAATTTGTAGCTGTAGTACTTGAAGCCATCCCTACCATCTTGAATCTCGTAAGACTCGCCAAGGTTTGATTCAACCCATGAAATATTCGTCTTGTTAGGTTTTACGCTTCTAAAAAAGTTTTTCGATACAAGACCCTCAGAGTCTTCCACTAAGTGGCGCTCTGAAACCGAACAGCCCGTAAGCACTAAAAAGCCTATAATAAAAACGTAATACAGGAAACTCGGTGCGAAGAAGGTTTTCATTAGCGCATAGCGTCCATTTCAAAACTATTATCAACGCTATTTTCAGTACCATTTTTAGCACCATGAACCATTCGCATTAAACTGACTTCAGATATCGATATCCCACAACTTGCCGCGATAACCTCATCAGGTAAGCCTTGGTCTATTAAGGATCGAGCACGACTATAGCTTGCACCGTCATCGGAATCGGTTTGCGAATGAATCCCATCTTTAAGCCTAAGGAGCTTGGCTTCAAGCTCGAGAACTCGCTGGCCCATGCCAACAGCCCCTGCGCTCGCGATAGACAGACCGCGCTTAAGTTGAACTAATTCTTTACGCTGTAAACGTAATTGCCGCAACAAATAAAAACTAAAACCCAGGCAGATCGTTGACATAAGAACGGACATGATTAAAGGCAATTGTGCGTTCATATTCCTGCCTCGTTACTTACGTTTAATTGAATCATACTTAGTTTCTTTTTAGCACTCGATTACTCAGACTCGATCTCAGCCCACTCATTGTCAGTTAATAATTTATCCAATTCGATCAATATAAGCAGTTCATTGTTCTTATGACAGACACCTTGTATGAAACGAGCACTATCTTCGTTACCAACATTTGGCGCTGTTTCAACCTCACTCTGACGTAAATACACGACTTCTGCGACACTATCGACCAAAATACCAATAACATGACTATCCGCTTCAAGAATAACAATACGGGTATTATCCGTAATTTCGCCACTATCCAAGCCAAAGCGAAAACGAGCATCAATAACGGTAACAACATTTCCGCGCAGGTTCACAATACCAAGTACGTAAGAAGGCGCTCCTGGAACGCCGGCTATCTCGGTATACCTTAGAACTTCTTGCACCTGCATAACATTCACGCCATAGGTCTCACCAGCGAGCTTAAAGGTAACCCACTGCAGGATGGGATCATCACTAATATTGTCTTTAGAGTGTGTTACTGACATTGTTTAAATTCCTCAATACGAACGCGCTTCCGTCAAACCCGAGCATAGGTTTCTATGCCGAAAATTACCTGTCTAACTGGCTAGCGTCAAAATATAGCCATTTACCTATATTCAATATAGTTAAAAGCAGCTTCTATGCCAGTGAAAAGCGTATTTAAATTATTTGTGCTCGAAGTGGATAGTTTATTGCGAGCCAGCCCTTAGATTCTTATCAGTGGCCGATAATAATTTGCCCATTTGAGGGATGTCGAGCAACGCGCACATCTCCGATTTAACAGTTCCCGCCAACCACGGACGCTTTCCACGCTGTCCCCGCCAACGAATATCTTCAGGCTCCAATGATATAGGCTGATTAACACAATCAACCGCCAATGCCCACGGAAGACCATCAATAGAAACGGCATATTTCGCGCTTTCAACAAACCGTTCATCATACTTTTCAGGCATCACAAATAAAGACGTGTTCACTACACGCATTTTACCGAGCGTTGTCGGCAATAGACCCATCATCCAATCAGACTGACCAAAAATTGGCGTAAGCTCTGAAGTTAAAGGGAATATTTGCCCCAAAGACACTAATGGAACAGCCAATGTCAGTCCTGACACTTCAAATAACAAAACCTCAAAACGCTCCTGTGCCCAAACGGGTCGTCCATTTTCAGCCCACTCTTCTAATGGCGATTTAAATGGCTCTACATGCGTTGCCTCTTTAGTTTCAGGTACAGAATCAGGCTCAGCGGCTACTATAGCGTCAGCTTCAAACGCATTTTTAGTTTCACCTTTGACTTCTGCTTTAAGTTTGCCTCTAGCACCAAGATCTATCCTCGGCTTTTCAACAACAGCTGGTTTAAGCTTTGTCGTCGGCTTGGATTCAATCGCAGAAGAAAGATCTGTTTCTTGTAACTTAGGTTTTACGCTAGTCGCTCTTTTTAACTGAGTCGACTGCTGGGGGATTAACGATCGTTGTGTTAATAGTTTTTGTAACTGACGCTTTTTCTCATCAACAAGCTCTAATTCACAATATTCGCCCTCTGCAGGCAGAGCCTTATTTAGCGGCAGCGCTTGAAGCTTCTCAATATGCTCTTCAGATACAGTTTGACCCGAGTGTCCAGGTTGGCGGGGTACAGTTGATTCGCGGTAACGCGTACTCGCTTGCCGAGTAGATTCCCCATCGACTGGACGCTCAAAGCTGCGATTCACATCAACTCGTGAAGTTCGATAGCTTTTATTTACCGGCGACGAATGAATATTATTCGATTTAGACGATTTGGCGCGCTCTGAACT
>JBLIMQ010000076.1:0-21305 GCA_047638775.1 Flavobacteriales bacterium
GGGCCCATAAAGGACAGTCAACAACATCACGATCAGCCAATCAGAGTGCCTCTGGATGTTGAAAAACACTATCCTTCTACATAACGTACTCTTCGAGTATTGTTTCTTCACTGGCGCTAGTGATATTCACGCTAACATCAATTGGAATCCCTAAAAGAACATTGAAGTAGAGAAATAGACAATGGCCCTTAGAGTTATCTGTTCCACCTTGATTTGGTGTGCAACGAAAATAATGAACATTTTCTTTCTGATAGGTGTCGTCGATAGCATAGATAGGTCTATTTATTAATCCCGAAATTTCGCTTAGCCGACCAGGTGAATTTCTACTGGCGCGACTAATTAATTTTGGGAACACTCGCGTTCTATGTCGAAAATTAAGGGCCTCGAACCAAGTCGATCAGGCCAGAGGCATTCTGCCGTCATCCGTTAGGTGCAGCAGACTTTCTCATAGTGCATGAACCTTTTCGATGACGGAGAAAGGCAAGCATACAAAAGAGCGGCATAGATAAAATTCGAGATATTTCTACGCTATACCGCACATTTTAAAGCTCTCAATTTAAAGTTGAAAACAACTGAGACAGTACCGTATTGTCAGTTTATATTCGTTCAAGATTTTACAGTTCAGGGCGAGAAATTGAAACATCAAGTTTAGTTTATCGCACAAAAGTGCTTGCCTTACCGACTTAGATTATCAAGATGTTTTTGCTGGAATATGGAAGTGTTTTTAATTCCACTTCTAACTAGTGGTATTTTTATATGTGTTTGTTTTTTTGGAAATTACCTTTTCGACTCTTGGTGAGCGGCAGAGAGGGTTCGCGGGGAAGTATGCCTAGTAGTAACGAGTTCGAGCGGACACCGTTGATCCATAAATAATTCTGTACGGCCCTTTAAATTTTGGTCCAAAGACGTAAGAATTAAACAGTTATTCGAGGTTAAGGTGGGTGGTTATGTAGCATCCGTGTTAAGTGCCTACACACTTAATGACTAGTAGTAAGGGGTGTTACGCTATAATTTCCGGCTTATCGTATTTTTGTCCAGCTTGTCGCAAGCATCTTATTGATGCTGTTAAATTATGGCATATTCTCCTAGCGAATTGCCGACTTTTAAGGCTTCTAAAAACTAAAACTAAAGCTAAAACTACTAGTAGTAGGTATTAGTGTTACTAAAAGTGTTAAAAAATTAACGCTAGTTGTCGACAAGTTTCTTTCTATCCATAATAAAAAAACAGTAGTTTTTGATGTTTACGATTGAAAATCTACGGAGAGCCCGATGAAGATAATTAAAGAAAAAGTAGCCGCGCTAGGACGCCGTATGGCTCCAAGTGTCAAGATAGTTGGTTTATCAGCGTGTTGCGCTTTGTCAATTTCAGCGAACGCTCAAGTGGGCGAGATTATATGGGAAGATAATTTCGATAGCTTTAACGCACAGAACTGGACAAAAGACGTCGGCAACGGCTGCGGTATTGGTTTATGTGGATGGGGGAATCAAGAATTACAGTGGTACGCCGAAGATAATGTGACAGTTGAAGCTATTCCAAACGAACCTGGGAATAGTGCATTAGTGTTTGATGCTAGAGATGAAACGATTGAGGGCAGCGTGTTTACCTCAGGTAAAGTCAATTCTGCACAGAAAATTGCCATTCGGTACGGCATGATCGAAACTCGTATTCGTGTGCCAGACTTAGCTGAGGGCTTTTGGCCAGCAGCCTGGTTATTAGGTACTAGTACACAGTCTTGGCCTGCAAAAGGTGAGATCGACATGATGGAGATGGGCGCGCCTGATGATGCGCCTACAAATAATCATGTAGGCTCAAATATCATATTTTATTCTGAAGATGCTTGTGTGGACGCCAATCCAACTTGTGCTGCGAGTACAGCGTGGAATACACCGCACAGTTATTTTTCTCAAACCCCGATGAACGATCGGTTTATAACGTATCGCACATATTGGACAGAGGATCAGATACGGTTCACGGCAATAGATGACGGTGTTGAATATGATATGTATGAAACCCCGTTTACTATCACGGAAACGTCAGCGGCGTTCAGAGAACCTTTTTATCTATTATTTAACTTGGCTATTGGTGGAACGTTCACCGGTCAAATGACACCCGCAGACATAAGTGCTCCTCGTCCAGGAAAAATGTACATCGATTATGTTCGTGTGTATAAACTTGATGGTCAGGGCGAAATATTTGCAGGGAATGTTACACCTGCAGAGACGGGAACATTTGGCGTATATACAGAGACGACCTTAACGACTAATGCCTTGGAGATTGGGACTGATTCGTCGTTGTTTATCTGGGACGCTAACTCTACGCCCGGAAACGAAGCGGCCTATGAGGGCGGAGAGGTAATATCCCTAGACTTTAATACTCCTGGAGGTTGGTTTGGCGGAGGTGTACTTTCTCATCAAGCGCGAGATATGAGTAATTTTAGCGAAGGTAGCCTTAAGTTCAAAGTAAAGATCCCAGCAGACGTGTCTTTCCAAATAGGTATTAGCGACACATTTTCAAATGAAAATTGGATCACGTTCCCAGCGAACGAAACTACATATGGTTTAGTGCGTAATGGAGAATGGGGTGAAGTGACGATTCCGGTAAGTGATTTGCGTGGGTCGTTAGTGGCGATCCAATCTCTTGGGTATGTATTTACTTATCTTAGCGCAAGCGATGTTCCTAGCAATACGTTTAGCTACGCGTTCGACGATATCGTTTGGGTCGGCGGCGGCGATGCGCCACTTGATAGTGACCTCGACGGCGTTGTCGATGAGCAAGACAGCTGCCCTAATACTTCGGCAGGTGTGGAAGTAGGTACTGATGGTTGTGCTTTAGATAGTGACCTCGATGGTGTTAATAATGAGCAAGACAGCTGCCCTAATACCCCGCCAGGCGCGGAAGTAGGTACTGATGGCTGCGCTATAGTTACGATTGTTCAACTTAGCCCTGTAGCGTCTGCTAGCTCTGAGATGACGCCAGCCAGTTTCGCTGTCGATGGCAACACTGCAACTCGATGGGAGTCGACTCACGGTGTTGATCCTAGTTGGATTAGTTTCGATCTTGGAGATCAGTATGCTTTGGATAGTATTGTTATCAACTGGGAGGCTGCCAATGCGGAATCGTATGTAATACAGGCTTCAAATGATGAGAGCACCTGGGTAGCTCTGTCGAACCAAACTGGAGGCTTATTCGGTGAGCGTGTCGATACCGTTGGCTTGAATGGTAGCTATCGCTACCTGCGTGTATACGGAACAAGTCGCAGCATAGGTAACGCGTGGGGCTATTCAATTTGGGAGGTTCAGATATTCGGTGGTCAGAGCGTTAGTACGGATTCTGATGGCGATGGTGTTTTAGATGATAGTGACGAATGTGCAAATACACCTTCGGGTACTGAGGTTAATGCGATTGGTTGCCCCATTATTAATGAACAGCTTGTTGCTGTTGCGTCCGCAAGTAGTGAACTGCTAAGTGCGGGTAACGCAACAGACGGTAACCTGAATAGCCGTTGGGAGTCTCTCCATGGGGTTGACCCAAGCTGGCTTTTACTGGACCTTGGTTCAGCGCACGTATTATCGGAAGTTATTATCGATTGGGAGGCGGCAAACGCAGCAAATTATAATGTTCAGGGCTCAAACGACAATACTAATTGGACGTCACTACATGTTGCGACTGGTGGTGAGTTTGGGGCGCGCACGGATACCGTAGCGTTATCTGGACAATATCGATATGTACGAATTTATGGAACGGAACGAAGTGTGGGAAATAATTGGGGATACTCGATATGGGAAGTAAGTATATTTGGAAGCTCGAGCTTGTAGTTGTGAACAGTAAGTAAGTTTAGTCGATGTTTTTCGAGTTAGCTGGCCCTTCAATTTTGATAGGCCAGTTTTTTTATGTATGAGGATATGTGATACCCCTACCTGTAAACTATACTTGTACTAGTTGTTAATACTGTATAAGGCGCGAAATTATGACGAAATTATGACGAGATTATCCGCATTAAGCACTTATCAGTGGCCGACTCCAAAATTTTGGCATTTTCAAATTATGGGGTGGATGGCATATCCGTTCGCAATCTATATTTTATTTACGCCAAAAGATGGCGAGGTTACCTTCTATTCCGGGATTGTCTATTATTCTATCGAAATGTTTTTGGGCTTCTTGTTGACATTAGTCTTACGTCAAATACATAAATATTATTGGAATAAACCCGTTTGGGTAAGCCTATTGGTGGGGTTCTTTTCTGTGGTTTTAGTCGCAGAAATTTGGACTGCGGTAAAGCTTTTGGCGTTCTTCGAAATATTCCCAAATCAGATAGAGACTGGATTTTGGGAAACAAATCGGGCTTGGTTCTCTAACTCACTAACGATTGTAGCGGCGTGGTCGGCGATATATTACAGCTTAAAATATCGCAGTTCTCTGGTCAAACGAGAAAAGGCCTTACTTGTCGCTCTCGCGGCCGAAAAAGAAGCGCAATTGTTAATGTTACGATATCAGCTTAACCCGCATTTTTTGTTTAATACCCTTGCGAATGTTTGTGCGTTGATTTCTGATGATAATTCAAAAAAAGCTTCAGAAATAACACAAAAACTCAGCGGCTTTCTTCGGTATACCCTTGATAAAGATCCATCGAAAACAAATGACTTAAGAGCTGAGTTGAGCGTTCTAAATCTTTACCTTGATATAGAAAAAATTCGCTATTCAAAGCGGTTGAACTGTCTATTTTCTATATCTGAAGATACTCTTGATTTTCAAATACCGAGCATGTTGTTACAGCCAATTGTTGAAAACTCAATAAAGCATGCTATCGCGCCATCGACATCTGATGGGCATATAGTCATCGAAAGCGCGATAGTTAACGATGCTTTAATAATTTCCGTATCTGATGACGGTCCTGGGATGAACGTAACTTCATGCTCAAACAAAAAACAGGTTGGTATTGGAATGAAAAATACGAGAGAGAGGTTAGAAGGATTTTATGGTTTGAATCATTCTTTGGAGTATATAAATATAGAATCGGGCGGTCTTGAGGTTCGTATATCTATACACATAGAGGCATTAACATGAAGCCTTTAAGGGCCGTAATTGCAGAAGATGAGCCATTATTGAGGCGGGAGCTCAAGAATAGGTTGAAAAACAACCCAAACATAGAGCTCGTTGCGGAATGTGAAAACGGTATTCAGGCCGTCGAGGCGTGTATTCGATTGCAACCTGAATTACTTTTTTTGGATATTGTAATGCCTGGTCTAAATGGATTTGAAGTAATTGAATCTCTGCAGTCAGATGTATTACCTCTCATTATTTTTACAACGGCCTATGATCAATATGCATTTTCGGCTTTCGATGTTCAGGCGGTCGATTATCTGTGCAAGCCTTACAGTGTCGAGAGACTTTGTCAAAGTATCGAGCGTTGTGAATTACGACGTACACTGCCGCCAGTTGATTTAAAGAAAAATATACTTTCTGTTTCGGAGCATATTAGTGGTGATGCAGGAAGGTTTGTAACACTCGATGAAAAACCAAATTGGAATAGTGAAATTATTGTCGAAAATAGAGATCCGCGTGTCTTAATAAAAGTTGATGATATAGTTTGGGTTGATGCAGCTGGAGATTATATGTGTATTCATGTGGATGGCGATACGCATATTTATCGGTCTACTATGAAAAAACTGATTGCTTTACTTAATCCTAAATGGTTTCGAAGAATACATCGGTCGACTTTGGTAAATGTCAGATATATAGATAAGGTTTTACCGGATAAAAAGGGCGATTACCGTGTCGAGTTGAGCGGAGGTGTATTGTTAAAAGGGAGTCGTAACTATCAAGATTCCCTTCATGATTTTCTAATACAATAAATTGTCATTTTCTAAGTATTGTGAAAATTAAATTTATATTATTCATTAAGGCTCTTTCATGGTTTCACTGAAAATATATTCCTATTTTATAATAGCTGTTGTTTTGTTTGTGTTTTCTGGATATTCGCATTCTAAACCCAATTCGTTTGTCGGTGTAGACGGTGAGGATATAGTCGACGCTAAAGGTGATGCCTTATTGTTACGCGGGACCAATTTGGGGAATTGGCTCCTTCCTGAAGGTTATATGTTTAAGTTTTCTACGGTTAACTCGGCTGAAAAAATAAATACCTTGTTTCAAGAGGCTGTGGGCCCAGAAAAATCACGTGATTTCTGGGATGAATACTTAGAAAGTTATATAACAGAGGACGATATTCGGTTTTTAAAAGGGACCGGTGTTAATCATATTCGGCTACCATTTCATTATAAGCTTCTTACTAATGATGATTATTTGGGGCGGAATTACCACGGTTATAAATACATTGATAGAGCTGTCGCTTGGGCTAAGAAATATGATCTCCTTGTTCTTTTAGATATGCACGCAGCACCATGTGGTCAAACCGGCGATAATATTGACGATAGTTATGGCTACCCGTACTTGTTAGTTAGTAAGCGCTGCCAAGAAACATTTATCGATACGTGGAGGCGGATTGCCGATCATTATAAAGATGAACCCACTATACTGGGTTACGATTTATTAAATGAGCCCGTAGCGCATCATTTTGAAAAAGATACAGCGGCCCTAGAGCGCGCTCTTGTTAAACTGTACAAAGAAACTACGAAGTCAATACGTGAAGTAGATAAAAATCATATAATATTTATAGGTGGGTCGAATTGGAATACGAATTTTAGTCTTTTTGGGAAACCCTTTGATGATAATTTGGTGTATGAATTTCATAAATATTGGATGGATGTCAAGCAGGAAGAAATTCAACAATATGTAGATTTTTCTAAAAAGTACGCTGTGCCCATATATGTTGGTGAGACGGGTGAAAACACAGATGAATGGGTTAGAGACTTTAGAGTTCTACTCGAGAAAAACAATATAGGCTGGGCTTTTTGGCCATATAAAAAAATGAACAACAGTAAAGGGTTTATGAATTTCAAACAGCCTGCTATTTACCAAAAGCTAATAGATTATTCCGATAGTGATCGACGTACCTATGAAAATATAAGAAATAACCTTCCGAACAAACTTAGCTCTGAATCTGCCTTGAAAGAATTCAACGTTGAAAGTTTGTATGAAAACAATACACCTAATAATGGATACATCGAGGCGTTAGGATTAAAGGTTCCGAAGAAGTAATGTGTTTATAATGTTCTTGAAAGTTTTTAATATAAAATTAATTTATTTAATTTTATATTGAGTTTCACACCTTTTTGAGGGGTCGTCGATTATTTGTTAATGTCTTTATCGCGGGTGTGCATTGTGGCTATAAAAAGCTATCATGCTAAAATCCATATTCTACGCCGAAGACGATTCGGTCGTTGTTATTAAATTGGCCATATAGCCCGGCCTTGTTACCGTAATAAATGTCGGCGCCAAGCCAAATATCTGTCTCATCGCTGTAGGCGAAAGAAATTTTAGGGCGTAGTAGTCCGTCTTTATCGTAGGTGTTATGTATAAATATGATTTCATTTGATAGTGTGTCGTTGAAGAATTCTTTCTGTATTAGAAGTGTAGTTGTGGTGTCTGTTATGGGGCGTGTCAGAGTGTCGGGTGCTTTTATAACGTGACTGTTAAATACCTGTATACTTAATAAGGCATTAGATAGCCCGTACCAATCGAAGCCTAGTACAACGGCAAATTCGTCTTTATGTGTGATTCCCGTTTCACTTGCGGGATCGTTGACAATAAAATGTTGGTTTCGAGTGAAGGCCAACTCTGTTCTAAAGGTTAATTCGCCGAAGGCCGTCGTTGCCGTTCCACCTATGATCTCTGTTCGTTCGTAGCGAGGTGAAATTCGAATCTGATTTATGCCACTAACAACTTCTAATGCTCTATAAAATGCGGGTAGATCGTCGTAGTGGTTTAGGTAATTCAACGAAATATCCCAGCCTAAAACAAAAGAGGCGTATTTTATTCCGTAGTCACTATCAGCAATAGCGTTCTCGTAATCAGTAATTGATTTTTCATGGTTGGGTGGGTAATGAGGGTTGTCGATCACCACTGTAAATTCTTCGTGTGCCATGGAGATTATGCGAGGTGAGCTAAAGGCATATCTTCCCGATTGTGTTGGGAGTGAATGTACAGTCGTGTCAGGAATCCATACAATTTGCAGTGTGGAATTGTCTCGGGTACTTAGTTCCAAGTTGGCGGCCCATAGTGGGATTCTCGATTCGTCAAAGTCCTCGAGAATAAATTCCGTAAAGGTTTGTGGATTAACAATGTCTAATAACTTTAATCCATCGGTTTTACCCCAAACAACTTGCTGCTTACCAACAGTTAGGTAGTGCGTTTTTATGGGAACTTCCCAATATATTTCCCTTAGTTCTAATTGGCTGGAGTCGTGATGTAGGTAGGGTTTGCTATTGGGATTGTAGGAGCTTTGCGTAACATCGGTATTTCTAAATCCATCATTACCTTGGTATTTAACGCGGATTAGCGATGTTAACTTTCCAAAGTGTTCCGATTTTAGTGTGATTTCTGGTGTGACTTGAAACAACGTCGATTGAGATTTAATTGATTGATGTTGATCGAAATTTTCATCCACTGTGGCAACTGATATTTGAGCCTTTGCGGTAGAGTGAAACCTTAGGTCGGCGGCATGACTGATCGTAGGCGCGAATGTTAATGTTAAGTAGAATGCTGAAGCCAGCAATAGCCAAATATTTGAATAGCATGCCCCTGGGAAAAATTTATTGCTAATGCGTCTTAGAATAATTCCGTCCATTCTATAGTCCTCGGCTAATGCTATTTTGTGTGAATATGTCGTCGCTTACGCCATGGTTGTAACTTACATCGCTAAATGAAAGTTTTGTTGAATGTCCGGTTTTATGGTTTTTTACTGTAATGATATGCGCCGTCAAAATGTCATCAATCAAACGAATATCCTTAAATCTAACGGTTTTTAAGTGATTTCCATTTGTATCCCACTGTTCACTTTTCCGGGTAATCCACAGCGTATCGTCAACGCAATCATGACGTTTACTTAATCCTAGCTCTTTAGCTACATCGGAGTTGATGGGTAATGACTCCACAATAATGCAGTGCATATCATCGACGATATCTTTACCAATAGTTTTACGTGAATAATCGTGTATTGATATGCGTGTTTCGAGTTTCATCTCTTCGAAGGTAAGGTCAGTTCCTAAAAAGTAATCGCCTCGATCGGACGCTGAAATTCGACGAACCTTGCGCATTGCCGGTAGATATAGCCATTGATCGTCTTCTGCGTCTGGCTGAGGGTAGTCAAACGTTAAAAACGCTGTATCCCGCACACTTTTTGGACTTAGATAAAATATTGCCGTCTTTTTTTCTTGACCATAATACTTTCGAAATGTTCGTGTTTCTCGTGTTCGTGACTTGCCGCGACGATCAGTCATTTTCATTGTTAATTTCCGCGATACGGCAATGCCTTCGTTACGTTCATTTACTTTGATTGCAATTTCGTCACCGCTCGGTAGCGCTATGCCATTTACGTTATTTAATGGGGCACCTGCATGGCTACAGATCGTGAAGGGTAATATGAGTAATGTTGATAGTCTAGTGAGTATGTTCATAAGGATCGCTCTTGATTGCGTATACGTTTGGAAGACGGTCTAAATGACTTTTTGTAGATTTAAGGGTTAATCTTTAGTGAAACCTAAGAATTCTGGTTTTAGAATCTTTATGAGCGCAGGCAATATAGTCATACTGCTGATAAAGCTAATTAGCACTGCGAACGCGACGAGTATTCCGAGTTTTGAAAGCGGTGGTACGTAACTTAATCCCAATATGCCGAAACCAATAAAGACAGCTAGAAAGTTAAACAATAGTGCGCGGCCAGTCGATGGAAAAAGCATGAGCAGTGCCTCTTCTGGTGGGTGTCCTAGATCTTTTATTAGCAGTTTTATCTTGTCGAGTGTGTGGATGGAAAAGTCGATTCCAATACCAAGTGCAATGGCCGCAGTCATTGTTGTGCCTACGGCTAAGGTAATGCCGGTAATTCCCATAAGCGCGTATACGGCCAAGGTCGAAAACAAAACTGGTATCAAAGCGAGCGTTCCACCATAAACTGATTTAAAACTTAGGCAGGCTACAAGCCAAACTAGAATTAACGCGAATAACACACCTTTATAATGTGTGCCGAGGAGGTTTTCTAGCCATTCGTAGTCGACATATATCCGGCCAGACAAAGAACCTTTTATTTCCGCGCTATTAAATTCTTCGTTTAGATACGTTTGGGTTCCCTCAACTATGTGTTTGAAGTCTTGAAATCGACCGGAGTTTAGTCGTGCACGAACGAGTGCCATACGATAGTCGTAATCTATTTCTTCTTCGAATTCACTTGGGTCACCACTGGCTGAGTATAGGAGAAAGTATTGTGATATTAAATTAGCGCTTGTTGGGATGGTATAAGCGCTTATATCGTTTTGATTTAAGGAGCGATTCATTTGCTTAATATAATCGACGATAGACGTTGTTCCACCAACACGTTTGTGTCGGGCCAAATGATTTTGAAGTTCTTCAATTTTTTTTAAGTTCCTTGGTTTGAATAAGTCTTCAGGGTTAGGGGTTTCTATAACTATGTCGAGGTTGCTGGAACCATCCATCGAATTATTTATAGTGTTATTCGCGATGTGAATTTTTTCGGAGCTTCGGAAATTATCTATCCATGACTCGTTGACTTCGAGTTTCAGGGCTCCCACGATACCGGTGATTAATATAACGAATGCGATTGAGAGAATAAGAGCCGGTCGTGCTAATACAACGTGGCCTATTTGAACCATAATTTTAGTGAAAATATCGTTTTTCTCTTTCCCTGCGCGGGTGATAAATACTGGGCTATCCTTTGGTGTAAAAAACATTTGTGCCGCAGGTAGAACGATGAGTGAATATATACCAGCAACACCTAAACCAATCATGGAATAGAGACCAAACGATTGCATCGGTGGCATGTATGAGGAAACGTAGACGCCAAAAAATCCGATCATTGATGTTACGGTGGTAAGTAACACCGGACGCCACATACGTGTCAGTGATGTCACAACAAGCTGCTGCTGAGTTGCTGTTGGTGTGCGAACTTTTTGTTCGTAATACTCACTTAGAATATGGATGGAATCCGCTACAGCTACGCCAACGAGTAGAATAGGCATGCTTGTGGTGATGACGTATATTGGATCACCAAAGGCCGCCATTATACCGATGGCCGATGCGGTCGATGCGCCAATGACTAAGCCGGGCAAACTTACCCCTTGCATGGTTCTAAAGGCTAATAAGCACAGTAAAGTAATAATGATGACCGAAATCGGCACAAGTCTAGAGGCGTCGGCATTGATGTATGTAACTAAGTAACCGGAAACGGCTCCGTCACCAGCAACATGTAGGCTATCGCCCTCGGCGACTGGTGCGTTTTCGACAAGATTTAAAAGCGTGCTGTATACATTTGGAGCGTCTTCTTCGTTTTTTATTTCTGTGACAATTAGTGTCATCGACGTATCGCGTGAGACTAGGCTGCCAACGTACAGCGGGAAATCCATGACCTTGTCTCGAACAACTAAGGCTGCGTGTTGTGTTTTCGGAACGTCGTCGAAAAAAGGCTCTACCATCATGCCGTCTTGTGTGCCGTAGATATCATCTTCTGTTGCGAGGCTGATTATCCTGTCGGTATCGATTCCGGGTATTTCGTGTACTTGATCTGTAAGCCATTGGACTAGCGCAAGTGTGGTGGGGTTAAATACGCCATCTGCATGGTTACTTTTAATGGCGATAACCATTGGGTCGGTTAAGCCGAAGATGTCTTCAACTTTTTCACGGTACAATAGTGCTGCGCTATCGGCAGGAAGAAATGACTCTGCACGTGGGTCTATTTTTAGTTGTGTGAAAAAAGTTAAACATATAGCGATAGAAATTAAACCAAGTGCAAAAAAAGTTTTAGGTCTGTTTGTGACCCAGTAGAAAAATTTTGCTGCTTGGTTGGGCGGTGTTTGATTCATTGTGACTGTCCTGGTTGGGTCTGAGTTCGGTTTAATGCCAGCATAGTGTATATGCACTATACTGGTCAAAAAAATAGAAAATAATTTTAGTATGCTGGTGTATTAGTTGAAGTTAACCTTTAGTTTTTTCAATATGGAGTTCAAGGTTTGGCTATCATCTTTCCCTAGAGATTTGTTAACTTTAGTCTGCGTCGATTTCCATAGTGGCTTGGCCTCGGCTAATAGAGTCTTGCCAGGTTTAGTTAATGAGGCATAACGAGTTCGCCCTTTACCAGAATTCATTTGGATTAGTCCATCTTTCTCAAGTGGTGCGAGGTTGCGTGTCAATGTGGTTCGTTCCATGGACAGGGCTTCTGATAGATCGGTAATCGAGATAGGAGTGCACAAGTCTACCGCTACTAACACTGTAAACTGACTGGCCTTGATACCCAGTGGGCGTAAAGCGTCATCATAAAGGCGTGTAATAACCCGTGTAGCAGAACGAAGCTTTGCACATTGACAATGGTCTGCAATATATTGGTTTTCAATCATAATTAATCTCATTAATGTGCATATACACTATAGGCATGCGTAAGTGCTGTCAAGACCCACGTCCAGGTTGGTAAAGTTAGGGTAGTAAGGCTTCGAATATCAAGCGCTTAGGTCTGTAACCTAACAGTTCAATGCAAATCAGAACGAGAAATTTTTTTAGAGAGATATATTATGCCGTTAAGAATGTGCGGGCTATCTCCGTCCAAATAAACTGTGCGACCGGTCCTCTCGCATAATGTTCGGGTTCGATGACGTAATAATCTAGAGTAACGCTCTCGGTTAATCCATCGGCTTTTAGCGGTATAAGTGATGATTGCTTGAGTTCAGCTTTAATTAAGTAATCCGGTAGCTTCCCCCATCCTAAGCCGGTGCAAATTAAGTTTTTTTTTGCTTGGAGCTCAGTAACATACCAGCGTCGTTGCCCATCTTGCACACCCAAATTGACGCCTTCAGTGCCTTTACCTGTATCGGATAATACTATTTGATATTCATCGATTAAATCTTCGAGGATCGGCTTAAGCGGGAGTCGACTAAACAGTTGTGGTGATACGACGGTTTGTAGTATGACGCTCTTCAGATACTCTTGCTTTCCGGATAAACGCATACGGTTGTCATCACTTAATGGAGTGATAGCCAAGTCACACTGGCCAAGCTTGATTTTATCGATAGCACCCGTTAAATTTTCTTGTCTTATATCTAGCTGGGTATTCGGAAATTCACTTTGAACTAATTTCAGCACGGGAATTAATGCGTCTAAGTGGAATGATGTTTCCAAGATGATTGTTATCTTTGCTTCGTTTCCGCCGCCGATAGTGCGTGACAATTGCTTTAACTCTTCGGTATGGCGGAGGATTTTTTGGCTTTTATCTAAAACTATTCTTCCCTCTGGCGTTAGTTCTAGTTTATAGCCCTTTCTGCATAGCAGCTTAAAGCCCAGTTGGTTCTCAAGCTGCTTTAGGCCTTGCGACAGGGCCGGCTGCGTTTTGTGCAGTAATTCACTCGCGGCTTTTAAGCTCCCGCCTTCAGCTAGGGCATTTAGCATTCTAAGTTGATCTAAGGTCATAAGACGTAAACCGTTAGTTAAGTTCTTGCCATGTAATTGTTAATTTCATGGTATGCGTCGATCCATTAAGGTAATGGATCAAAGTTAGGGTTTGCTTGGTTAACTCAGCAGACCGTAAATTTCACATACGCTAGCAGGAACACAATGCCAAATAAAGTAAAAGAAATTGTTATGTATAAAATTAAAGACGGATTACAGCTGGAATTCGATAAGTTAAAAACTCAGATGATCGGTGATTCGTGCGCTATAACGGGACTGTTTTCTTCAGTATCGTCTAAGTCGCTAGATCAAGATAATGTCTATATAGATACTATGATTTGGGAATCGAAAGCGCTGGCTGAAGCGTCTTTTCCAGAGTTCCAGGCTCTACCTTTAACGCAGGACTTCTTTGCCTTAATGGACGGTAAGCCATTGTTTCATCAGTTTTTAGAGTATATTCCCGACAATATAGCGGAGCTTTAATAAATTTCAATTGATGTTTTGAGTACGAATTGTTAATACGAGTTATTAAATCGACCTAAGTGAGTAAAAACGATGGGGCAGGCGGATATTCACTGTATAGAAAGGCGCGAGCTGGAAATTCAAAGTGGATATGAAAGGCAAAAAAACCGGAGTCACAAGCGACTCCGGCAATAAAAGGAAAGGTGATACTTGTACCCTAACGTATAACCTTTAACTAAGTTTTTAGTTAGGGTTAAAGGCTTTAGCTTTAAACTAAAGTCTTTAACTTACGCTCCTAAACTACAGTGATTCAAGGAAGTTTAGAACCGAATCTTTCTGACCTCCATTAAGGTTTTCATAGGCTTGTCGTGATGCATCACCTTCGCCGCCATGCCAAAGAATCGCTTCTTCAATAGAGCGTGCACGACCATCGTGAAGATAGGCATGATGAGGAGTACAAATCTCACCACCTTCAGAACCGGTTGGGTTGGTGAGGCCGCCTGTCACACATGCTGCTAAGCCAAGACCCCATAGAGGTGTTGTACGCCATTCGCTACCGCTAGCATCGCCTTCACCTAGGTTGTCGGCTAAACCTGGACCCATGTCATGTAACAACAAGTCAGAGTATGCGTGAATAGTTTGATTGCGTACTTCAGCTAAGGGGTGGAATGCTGATGTTTGCATGGTCTCGGTATGACAGCTTGCACACCCTATGTTGCTGAACAAAGACTTACCTTGTACAACACTTTGATCCTCAGACCCAGATTTCCAGCCACGTTGTGGGCGTACACCTAAGGTTGAAAGGTAGAGTGTTAATTTGTCTAGTTCGCTATCACTCATAAGAGGGCTTCCTTCGCCACAATTACTTTGATTCGATCCGCAATCTGGGTTTGGCAAGAGAGACGTACGAACACCCATATCTGTGTTAAGCGCAGCGGCTGCTTGATGTTTGACACTTGATGTTCCAGCTTTCCAGCCAAAGCGTCCAAGGCGTGTAACTCCACCATTGACAGGGTCAGCAACACGGCTAGCAACACCCGATATACCATCACCATTAGAGTCGTTAGCATCTTCAAGAGCCAAAATAGCGGATTCAGGAATGGCTTCGATTAAACCTAAACCAATCAATCGAGGAGCTATACGAGCTGAGAAGGTCGCAGGTGTGCCATTTGAGAACTGGTAATTCGGTTCGCGCAGGCCATTAGGCAATTCTGTCCATGAACTGATAGAAACATTACCCTCACCGTTTGAACCTTGTGACTGCAATACACGGCCAATATTCGCGTCTGGGTTACCTTGTGCATCACCAACTTTGAATACCCATTTGTCGAGTTGTTCGCCGTTTGCTGCTACAGGTGCACCGCCATTGCGTTCGTGGCAACTAGTACAGCTTTCATTGATGTATTTGGTCCCAGATAAGCCAATGTTTGTATCGTAAATACCATTTTCTGGTGACTCGTCGTGAGAGCCGTCAACAAAAGAGGAGTGGTGTACGCGTCGCCCTTCTAAAAACTCTTGACCGTTTTCGTAACCCAAGTTGGTCGCCATTTGCATAAAGTGATTATCGGGTTCGTCTGTGTATTGGTAATGCGTACTGGTTTGGCCACCGAGCCAATATTCTTCAGGGATCTTATGGCTATCTTCAGGAAATGGATCCGAGGGTACGGTATACCAAGGGACAATTCCTTCGCCAACAATGTAGAGGAATGTTGTGCCATAATAATTTGCTTGGCCTCGGGGAATATTGCCCGCCGTAAATTGACTGACTTCAAATTCCATTTTGTCACCAACTCGAATCTCACGATTTAGGCGAGCGTTTACAGCACTGGTTTTTTGATAGTTGTAATACTGCCCATCGAAACCCATGTAATTCATTATGCCGTTACTTGCATAACTGGCCACTGTTGTGAAGCCTTCGTACCACCAGCGGTTTTCGGCTTCGGTAGTGCTCAATGGGAATATCGTGCGAACATTCATTTCGATGGTGTCGCCGCCTTTGGCTACATAATCGACGATTTCTATGTTGCTTGAGCGATTCTCGAAGTAAAAGGCGATGTAGTGGTCGTAGGATTGGAATTGGTCTTCACGAGCGTGACGTGTACGTGGACGATCTGAATAGCGAGTGACAAGAGCATCACCACGATCGAACTGGGTATCGGCTTCCAAAGCGGTTGATCCGTTGTATAGCGGTTCGATATTGCCGGTATTATTATCCACAGGGCAGCCGTCATTGCCGACGTTGGTTCCTGTTGGAGTGTTCGGACACGCATCTACACTGTCGGGAACACCATCGTTGTCACTATCAATAATGCCGCCACCGCCACCGCCACCGCCACCGCCGCCGCCGCCGCTTAGAGTACCGTACACATCCATTTCATAGATCGAGTATCCCCAGTCATTACCAACGCTGCGCGATGTACCATTCATACGCATGTAGCGATAACTACCCGATACATTAAGCGTATCGGTGCGGTCACCAAAGTTGCCGCCAGTAAAGGTTGCTATCGTCGTCCAGCCATTATTGTCATTTGAGCCCTGCAGCGTGTAATTTGCGGCATTTGCGGCTTCCCAATAAATTTGCACTTCTGAAACATCATAGGCAGCAGAAAAATCAAGCGTTAAGATACTGGGGTCAACCCCGATATTGGACTCCCACCGCGTACTAAAGTTGTCGTCGGTCGCAAGGGATGCAGCCTGAAAGTTAGTGCTGCCGGTTGCTGAAGCTGAGATTAGTCCGGCCGTAGGTGGTGCTGTAAACTCACAACCATTGTCGTCTACAACGGTATTCTCCGGAGTATTGGGACAATTGTCATTTCCATCTAATACGCCATCACCGTCAGAATCTACTGGGCAGCCGTTATTACCGACGTTGGTTCCCGTTGGAGTGTTGGGACACGCATCTACGTTGTCGGGAACACCATCGTTATCACTATCAATGATGCCACCGCCACCGCCATCACTTGGAGTACCATACACATCCATTTCATAGATCGAGTATCCCCAGTTATTACCGACGCTGCGCGATGTACCATTCATACGCATGTAGCGATAACTACCCGATACATTAAGCGTATCGGTGCGGTCACCAAAGTTGCCGCCAGTAAAGGTTGCTATCGTCGTCCAGCCATTATTGTCATTTGAGCCCTGCAGCGTGTAATTTGCGGCATTTGCGCCTTCCCAATAAATTTGCACTTCTGAAACATCATAAGCAACAGAGAAATCAAGCGTTAAGCTACTGGGGTCAACTCCGTGACTGGACTCCCATCGCGTACTAAAGTTGTCGTCGGTTGCAAGGGATGCATCTTGAAGGTTGGTGCTACCAGAGGCTGAAGCTGGAATAAGCCCTGCTGGAGGTGGCGTCACAAATTGACAGCCATTGTCGTCTACAGCGGTGTTCGCGGGAGTATTAGGGCAATTGTCATTTTCATCTAATACGCCATCGCCGTCAGAATCTACTGATATAGCGGTTAGCTCAATCCAGTTAAAGTTGAAACCACCGGAGTCTATATTAACTCGCAAGGTGTACGGCCCATTATTTCCGATACTAACTGTTCCGGCGTTGTGGGGTTCCCATGCTTGCCAGCCGCCAGTATTGCCTACTGTATCGGAACCAAATACTGCGCCGTTAAGCGACAGTGAATAAGCGCCGTTACCAACATTTGAGGCTACACGAGTAGTGACTTCATAGGTGCCGCTAGGGACATTTAGGCTGTAATCGAGCCACTCAGAGGCTTGTGTCCAACCTACGTTGAATCCGCCGCCGGCGTCGGTTGAGCCTTCGATATCTACATTGTCAAAGCGGTAGGCTCCGCCATTATTTCCAGCATCTGTATCAGAGAATGCTGTGTAGTCTTCTGCTTCAATACGCGTTGTAGTTTGAGCATTGGCCGTGATGGCTGATATAGCGAGAGTTAATGAGCATAGATGGCGAAAAATAGACCCGCCATAGCGCTTTTGCCTTACTAGGGTTCCAGAGTTCATAGAGTTATCCACTATTTATTATTTTGGATGTGTTTGATTACTTTTATTTTGACTTGCTTGAGAGCTTTTATTTTTTTAGATTGCCGCAAGTTGTTACCGTGTTAACCAGCAACGTTACTCTGGTAGCACTCTCATTCCCTCATACGAACGTTAAAGAACTACAGCAGCGAAGGTAGTGTTTTACTAATATTCCAGGTGCGCACCTATCTAGGTATAGGCATCGGGGATATCACGCGACTGCACTAGAATGCGCTAGATGAATATAAAAATCGTCACACTAGAGTCGCAAATAATTAGAGCACACTCATAAGTGTATGAATAAGCGTTCGGATGGTTCTATCTTGTTGATATTTATGGGGTTAATTGATCATTATGAAGGAAAAATAAAACAAATAAATCGTCGAAGTCCCACTTTATTTTTATGATTTGGGGCTGGCATCGGAACATTTGAGCAACTTGACGAGTTCTGCATGATTTTAGATGCAGGTGAGATCATTTTTATTTTGACAAGGGGCTGTTACTCGGACTACTGTATTCAAAAAAATGCTTAACACCGTATTGAAGATAAAATTCATATTAAAATATCACGTGCTAATAAATTACAGAGATGGCACAGTTTTTCATTCATATTTTATGTGTAGTTGTTTCTCATAGTAGCACTTGAGGTTTCTGGCGTTTATGTCGTCACGTCACAGTAAGTGGAGGATTTACCCGTATATTTGATTGTTTTAAGTATTCATTGGTAAGTCTGTGATGCACGTCTCTGTAAACTCCGAGCTAGGTTTTTTATGCCCTAATACCACGTAAAGTGTCGTTGTTTGAGATGTTTAATATGTATAAAAGTTTAAAAGTTAAAAAATAATGCAGTATTTGACTTTAAGCTTTAAGCTTTAAGCTTTAAGCTTTAAGCTTTAAGTTCAAATGCAACCCTAATAATAATTGATGATCACTGAGCAATGTATTCATTTGGTTTTTCGGATGTTTACAATCGCGCCTATATATGGGTGTATGTACTGCCAGTTGAATTATTCAGAATAATTTTAAGTGTAATAAATTGGCCTGTATGTAATGAGTCTGCGAATTTTCAATATCCATGATGTTTTTTTAATAATGACTATGGGCGAGTGCATATTGTTGGCACTTTGTCGATTAGCATTACCTTCTAGTTTGCGTATCGATAATTTAATGTTGGGCGCTTTTTTAATAACCATTGCGGCATCTATTGTTGCTACATTACTCATGTGGAATGATGAGCTTTTATTTTTAAATATCAAATACACCTCTTGGTTAGTTTATTTTTCGATGGGGAGTGCTTTAATAAGAGGTCCTGCGTTGTATCTTTATGTTCATTCGTTAACACAATCGAATTTTAGTTTGAGAGCCCCTCAATTAGCTCACTTACTGCCACTGTTGTTCGCGTTCATCTATATAGGCGCGTTTTCATTAGATTCACACGATGTGCGAAACATTATCGCTAACAGTCAACACTTTGATTTGGTTAGTACACTTTGGTACTACATGAAGTTTGTCTCCATCGCATACGCGCTAGCGGCGTTATATTCGATATGGATCTACCATCGGCGACTTGAGAGTGAATATTCTGACTTTCCTAGGGCTGAAGCCGTATGGTTGTCTGTATTGGTTGGAGGGTTTTTTCTAAATTGGTTGTGGTCTCTCAGTACTCACTGGGTTGCAAAAGAGTACGGGGGTGTGACGGCCGACACATTTGGAGTCACGCATAATTACATCATGTTTGTGCTTATCAATGCGTTGTTTATTTATAGTCTAACCTATACGCATAGTCTTTTTCGAGTCGAAGTAAAAACAAAAAAAGACAATAAAAAGCTCAGCAACGCAGACAATATTGCTATTGACGAAATTGAAAAGGTTCAAAAGGGCGTCGAAGAAAATAAAATGCACCTTGAGGGGAGCATAAATATTGAAGAGTTTTCACGGCGCATCGATTTGCCAGTAAAAGTTGTATCAACAGTAATTAATCGCCATTTTAGGACTAACTTCTATGAGTATATTAATTCCCATAGGATTTCTGCGGCAAAAGATATGTTAGGTGACCCAAAAAAATCAGGTCTTACCATTTTGGAAATATTATTGGCGTCAGGTTTTAATAATAAATCGTCTTTTCATCGTTTCTTTAAGCGTATTGTCGGCGTATCCCCATCGGAGTATCGTCGTAATATGCGAGAATTTAGTTCGAATAAATAACGACATATTTAAACTGTGGGAACTTGGTTTCAAACTCGAATTACATGACTCTCTTGAAATGTATGACTCTGGTTACTGGTGGAGCGTGTAAAGAAGCGCAAGCTTTACGAGGCCTGTAATATTATTGTGACGTAGGTCTAGATGTTCTAACGTAATTTAATTAAAGATTCTTTATTGTGAGTCACTATATTGTCAATCACTATGTTGTCAGTTATAGAGGTGGTGACCAGCCTACCACCGAGGAAGAGGGAAAGGTGCATTTTGCCAATTACTAACACTGGTTGACTGAGCTAGGAGACGCTGTGATTAAGCCAATGGTGCCGTATAAAAATACCGACACCATTAAGTCTGATGGCTCTGTTTGTGAAGGCAGCTCCGTTCTAATGACAGGCCATACACTTATTCAAGCGGAATCAATTCACCGTGCTCTCGCGATGGCCAAAACGTGTCTTATTCTAAATATCAACGGTAGCTTAGAAGTTGCAAGTTTAGTTGATATATCTAAACGTTAGTGTGTTGTCGTTTAGGTCTTGAGTTAGCTCAAGACCTGTATGTGGGCGTTTAAGCGACGTTAAGGTCTTATTAATACCCATTTGTAGTAGATCCCTCACCTGCGCTCACACCCATTGCTCGCTGTGTTATTGATAGCGTAAATCTTTTTTGGTTTTCAAATGACTATTAACAACAGACAAATACATCCTAGTGATTTCTATTCAAGGAAATCGGTCAGTTCACTAGCGACTTTGACGGTACGACGGCCGTTGTTGGTGTGCTTATCACTGTATGGTTGGTTCCCGCTGTATGGGTGGATCCAATTTTAACCGTGGGCTCTTATGCCCCGTTTTTTGTAATGAGTGCGGCGATGGCGTCATTGGCAATCATACCCGTAGTGTGGTTATCACAAATGATTGGACCCGTTGAAAAAGGACGCCCACTAGGTTTTCTATCGGAGTAAGCGCCAATCCAACCACACCCTTATTAAGGTTGATATAATTCGTTAAATTACGGCTTCCAATCTTCAACAAGGAAGCACCATGCCTATTAAGCGTGTAAACGACTGGTCAAAGCTCGTAAATGC
>JBLIMQ010000077.1:0-21233 GCA_047638775.1 Flavobacteriales bacterium
ACCTCCTACAAATTCTGGACTTCTGTAGGAGCGACTCAACGAACGTTTTTTGTTCGTAGTCGCGATGAGCGGTGAGAATATCATCAATGCTAATCGGCACTGCTTCAATCGGCACTGCTCGCTTCGCTCCCTGAGTACCTCCTACAGTTCAAAACTGAGTACCTCCTACAGTTCAAAACTGAGTACCTCCTACAGTTCAAAACTGAGTACCTCCTACAGTTCAAAACTGAGTACCTCCTCCAGTTCACGACACCTCCTACAGTTCACGAAACCTCCTACAATTTAAACCGAAGCACCGTAGGTTGGGCTAAGCGAACTGATGCCCAACAAACAACATCGCGGCATGATAACCCTTCGCAAAAAAGTTTCGCGCCTACGGTACTAACAACTATATACTTTGCAAAGGCATCAACAGCGGGACATCCAATGGAAAACCACGACATTCGCTGGCAGCAACGCTTTCAGAATTTTCGACGAGCTTTCACTCTGCTCAGAGAAGCATTGGAAAACGATCTCGACACCCTAAACCAGCTAGAAAAAGAAGGCATAATTCAGCGCTTTGAATACACTTTCGAACTTGCTTGGAAAGTCCTTAAAGACAAAATGGAATTTGACGGTCTTGAGCTCAACCAAATTTCTCCAAAAGCTGTCGTCCGACAGGCGTTTCAAGCAAAATACATCTCCGATGCCGACTGCTGGATGCGCATGATAGGCGATAGAAACTTAATGAGTCACACATATGACTTTGCCAAGTTCGAAGCCGTTATCAAAACCACCAAGGCCGAATACATGCCGATGCTCGACGAGTGGTACACAGATTTATTAGAAGAACTGCAACAATGACCTACACCCTGCCAGAACATACCCGAAATGAAATTAAGCAGATAATCAGCGGCTATCCAGAAGTTGAGCGTGCGACACTATTCGGATCTCACGCAAAGGGAACAGCCACAGCAAGAAGCGATATCGACATCGCCCTACAAGGGCGGCAACTCAACCGCTTCGTACTTGCAGACATAGCATTATCGTTTGACGACAGCGATATTCCTTTGCAGATTGACCTACAAAATTATTCAGACATCAAAAATACAGCCTTAAAAGAGCACATCGACCGTATCGGTATTCAGTTATACCCATAAATCGGCACTGCTCGCTTCGCTCCCTAAGTACCTCCTACAAATTCTGGACTTCTGTAGGAGCGACTCAACGAACGTTTTTTGTTCGTAGTCGCGATGAGCGGTGATTATATCAACAACGTAAATCGGCACTGCTTCAATCGGCACTGCTCGCTTCGCTCCCTGAGTACCTCCTACAAATTCTGGACTTCTGTAGGAGCGACTCAACGAACGTTTTTTGTTCGTAGTCGCGATGAGCGGTGAGAATATCATCAATGCTAATCGGCACTGCTTCAATCGGCACTGCTCGCTTCGCTCCCTGAGTACCTCCTACAGTTCAAAACTGAGTACCTCCTACAGAGGCTATTCGCGCCTACACCTTCAACTCCGGTGGTGGGCTGCCCAATTTCGATACGACGATATTCGGTTCACCCAGATCCGCATGGCCTTTGCGCCATTTGGGGTATGTCCACTGCTCTGGCTCGCGAAATTCGGATACTTTGGCATTCGGCCATCGCGCTTTCACCGCGGCCATACGTGCTTTAACCTCGTCGCTGAGGGTGAGCTTTACCGACCGGCATATCTGCCCTCTTACCTTTTGCACAAATGGCTCAGGGGCGTATCCCAAGGTGTTGTGCATTACACGTAATATATGGCGCTCATCTAATGCGGTTATGGCAAAGCTGGTAAATTGCATATTGTCGTAGGGGGTTGGTTTTAATATCGCGTCGATATCGTTACGCATTTCGCAATTAATCCACGTAGAATCGCCACGACAAAACACGCGCCAATTAACCGGTGCTATTTTCTTCCAAAACCCTGGATTTCCCGGCCCCAGCCGATGCAGTAAGCGCATCACCACCTGCTCGAAATGCGCAGGATTTAAACAATTCATACCGTTCGGCAAGCAATCCACCCGCTCTACCATCGCTACAACACCGATAGTGCCAATACTCTTCACACCGCACGGCGTCGAGTAAAAATCCAAATCACGATTAAATAATGTCGCGCTACAAAAATCAGGTGATGCCCGCGAAAAATAGCGCAGGTTGTGAATATCTAATCGCAAATCAATGGGGTTAAGTTTTTCTACCGTACGGAAATCAAGATACGCCGGAACCTGAAATTCAAAACGCGAACCCGATAAATTAACACGAATGAGCTGAGGGTTTTCTAACCCCGGAAGAAACGGATGAGGGCGCGAAGCCGAAATAAGTTTAAGCATAATCCCTGCTGTATTAAATAGAGTTCCTCCTGCATTAACCGCATAAAAACCGGCGCTTAAACAGCAAGCGCCGGGGTAGCACTACAGGAGCAATCAATCTCAGCACGCGCTTATTTAACTCAAGACGTAATGCACAAACGACCAACACAATCGTTCGAATATCGACACCTGATACAACTAAATATCAGACCGCAAAGCGACACAACAGGGAGACAACACAACACCTTATTTAAAGGCCCCATCCCTAGACGCATCCACACTCTGTACTACACAGCTTTCGTGCTAGGATGATCCGTTACATGGTTATCAAACCGGCTATGGCAGTAGCCGACCAAGACACAATAGGAGAATTGCATCTATTGCGCAAGTATTTGCGTGGTTTATGTATATTTATATTTTTTATATGGAATCGATTGTTGATAGGTTTCTTGTATTAGTTATTGCCGAAGGCGTGAAAATGCCTTGGCTAGCAGCACAAACAAATATTGAAGCAAAACGCTGGCACACGATAAAACAACGCAAGGGAATGCGCACCAGCGAACTAGAAGCTGTTATCGCTATTTGGCCAGAATATGCTTACTGGCTAACCACCGGCAAAGAGATTCCCGATTCAGGGCAAATCAGCCCGAGTACCAAGCAAGCAATGCGTCGATTGTAGGAGCGATCCGGGCGGCGTTTCGTTTGTTCGCGACATTGTTCGCGAAAAAGTTTCGCTCCTACAGACGGAATTTGTAGGAGCGACTCAACGAACGCTTTTTGTTCGTAGTCGCGATGAGCGGTGAGAATATCATCAATGCTAATCGGCACTGCTCGCTTCGCTCCCTGAGTACCTCCTACAGTTAAAACCTGAGTACCTCCTACAGTTAAAACCTGAGTACCTCCTACAGTTAAAACCTGAGTACCTCCTACAGTTAAAACCTGAGTACCTCCTACAGTTAAAACCTGAGTACCTCCCACGATAAAGATATTTCGCTCCTACAATACCTTAACCTTACTCAATACCTGCCCTACCAACTGCTGTGCTTTTTCGTCGCTGGTTGATTCGGCATAACACCGCAATTCAGGTGCATTGCCTGAAGGCCGTAGGTGAACTACATCGTCATTCGATAACGTCATGCGCAAACCATCGGTTACATCAACACGCTCAACGGTTAAGCCCTCGAATCCTAATAACGCAATCAGGCCAGCGGTGTCGTTGGTGTAGGTTTGGATAATCTGCTTACTTTTTTCGGTCGGGAAATTCTGAATACGATCACTGGCCGAAAAACGCACGGTGCAGTCGCTCACCAATGCAGAAATCGGCTTATTTGAGGTAGTTGCAGCCAACAACATAATGGCAGGCAGCACGGCATCGCGGGTTGGTAATGCTTTTAATACTTTATTATTTATCTCGGTATCCGAGCCTAATAAAAAACCGCCGTTGGCCTCAAAACCTGCCACAGATGCATATTCGTTAGCCAACGATGAAAACTCAGCAATCACATAAGGCGAACCAATTTTAGTGCGCTCTACCAACTTAAATGCCTGTGATAATTCGATAGACGAATTGCAGCTTACTGGCACAGCCAGCGCTTCTATACCCAGCTGTTTAGCACACAACAAACCGAGAATATCTCCGCGCAGCCAAACACCGTTTTCATCGGCTACCAATGGGCGGTCGCCATCACCATCCGTCGAGAAAATAGCGTCAAAGCCATACTCTTTCGACCAATTAATTGCTTTTAGCTGATCATCGGCAGACACCGCTTCGGTATCAATTGGCACAAACTGATTGCTGCGCTCTAGTGGGGTTACTTTCGCGCCCAGTTGTTCAAACAATGCTTGGTATAAATCTCTACCCGCACTGGAATGTTCGTAAATACCAATATGCTTACCGGTTAAAAACGGCTGATCGAACAAGGCTAAATAGCGCTGAATATATTCTTCTGCTGCTGCCTTAGAAACCGTTAATTCATTGAGATTTTCCAGCGCACGAAAGCCGACTTCAATAGTTAAAATAGACTGCTCGTCGGCTTTGGTGATCTCGCCATCGGGACGATAAAACTTCAAACCATTGCGGTCGAAAGGAATATGACTGCCAGTAACCATAATGCTTGGAATCTTGCGTTCCATTGCAGCAAATGCCAGCGCTGGCGTAGGAATAACACCGTAATAAATAACCTGAATTCCCTGCTGCATTAACGCAGCGGCACAGGCTTGCGCCATCGCATAGCTGCTTGGGCGGTTATCAATAGCAATGGCCAAAGAATCAAAGGTGAATTGGCCTTTTAGAGTGTGAAGAAATGCCAACGAAAACGCCGCGCACACATCCGGCGTAAACTGCTCAACCAAGCCGCGTGCCCCGCTCGTACCGAAGGCAACACCGCTGTTGGCTAATACATCATGTGATTCTAATAACGACATACTATTTCACTCGACCGTAACGATCTTCAAATCTTACAATATCGTCTTCGCCTAAATACGAACCCGACTGCACTTCGATCATCTCTAGCATTACTTTGCCAGGATTTTCTAACGCATGAACTTGGCCGATAGGAATAAAGGTCGATTCGTTTTCCGTCACCAAATAAGTTTCATCGCCATTGGTTACGCTGGCTGTACCCGACACCACAATCCAATGCTCAGCGCGGTGATGATGCATTTGCACCGATAACTTAGCGCCCGGTTTAACCGAAATGCGCTTAACCTGATAGCGTTCGCCGTTGTCGATAGAATCGTACACGCCCCAAGGACGATACACTTCACGGTGCTGATGATGTTCGGTGCCACCTTGCGCTTTAATTTGCGCAACAATGCTTTTGATATCTTGCACTTTGTCTTTGTGTGCCACTAATACCGCATCCAGCGTATCGACGATGATTAAATCATCCACACCTAGGGTCGTGATCATGCGCTGCTGAGTGCTGATTAAACTATTACGGGTATCGTTTAAAATCGTTTTTGCTTCGCCAGCGCCAGAATGTAAAACCGCATTACCGTTTTCGCATTTATCAGCAATTTCCCACAACGCAGACCAACTGCCCACATCGCTCCAGCCAGCGTCTAACGGCGCAACCACCACTTGCGGCTCGGCAGACTCTAACGCGCCCCTATTTTGTGAACAGAGCGGTTCCATAATCGCATAGTCGATAGAATCGTCTGGGCATTGCTCAAAGGCTTCTTTATTAATGCGGATAAAATCCAAATCTTGCTGGGTGTCGGCCATGGCCAGTTCACAGGCGGCAAACATTGCAGGGCTAAAACGCGCTAACTCTTCTAAGTAACGGTCGGCGCGGATCATAAACATGCCGCTGTTCCAGTACCATTGTCGCGAGCCATGCTCACCGCTCAGGGCTGCTCCCTCATCCAGATACCTCTGGGCCGTTGCCGCATCCGGCTTTTCAACAAACTGCTCTACGGCATACAAGCCATTCTGCTCATTATCAGCACGAATATAGCCGTAACCGGTTGCCGCCTCGGTAGGCACAATGCCTAAAGTACCCACCTTGCCCGCCTGAACCGCAGGCAATAACTGACTCACCGCCGCCTGAAACGCCACGGTGTTTTTAATAACGTGATCGGCCGCCAAAATTAACAATACCGGGGCTTCTTGCTCGCCACCCTGCGCTTGCCACTCTTTAAGCGCCTGAAACGCCGCTAACGCAATCGCCGGAGCCGTATTACGCCCAACCGGCTCAAGAATAATAGACGCCTTTTTACCCTGCTGACGTAACTGCTCGGCCACCAAAAAACGGTGCTCTTCGTTACAAATAATCAGCGGAGCCGCATCCGACAAGCCATCTAAACGGGCTGCGGTTTCTTGTAATAAGGTTAACTGACTGTTTAACGCTAAAAACTGTTTGGGGAACGCCGTGCGAGACAACGGCCATAAACGAGTGCCAGAGCCACCGGCCATAATTACTGGGATCATTACCTTGAATCTCAATATCGAATAATGGGTGTAAGGTTAACATGGAGAACGGCAGTAACACAGCGCAGACGGCCCATAGAAGCGATGTTGTTCGCATGTAGGAGCGATCTTGGCGGCGTTCCGTTTATCCGCGAGGGCGTTGATTCATCCGCGACATTGTTCGCGTGTAGGAGCGGATCTTATCCGCGACATTATTCGCGTGTAGGAGCGATCTGGGCGGCATTCCGTTTATCCGCGACATTGTTCGCGAAAAAGTTTCGCTCCTACCGATGGAATTTGTAGGAGCGACTCAACGAACGTTTTTTGTTCGTAGTCGCGATAAGCGTTAATCCTATCAATGCCTTTAATCGGCACTGCTCGCTTCGCTCTGTAGGAGCGGATCTTATCCGCGAACAGCCTCGCGAAAAAGTTTCGCTCCTACAGACGGAATTTGTAGGAGCGACTCAACGAACGTTTTTTGTTCGTAGTCGCGATGAGTGGTGAGAATATCATCAATGCTAATCGGCACTGCTCGCTTCGCTCCCTGAGTACCTCCTACAGATTCTGAGTACCTCCTACAGATTCTGAGTACCTCCTACAGATTCTGAGTACCTCCTACAGATTCTGAGTACCTCCTACGGATTCTGAGTACCTCCTACAGTTCAAACCTGAGTACTTCCTACAGATCTTTGAATACCTACCTCCCCGTAGGTTGGGCTGAGCGGAGAGATGCCCAACAAAAGGCCTGTTCGCGAAAAAGTTTCGCTCCTACGGTGCGAACAACTATATACTTTGCGAAAGCATCAAACAGTAAGATCTCACATGAACTTAGACATCCGCTGGCATCAACGCCTTGCTAATTATGCCTCTGCCTTCAACGAACTTGATGAAGCCGTTGCTCTTAACAACCAACGACCACTCAGTAAATTAGAAGAACAAGGTCTAATTCAAGCATTTGAATACACCTACGAGCTTGCATGGAACAGCATTAAAGACTTCTACCAAGCTCAAGGTGAAAGTGATATTCAAGGTAGCCGCGATGCAATACGAATGGCGTTCCGCCGAGGGCTAATCACCGACGGTGATCTTTGGATGGAAATGATTAAAAGCCGCACGCTAACCTCGCACACATACAACCGCGAAACAGCGCGTTTAATTGTTAGCCAAATATTAAACGACTATCACAACGCATTTAAACTCCTGCTAACCAACCTACAAAACAGAAAGCAAGAAGAGACATGAAAACGCTGATAAATACCGGATTAAAAGCCGAAGACATTGAAGCGATTAAACGTGTCATGCAGCAACACCCTGGAATTATCAGCGTTGTACTTTATGGCTCCAGAGCAAAAGGCAATTATCGTAATAACTCCGACATAGACCTCTGCTTGATAGCCCCAGACATCAACTACAGCGAATTTAGCCAAATATCGCTTGAACTTGACGACCTCATGCTGCCTTACGAAATTGATCTTAGCCTGCAACACCACATCGAAAACCAAGAATTGTTAGAACATATCGCAAGAGTAGGAAAACCTTTGTGATTATATCAGTGCTGTAAATCGGCACTGCTCGCTTCGCCCTGTAGGAGCGACTCAACGAACGCTTTTTGTTCGTAGTCGCGACAAGCGATAATCCTATCAACGCCATTAATCGGCACTGCTCGCTTCGCTCTGTAGGAGCGGATCTTATCCGCGAACACCTCGCGAAAAAGTTTCGCTCCTACCGACGGAATTTGTAGGAGCGACTCAACGAACGGTATTTCTGTAGGAGCGACTCAACGAACGTTTTTTGTTCGTAGTCGCGACAAGCGATGATTATATCAACGTTGAAATCGGCACTGCTCGCTTCGCTCCCTGAGTACCTCCTACAGAGAGAATTTGTAGGAGTGCAGTGTTTCTGTAGGAGCGACTCAACGAACGCTTTTTGTTCGTAGTCGCGATAAGCGATAATCCTATCAACGCCATTAATCGGCACTGCTTTAATCGGCACTGCTCGCTTCGCTCCCTGAGTACCTCCTACAGTTCAAACCTGAGGCCTCGGACAGTTCAAGCCAGTACCTTCTAAGATTTAAATCCTTTCGTCTTATCCACATACCAACGACTATGCACATGCACTTCATCACTGGTTCTAAATTCTGTTTCGCTTAACCAGCGATAGTCGTTGTGCTGTTCTTTGGGCAGTGATGCATTGCCATTGAGCAACACCACTTCAAAACCATTCACGACATAGTGAGTGCTTACGTCGTCGCCAAAAATACTATCGGTATAAAAATGCTCGTATAAACCTAAATAGCGTGCATTTTCAATGGGTATGGCAACGCCTAATTCTTGCTCGGTTAAACGCAAAAAAGCGTCGGTTAGACGCTCGTTTTTCAGTATCCGGCCACCAGGCACAAACCAATATCCTTGAGCTGGCCTATTTATCCGCTTACCCACAAGGATTTGACTATCCGCATTACGCACCAGTAAGTCGATGGACACCAGCGGTGTCGCATCGACTATGGTTTTAAACGTCTCGCGATCTAACAACGGCTTGGTATCAGCCACGAAAATCATCCTGATGCGCTAAAAACCATTTATAGGTACTGGCTAAACCGTCTTTTAGCTCAATACTATAAGACCAACCTAAGCGTTTTAGGGTATCGACATTCATTAGCTTACGCGGTGCACCATCTGGCTTGGTCGCATCGAATGTCACACTACCTTGATAGCCAACTACCTCAGCCATGGTTAACGCTAACTCAGAAATGGTGCAATCTACGCCTGTGCCTACGTTAATATGCGATAGCATTGGCTCGGTGCAGGATTCGTAAGTTTCTTGGCTGACGTTAGCAACGAAAATCGAGGCTGCCGCCATATCATCCACATGCAGAAACTCACGCATAGGCTTGCCAGAACCCCACACAGACACTTCAAGTGTATTGTTCAGTTTGGCTTCGTGGAAACGACGCATTAATGCCGGAATGACGTGGGAGTTATCCGGATGGAAGTTATCGTTTTCGCCATACAAGTTGGTCGGCATGACACTGCGATAGTTACGACCGTACTGGCGGTTGTAGCTTTCACAGAGTTTAATGCCTGCAATTTTTGCAACCGCGTATGGCTCATTCGTTGGTTCTAATGTGCCGGTTAGCAAGGCAGATTCTTGCATCGGCTGTTCAGCCAACTTAGGGTAAATGCACGATGAACCTAAAAATACGAGGTCATTCACACCCGCCACATGGGCAGAATGAATGATATTGCACTCAATCATTAGGTTTTCGTAAATGAAGTCAGCGGGGTAAGTATTATTGGCAATAATGCCGCCTACCTTCGCCGCCGCCAAATACACTTGATCGATTTTTTCTTGCTGAAAAAATGCCTGTACGTCTGCTTGGCTTAATAGATTAAGCTCGCTGCGAGAACGTAATACTAATTCAACATTATCTTGCTGTTGCAACTGACGCACAATTGCCGAGCCGACCATACCGTTATGGCCAGCAACAAAGATGCGTTTAACGACTGTAGTAGAAGCCATACCGCGCCTCAGCTTTCGATAGCAACAGACACATCAAAACCGTGCTTTTTAAGCAGGGCGTGCTGTTTGGCATTTTGTAAGTCACTTTGAACCATCTCAGCACACATCTCTTCGACAGTGATTTCTGGAACCCAACCTAAAACTTCTTTCGCTTTGGTTGGATCACCCAATAAAGTTTCAACTTCAGCAGGACGGAAATATTTAGGATCAACACGAACGATGACATCACCTGCTTTCAATGCGTCAGCGTTATCACCGGTGATGCTATCAACGATAGCCACTTCATCGACGCCGGTACCTTCAAAGCGTAAGGTAATACCCAGTTCTTGCGCTGACATACGTACAAACTCACGCACTGGAATTTGCTTACCAGTAGCAATCACAAAGTCGTCGGCAACGTCTTGTTGCAACATCATCCATTGCATACGCACGTAGTCTTTAGCATGACCCCAGTCGCGCAGCGCATCCATGTTGCCAAGGTATAGGCACTTTTCTAACCCTTGAGAAATATTGGCTAATGCACGAGTAATTTTACGAGTAACGAAGGTTTCGCCACGACGTGGAGATTCGTGATTAAACAGAATGCCGTTACAAGCGTACATACCATAAGATTCACGGTAGTTTACCGTAATCCAATAAGCGTACATTTTAGCAACCGCATAAGGAGAGCGCGGATAAAAAGGTGTGGTTTCTTTTTGCGGAATTTCTTGTACTAAACCGTAAAGCTCAGAGGTAGACGCTTGATAAAAACGCGTTTTCTTTTCCAAACCCAAAAAGCGAATGGCTTCAAGTAAACGCAAAGTACCCATGGCATCCACATCAGCCGTATATTCAGGCGCTTCGAACGATACAGCAACGTGAGACTGTGCACCCAAGTTGTACACTTCATCTGGCTGTAATTCTTTTAAGATACGCGTCAGGTTAGATGTATCGGTAAGATCGCCATAATGAAGGAAGAAATTAACATTTTCTTCATGGGTATCTTGATAAATATGATCGATACGCTGAGTATTTAATGACGATGCACGACGTTTGATACCGTGAACTTCGTAGCCTTTTTCTAACAAAAACTCGGCCAAATACGAACCGTCTTGACCGGTTACGCCGGTGATGAGTGCTACTTTTTTAGACATATGAAATAGTCCTTTAAACTTAAATTTAAAAATTCTTTGTTAATTTTCTTAGCCCAAAAGGCTTAATAAATCTTCACGAAAACGACCTAAGATCGCTTCTTTATTCAAATTCTTTTCTGCGTATTCACGAGCAACGCTGTTAACGCCTGATTTAGCCAATTCGGTTTCTAACCCTTGGCAAAATGACTCGACGTTCTCCGGCTCTACACAGCTATAAATACCGGGATACTCGTTTACCAATCTTCCCAGCTCCGTATCGGCCTCTGCAGTAATCACCGCATTGCCGCCCGCCGATAAAATATTGGTCAACTTAGACGGTAACACCGCATCGGCAGCGCCTTTACGTTGTACTACCAAATGCACATCGGCCATTGCCAACATCGCTGGAACATCTTCCCAAGCTTGCAATGGCTTAAACTCAACGTTAGATAAACCGCGCTGTGCAGCCATACCTTGTAACTCGGTCGCATAAGCGCCCGAGCCAACCAAAAAGAAGCGTATATCTGGTTGTGAAATATACCTTTCTGCGGCATCTAACACCAGTTCTAAGCCTTGTTTGGCACCTATGTTACCAGCATAAAGAACGACCTTTTGAGACTCGGTAACACCCCAAGAGCGACGAAGGCGCGATCCATCGACACCCGGATGTACAAAAGTGGTATCAGACCAATTAGGAAAGAAAACCAATCGCTTAGGGTCAACCCCCTTTTGCTCTGCTTTTGCCATCATGCTAAACGATATAGTAGATACCGCATCAAAACGACGCATTAACCAACGCTCAACCTTGTAGGCCGTGCTGGCAAGAAAGCCTGCCTTGCCAGCCATACCTAAACCAAACATGGCATCCACTTCGTAATCTTGGATATGCAAAACGCATTTTGCACCAACGAGCTTACAAAACAGTAAGGAGCTAGGCACAGTAAATAAGGTTGGCTCGACAACAAATACAACATCAGGGCGCTTAAATACTTTAGCGAACAAAGCCAAACCAGACGTAAAAGCAAACGAGGCTAAATGTAAAAGACGCTTAATAGTAGAAGGTTGGGCAGGAACATACAGAGGGCAACGAGTAACACGAACGCCATTTTCAACAGAGGTGCAATAACTTAAGCCCGAATAGCCTGCATGTACCCTCCACTCTGGATAATACGGTGGTGCACAGACAGCATCGACACTATCTCCCGCAGCAGCAAACCACGGAGACATTTCACCATTGTATTTGCCGATGCCGGTGAGTTCTGGGGAGTAATTAAGGCTAACTAACGTGATTTTCATCCATGGCCCTTGGTTTAATCGGCTTCGCTGGCGTACCAACACAAATCATTCCAGCGGGCATATCCGAAAATACCGAACTACGAGCCCCAATAACTGCGCCTTTGCCAATCGTGACGCCGGGAGCAACATACACATCTGTTGCTAACCAAGCCTCGTCTTCAATAACCGTTTTCAAAGCATAAATATCAAAAGTGGGCTTGGTATAATCGTGACTCCCCGTACATATATAGCTACGCTGAGATACAACTGCATTATTACCTATGACAATTTCACCCAAAGTATACAGCTCGACGTTATCGCCAACCCAAGCATAATCACCAATAGTTAGCTTCCAAGGGTAAGTGACACGTACCGATGGGCGAATGATTACATCTTGACCAATGTTTGCACCGAACAACCTGAGTAAAAAAACTCTCCACTTGTACATAAATTGTGGACTAGTATTAAAAAGCAAAGCCTGAATAAGCCACCATAGTTGCACATATCCAGCAGACCGCCCTCTAAATTCTGAAGGCTGAATAAATAATTTCAAATTTTGATAAATTTTATTCACAATCATTAGCTCTAAGTACTTTAGAAAATTGATGGGCTGCTAATTCCCTAGAGTAACATTCAGAAAAGCAATTAAGCGCATTCATTTCGAATTCAGACCGTCTCTCAGAAAATTCTAGCCATTCACTGAATCCCGCGATCAAACTTTCAGCTGTATCATTACAAACCAAGCCTGCGTTATACGTTAAAATATCGTTAAATATATTCACCTTATTTGAAATTAAAACAGGCAACCCAGATGAGAGAGCCTCAGGCACAACCAAACCGAAGTTTTCTTGATGTGATGGTAGTATGAACAAATCAGCGCAATATAAAGCTCCCCATTTTTTCTCATCTCTAAGCATACCAGTCCAAATTACACGGTCTGATATTCTCCTCCTATCGATTTCAGACTTAATTGATTTCGCGTAATCATTATCATCCGGGCCCGCAATAACAAGCAAACGACCCAAAAACAAGTCAGAACTTAACAAATCAAGTAATATATCAAAGCCTTTCTTTTCATGTATACGACTTAAAAAAAGAAAGAACTCTTTACCCTCCAGTTCAGGAAAACTTTCATAAAATTCAATAACAGATTCATTTCTATTTTTTAAATTAGCCCCCTCAATACCCAGCGGTGAAATAAGCACATTCCCCCTAAATAAAGGAAAAGAATAAATAGAGGCATCCCTCTCTTCAACGGTAGTAAATATAACCCCAGCAGCCATTTGCAAAATATTCCGTTCAACTACAAACCAAAATGGAATTTTCTTCAAAACCTTAATTGGGAAGCGATTAAAATATTTATCCAGCATCCCATGAGTAAAAACAAAATATGGCACACCTAAAGCTTTCAACAAAAATCCTGAGGCAATATAAAACTGCCAGACACCATCTAAGATAACAGCATCATAATTTTTAGCATTCCTGTATAACCAAAGAAAAAAATCAAAAGACATTCTATACGAACTAAATGACGGAAAATTAAACACATCAACACCGTCTAATTCATGAAACGACTCTCGTGAATCATCAAAACAAACTATATCAAAAATTTCATCACCGACCAAATTATGGTATTTCACTGACTCTAAAACAGCAGTGACAACACCTCCTGCTTCTGGATTTAATGAGCTCATGACTCGTAAATACCTTTTTTTTTCGACCATCTCAGTCTTTACCTTCTAATACTTTTAAAAATTTTTCATGCATTCGCGGATTAGATAATCGGTCGAATGTTTCCAAAGCACCAGACGAGAGAACCTTCCTCAACTCTAGATCACCATCGAGTGCATGAATTACACTTTTTAATGAAGCTAAATTCTCCCGTTCAAAGAGCAAACCATTATATTTATCGCGAATATAGCTGGGTTCGGGCCCCATATGCATCTCAAAACTACTATGGACGATAACTGGCAATCCCCAAGCCATGTAATGAACCACACTCAATCCAGCATCACCACCATAGATACCAGCCATGCAACGTGACGCAATATACTTTTGCTGGTCTAAATCGAAAACCGCACCGTAAAAAGATGCTGAAGAATACTTCTTTTGAAGTTGTTCAAGATATTCTCCTCCCCCAACAACGTGCATTGTAATCCCAAGAGATTCCGCCGCCTCAAGTGCTAACTCTACTCCGCAGCCTTCACGTAAGCGCCCAACATAAAACAATCCCTTTGAAGCTATATCAAACAAATTCTCTGATTCCATGTACAAACTATTACTTACAACGGATAATTTCTTATGCAAAAATGATGGAATTAGACGTTCAATATTACTTTTAGAGTACTCTGAGTAACAGATATAACCAGATGAAATCCAAACAGAGAAAGTATAAACAAATTGTTTAAAAAAACCTTGACGACCCTTGTACCCACCCTGACCATGCAAATAAAATTTCTTTCTCAGAAAAAAAGAAATGAATAAACCATACCACAAGGTCATATATTTAAAGTCAGAAAAATGAATAACATGTGTACTGTCTTTTAAAAGCTTATAAAACACCTTCAGTGAATACGGCGTGTAACCCCAACGCAAACAACGCCTCCACCCAGCCTCTACATATATAAGCTCGTCACCACCAACATATCCAAATTCATTAGACACATCCGAATATACTTTCAACACACTCACGGACTCAGTATCTGAAATTCCTTTAAAAATTGGAACTCTATACAGAGCAAGAACTGGCTGAACAATTAGTATTCTCATTTACTTAAACTTTACCGCTGATGATAGATAAAAAATAACGGGGATAAACTGGAGTAAAGCAAAGCTAAAGTTTTCAACAATAACACCTTCAAAGCCTAAATATATAATAAAAAATGCAAACTGAGAAACATACAAACTCAGCAAGACATTACCCTTTTCCGATTGAATAGCTAGCCTAATACAGACCACCAGTCAATCAAACACATCAATACAAAAAAAACTCCTCCCTTAGCACCACTAAAAAATTCATTGTTAAATAGTTTTAAGAATATCCATTTCCTTCGAAAGGCTTTGATGTTTCTAATTCATACGGTCCTATAACAAAAATATAAATCATAACACCAAAGAAAAATCCATTATAGGTTACCGTCATTACGCTACCCTGCCCAAATAAAATTAAACAAATAGCGATTATTGTATAAAAATAAAAAATCAAATAGCCCAACCTAAACCATCTTGCAGCAGAATGAATCATAAATAAAATAATAAAAATTGCAAAGGGGAACATCACAACCACACCAAGCGAGAGTAGAAAACTGAGCAATATAGAATCTCGACTAACCACACTTTCTCCAAAATCAATAGAACTGTTGTCATACAAGGATTGAAAAACATATTGAGAGTTCGAAAGCATCCCATTAGGGAAAATACAGCAACTTATATTTTCAAAAATCATCTTATACTGTTCATACCTTACAGTTGCAGACTCATCAGCAAGGCCATAACCAAACAAATAATCGTAAAATTCTAGTGATTTATACACAATTTGATGGTATCGAGATTCGTCTTGCTGAACCCAAGTCCAAAACAGATCCCACAACTCAAACCTTAAGAAATAGATCAAACAGGATATGATTGACATTGTAATCAATATTAAGAAAAATCTACCACCCGACATTGCAGCCAGAAAATAGAAAAATATAAACATAAAATAATATATAAAGTATACACGAAAGCCTGAGACAACAACCATATATGCAAATACAACAGCTAGCACATAAAAAACTAAAATCCGTCCACTAAAAAAACAAAGCATCGTTGCCAGAAAAAATAATGATACTGAAAATGGTCGCTTAGATGAGTCATCATAAAGAAAGAAATAGACCAACGAAAATAGTACTGAGAAAAAAACTAACAAGTGTAGATAATCAATTGATATGATTTTATATTTGAAAATTAGCTTTGAAAATAGCACACCTAAAAAGAAAAACAACCAAACTCTAATAGATTGATATATATCTAAAACCGAAACCCCTCTCATAAGCGCCAATACACCCAAGGCAATAAATAAGATAACAAGCAAGTGAAACTCAGGGCTATCAAAAACAATCCGGAATATCTCTAAACTAAACGGCTTAAATAATACAACCGAACAACACACTAAAAGCAAAAAAAACAGTTCAGGTACATGATATCCAGACAAAATTACTATTTTATTTGCCCCGACAGGTGATAAAACGAATAAGGCCGCTAACATTACGCAAACCATGCCAAATTTATTCATCTTAGAAATATGCACACTAACCAAAGAGCACCTCAATAAATTCATTTTTCATATTAATGAAATCCTCAGAATTTAATAAGGTCCCGGATTGATGCTTACAACCAACAACTTCATTGCCTTCAAGCACCAAAGAAACATATGGAGACCCAAGATACTTACAAACCACTTCAGATATCGAATCAGCTCTTACGATCGGCGTACGGCCAAATTGAAACGACCTTCCAAGAACTCCTGAAGATTGATCATACATTGGAGAATAGCAACACCACACTAAAGAACAACGTCTGTAAGCGTCTATAATTTCAGTTTCATCTACGTAACTATCAACAACATCAGAACCATCAGGTAAATTAACAATCAAGCTTTTAAACTCAGCAGAAACACTACCACGTAAAATAACTTTATAATCATGAAATTCATTACGGCCTATAGTCCCAACAGCAATATCAAAACCTTTTTCACTATCCTGCCTACCGATTAGTGCAATGCAGTTATCAAGAGTATGTTCATTATTATCTTCAAATAAACTTCCATCCATACGCAAATCCCAGAATTGGAAATCCATAAAAGAGCCTGAAGTAAATTCTTTCACTCCTGGCTCTACACTTTCATGAACAATTGACATTACACGGCCAATATTGAACCGTACTAAGAATGACAATAGTATTCTTTTAACCCGATACTTCAATCTATCATCATTTATTAAAGGCCGAACACGGAATAACAAACCTGCCGTTTTCTTACCAGCCAATCGCCTCAAAATACATATAAGAAAAAACAACAGAGGCCTTTCCTCTATCATTAAAAATAAAACTAGTGATTTCTCAAAGATACAAGAAATCAAGCCCACCCTACGTGCTGAAAATTCACTTTCTAAAAAACTCATATATTCAGAGCGATGACCACTTTCATACCGTGAGTAATAACAAAACATTTACACACCTCTTTTCAATCGAAGAGCTAAATAAAGTATTTTCCAGAAAATACCACCCAACAATGTAGATCTTCTTATATAGATTTCCTGCACACTTAAACTTTTAAATAAATTAGAGATACCAACATTTTGCTTAATAACAAAAAGATTATACTTAACCACTAAATTAGTTAATATAGATTGATCATGGCGATGTTCAATAAAATTAGGAATCTCATTATTTTCTACTGCGACGTCACAAATCACCCTAACATCCAAACAATAATTCAACCACTCTTTCAATATTTTACGATTATTATCACCAACCACCCAGATAGACGTTGTTGCCTCAATCTGCGGACTTTCTTTATACTTTTCATTGCCGCACCCCATCAAATCAAAGCATTCTGCTTTCGTCCAAAATTTATTTAAGCCATACTCAGGAATTTCCACACCAGCTATACAACCACTCCTTCTTGCAATATTGATCAAGCCCGTAGGTTTTATGAAGTTTTTGAACCTTAATCCAATACCGCAATCCTGATAAATTACAATATCACCCTCATTTGCAGAATCAAACGCTTTCAATATTGCCCATGGCTTCCAAGCCCAGTACCCTCCCCCTTTTGGTTCATCGAATACAGCTTTGCCTTTCAAATATATGGAATCTTGTTTCAAATCACGATCATTCAAATCTAACAACAAATCCGGCCTCACAAAAAGTTTTATAAATTTATTATTCCACTTTTTGTTTTTAACAAATGGACCCGAGGCATAATTCACAAAAATCAATTTTGACATAACTCATACCTATAAAACCTAGCAGCCAAATAAATACCAACTAAAACCCTAAGAAAGCACAACACATAGAGCATATCGGATAAATCTATTGAATAAGACATATAGTGCGCAGCAGCAATCACTAATGCATAAAGTAAAGCCTCCGAAAATAGTACTTTTGATAGCACCGAAAATTTTTCATAACCCATATAAATAACAATTAGAGCTTGAGAAATTGATATTGCTATAAAATAAAAACCAACGGCATATATTTCTGCAACTGAAAAGTAATTCATCTTTCCTAACCATATCGAAAACAGTGACTCACCACCAAAACCTAAAACAAACAATATTAAAATACTAAACGAGAAAAACCCCAAGACCAGATACATGCTAATATTCCGCAAAATAACACGTTCTCCCTCTCTTCTGGCTCTTATAAGTAATGGCCACAAAGGAATTTGTATCATAGGATAGAATGTACCTAAAATTGTCAAAGTTCTAAATATGACCTCAAGCCTACCTGCCTCTTTTATATCGTACACCCCCCAATACATTGCGGAGATACTTTTGATTAACATGCCGGATATCTGAACAAATATCACTGAAGTTATAAGTAAACCTACAATTTTATACAACCTTTTATTTCGACTATACGATATCACCTTTGGTAAATTTGACAAACCTCCATACACCTCAATACTATTAATTATTTTGACTATAACTGGAGGTAGGTATATAGCCATAATTATCAACAAAAAATCATATTTATCTAAAAACAACTGTTTACTTACTAAATAAAGAGAGGCTACAACCAAAATATTACTTACTGCCATATAAATATTTAATATATGCTGCTGGTGTAAACCTAAACGTACTGAATCAGCCAGAGAAAATACTAATGTAAGAAATACAAGAATAGAAAGCAGAAAAGCTTCAAATCGATATTTTGGAATTATAATTTCCGTATATGAAAGCACCATTAATGCGACCAGCAATATAGCACCGTATAAAAATACTATTCCTAAAGTAACTGCCTCTATTCTTGATTTAATGCTTACCCTTGAGTTCCGAGCATACAATCTTGTTATTGAAGGACCAATGCCACCTTGCAAGATAGTTACCCACCCTATTAAAGCGGTAAGTACAGAAAAATAGCCAAATTCTTCCTCAGTAAGCAGACCTATAATCAGAGGCAAAGACACCACTTGATAAACAGCCCCAACTCCTTTAGTTAATAAAGAGGTGGATATGGCTTTTTTCATTACTGTGCTTATACTGACACTTGTCATTACATCTCTCAATTTTAGCTCTTTATTAGCTTTTTAAAAATATAAAGGTAACGATGTAGCAGAGTACAAAAACATATATCTACTCTTATATTCTATAGCTTTCATATTTATGCCAATACATCAAATTCACTTTAGAAATATTCACGCACCATACAGCAAGCCAATCCCATAACTTTTCAATTCCAACACAATAAACTATCAACCCACGAAGCCGCTCTCTACCACCAAATTTTTTCGCCAATGTATCCGCACCTACAGGGTTAGTCTTCGCTGCTCTGATACTTACTTGGTATGCATCGTCACTTTGGCTTTTGGGTGTCAATATTAAGTGCATGGGATTCGGGTGGCGGTTGGTTAACTCGTTGCTTAGCACACCACTGATTCTACGCGGCCATGCATCGTTGGCCATATTACGGGTAACGAGTGCGGTTAACCCAAATGCAATAAAGGCGGCGCTGAGTTTTTCCCCTGCGGCAAAGGCAAGTTTAATCAGAGTGGCGGCGCGGCCTGTGGTGAGTGTGTGGCCTGTCATGATGAGAGGTGTTCCATTAATTAATGTCCCGCATAAAATTTCGCCCGTAGGACGGGCTCCTACGAATGAAGGTGCAGTTAGGTAAATTCAGCCCATAAGGTGTCGATTTCTGTTTCTAGTAATCTGTCTATTCCCGCCGCCCGTTCTCTTCCACCTCCGCCAAACTTCTTCGCCAATGTATCCGCACCAACAGGGTTATTCTTCGCGGCCCTGATACTCACTTGGTATGCATCGCCACTTTGGCTCTTCGGTGACAATATTAAGTGCATACGATTTGGGTGGCGGTTAGTTAACTCATTCCCAAGCACACCGCTGATTCTACGCGCCCATACTGCGTCTGGCAGTATGACCATGGCGGCTTTTTCTGTCGCTTTGTAGGGTTTGACGCTTAATCCCTGCTCTAGGTCGTGTTGATAGCCGTTTGTTAGCGTCGCGATGGTTTCAGCCTCTTCCTTTATATAGGTAAAGGGGCTGCTGTATCTTACTGCGCTGCGGTATAAGTCGGCTGGGTTAAACCAGAGGTCGCTCAGTTGTTCGCCGTAGCCATTATAGTTGAGCGCCGTTCCCAAAGTTTTTAATTCTTGCTTTTGTGCATCGGTTAAATTCAGTTGGCTTGCGTAGGCATCTGCAACGTCAATCAGGTTGTCGCCGTAGGCTCCGACTATGGCCCATAACGAAGCCTGCTTACCTATTAGCTCATCTACGATTAATGCGGTGCAGGTATCCGATGCTGTTTTGATGTGCGCTTCGAGGTTTGGGTGGTTTGGTATGTCACCCGCGTGGTGATGATCTAGGTACAGTACTTTTGCGCCTTGCTCCAGCACTCGGTTTAGCGCGGTGGTATTACGTACCATTGCGAGGTCAAGCACGGTTATATCATCGCCTGGTTTGGCATCTATATTTTCGAGTAAGGCGTTATCGCGCTTTACACCTGTAACAAGTGTTGTGTTTTTGGGGTGTGCAAGGCGCAGCTGTATGAGCGAGCATATGCCGTCGGCATCGCCATTAAATAGATCATAATCTGCCATGAGATGATTCCTTAAGCTGCGCGCTGCTATTTAGGCTGCGCTGTATTCAGGCAACACGCCAACGTTTGCTAGGTGCGCTAGTACTATTTCTACACATTCGTCGATGCTCATGCTTGAGGTATCGAGCGTTACTTCTGGGTTGATCGGCGGCTCGTAGTCGGAGTCGATACCCGTGAAGTTCTTAATTTCGCCTGCGCGTGCTTTTAGGTAAAGGCCTTTCGGGTCACGCTGCTCACATGTGGCTAAAGGGGTGTCCATGAATACTTCGATGAATTCGCCC
>JBLIMQ010000078.1:0-21225 GCA_047638775.1 Flavobacteriales bacterium
CAAAACATCTCGCCCAGTAGTGGCTTGAATAGCAGGCCTCCATCACGACAACGGTCGGCTCTTGCTGGGCCATAAATACCGAAATTTCTAAGCGCGTCATTCGCTTATTAAACGTTATGGTATTGAGTTGAGTCATACCGCATATTTGAAAAACGTTTTTTGCCCTACAGGACGTAGGGTAAGGATACAGTGCAGGAGCACACTGTATTTGCCAAATCAATCGATAATAGATTATGCTTTGCCATGTGGGCGCTCCTAGTGGTTAACTGAATTGTATTTGTGTACTTTCAGTTTGGCGCATTGTGACGCCGGTTGCACTTGGAGCGTACATCTAATCACCCATAAACTTTACATGAAAAAGAGTTTAATAAAGGACACCCATAAACTTTAAATGAAAAGATTTTAATAAAGGACACCCATAAACTTTACATGAAAAAAATTCAGCCTTATACTCCATGTGTATCTTCTGTTATCAGAAAGGACGAGCCATACGCGGCCTTTAGCTATCTATCTACTTTTTAAATGACTGTTTTGGATTTATGACGATTAAAAGAGAAGCTTTGATATCGCTAGACGCAACGCCGTATTACCACTGCTATGTACGCTGCGTGCGTCAGGCCTATTTGTGTGGTGATAATGTTGCTACAGGCGAGAACTACGATCATCGTAAGCAATGGATTGTGTCTCGTATTCGCTTTTTGTCGTATGTATATGCTATTGATATTTGCGCTTATGCAGTAATGAGTAATCATTATCATTTAGTCCTGCACGTTGATCAGGCTAAAGCCAAAAGCTGGACGGATGAAGAGGTTGTTGGCCGTTGGATGCAGCTATATAAGGGCCACTTGTTAGTTGATAGCTGGTTAGAAGATGCCGAATCTCTTGATCAGCTTAGCCTAACGAAGGTAAAGGATATTATCGCTGAGTGGCGTGAGCGTTTAGCCAACATTAGTTGGTTTATGCGCGGTGTTAATGAAAAGGTCGCGCGTATGGCGAATAAGGAAGAGGGGCATACGGGGCGCTTTTGGGAAAGCCGTTTTAAAAGCCAAGCGTTGCTGGATGATGCTGCGGTCTTAAGTTGCATGGCATATGTAGATTTAAACCCCATTAGAGCGGGGCTTGCGGGCGATTTATGTGAAAGCGATTACACCAGTATCCAGCAGCGCTTGTTTGATCATTCAGTTGATGTTGTGACTAGTGGCGGTAATGATACGTCACCCATTAGCGAGTCGAATCGAGATGTTTTGTCTTCTCGACTTGTTGAGCAGGCCGAACTTAAAGAAGAGTTGGGCGTTTCACTGCAGCCAGAAGCCGAATTGGTTTCATTTTCCAATTCCTCTAATTTCAATAATCTTAAAAAACAGCATGTATGTTTACCGTTCTCGTTAGACGATTACCTAGAGGTGGTTGAATATACGGGGCGCGCGATAGTGGGCGCTAATAAGGGTTATATTAATGAAAGGACTCCAAAGGTACTTAGCCGTTTAGGTTTGCAGGCCAATACTTGGGTGGATCATGTCACTAACTGTACTCGATCGTATGCGTCCTGTGTGGGCTCAGTTGATAATATTCTAAACTTTGCTGAACGCTTCGATCGTCGCTGGGGGAAGGGTGTTTCTAAGGCGGCTAAAAGCTATTGTTCTGCGTGACTTATTTAGAGTTCTGAGTTGGAGTTTAGAGGAGTCATTGAGTCTACTCAATGACCAAGAACCTGAAGAGCCTGAAGAACCTGAATGGTTGCTTGAGCGGTTAATCGAGTGCATTAATCGCCAGACACAAAAAAGCCGCTTTTATTGCTAAAAGCGGCTCGTCCTTTTCATGCAGTACAACATCCTGTTTGGCAAACCAACCTTGGTTTGCAAATACTACGTCCAGTGTAGTACAAAGAAATCTGCAAGCTTCCGTTGACCGTCCTGGCCGATTCTGCGTCCTTACGTCCCTCCGTGGTATAAAGCTTCCTTTGGCCTTCCTGGCCTATGTGCGCTTCCGTACTTCCTTCCGTGGTTGATGCTTCCGTTGACCGTCCTGGCCTGTAGTGTGTCCTTTCATCCTTCCATGGGTGGTGCATCCGTTGACCGTCCTGGCCATCGTGTATCCATACCTACATCCATGTTGGGCGCGTCCGTTGATCAACCTTGATCTAAGCACATCCATGTTGCCTTCCTTGTGGTGAGTATAATGCCGTTGTTTTGTATATCTGTGAATTGGGTGTTGTCGTCAATCTTTGTGAGACATTGACCATAGAGTGTGTGTGATATTGGGGTGGTTGGTAATAATAGGCGCCACTAAAGAGCTTGAATGCTCGTTTTCATACAGGTTTTAAGCTGTATTCATGGGGTTTTATGCAGTTTTAGATGCTGTGCGTAGGATATTGACCTAATTCTGAAATACCGCAGGGTTTAAACGGTTTAAACTCGGCCATTATCGACTAAATCGATGGTGGCCGAGCTTGACGACTTTTTGTTCTTTAGTCAGAACCGAGTATCTTATCGCTCGCGTGTTTCTTAAGTCGCGTTTTTAACGCTGAGGGAAGGTTTTTAATAGTTAAGCTATCGGTTTCTGGATCGTAGACAATACTGTCGCCCAAACAGCTTGATGCAAAGCTCATACTAACAAGCTCATTTCGGCCGCTAATTCTCACAAAATTACGGATTTGTTTTTTATCAGGGATAAGTTCGGGTTTCGCTTGAGGTTTTTTCTCTGCGACATAGCTAGAAAACTTTGGCGGAGGCGTATAAGGCTTTTCGCTTTCAACGGGCTTGGTGTCTTGTAACTGGTTGGATAGCTCTTCTATAACAACCGGTTTGCCAACGCTGTCTTGTTGAAGGCAATACTCTACGACTTGAGACCGTGTTTGCTCGGCAACTTCATTGGGTAAGCTACGAGTATAGTCATTTACAACGGCTAAGAATTCTTCTGTCTCGGCACTAAGATCAATTTTTTCTGCGAAGCCTATCGTATTTTCAAAAACATCACTCAGTTCCTTCTCTCCACGCCAGCGTAATAATGTAACAGCATTACCTTGACGGTGCTCTTCATCACTTTTCCAATCACTAAAGCTAACTTTTGCGGCAAGACGAATACCGCTAGTATCTAAACTAAGTGACTCACTCAGGTCTAGGTCAGAATCAATGTAGCTGCCGCGATTATGTTGAACGATAAAGGCGTGTAGCTGCTCATCACCCTCGAGTGTTTCGTAGGCGATAACTAAAAAGCCTTCTAGAGGCGCTTCGGTTTTATCGAGTTCACGTTTAAGGTGTTGTGCAAATTTTTGGCTAAAGCTATCAAAGCTGAGCTTCTCATCTACAAATTCTCGTAACCAGTTGGATACGGGGTGCGCTGCGCTGTCATCTGAAAAGCGCCCGTAGTCTTTGCCTGCTCGCTTTAAAGCACACTGTTTCATCTCTCGAAAGAATTCATCGACACGCCCATCTACTTCCATAGAGGTTTTACGTAGACCGAGGGTCGAAAGCTCGGATGGGTTTACTCGGGTGATTCGGTGAACGATTAGGTTGTTAAGTGCCATGAAATTACCATTGCCAAATTGCGCGAGTATAGCGAAAGGCGGCACTCTTAACACTAACTCTTAAGAATATCAGTGTATATGAACCACTTAGCTTGAATGAGCATAATTTAACTGTATTTAGTTGCAGTGATTGTAGGCGTTTCATGGAAGAACACGACCTAGCTGCTATTCTTCAGAAATAGGACTTAAGCACCTAATCTATTGCTGACGAGAGCAATAAACCTAGAGCTATTTCAATCTTTGACGAAAAAAGGAATATTCGAGATGCATCGGTGGTTGTTGGCGGGAATAGCAGTCTTGCAGGGCTTGTTCGCACTTTTGCTGTTTATGGGGGCTTCACTGGTTTTGGGCCTGAGTCTTGTTGGTATTGCCCTCGGGCTTATTGGTTGGCTTTGGTTTTATCTTGATGAAAACATAGACGAAGGTGACCAGGCTGATGCCGCATGGCAAGATAAACTTGATGTTGAGGTACTAAGTACGGTTGTTACTACTATGCAGGTTCAAACCAAGGAGATAGCTAAAGAGCTGATACAACCCCATAGTATTCTAGATAACGCAACAAGTGCTTTAACGTCAACGGTTACAGGTGTACAAAATGAAACTGGTCAGCAGCGCGATGTTTTGAAAAAACTTGTAAAGCAATTGTTAGAGGCGACGAGGTTGGAGTTTGAAACAACGGAGTCTGAGCGTTCTACAATAAGTGAGTTTGCTAAAACAGCAACCGAAACAGTCGATATTTTATTGGCTCAGCTCTATGACGTACGCGAGGCCTCTAATAGCTTAAAGGGAAACTTCGAAGATATTCAAATTGATTTTAAAGAGGTTGTTTCTTACTTAAAAGATATTAACGACATAAACTCTCAAACGAACCTATTGGCGTTAAATGCCGCGATTGAAGCTGCTCGTGCCGGGGAGGCTGGACGAGGTTTTAGCGTCGTTGCAGATGAGGTGCGATCTTTGTCTAGGCGCACAGAAGAGTTTAATGAAAAGATTCGGGCGAAAATCGGAGAAACTGAAGTAAAGCTCAATAGTTCTTTAGATACCTTACAGAAGGCAACAGATCTAAAGTTAGATACGGCACACGAGTCCCAAAAGGCCATTGCCCACCTGTGGGGGGAGCTTTCGAATATGCACTCTAATGTCATGGAGCAATCCGGACAAATTAATGATTTATCTCATCGAATTCGTACTTTAGTCCAAGAAGGTGTTCATTCGTTGCAGTTTGAGGATATCTCTCGCCAGCTAATCGAGCACATAAATAAACGAGTGGCTGGGATTGAATTGTACATGCAGAACTTATTAGACCGTTATGTGCAGTATTATAAGGCTGAAGGCGAGCAAAAAACGATACAATTGATGGCCTTGCACACCGAATTAGATGTAGGCCTAACGTCGCTTAGATTGTTAGATAGAAGCCCCGTACAGCAGCAAAATATGACATCTGGAGATGTCGATTTATTCTGAGGTTTATTTGTAAGGTCTGTTCTTAAGGGCTGTTTTAGAACCTGTTTTAGGGTCTAGTCTGAAGTTGTTTAAGGTTTATTCTAAAATCTAGTCTAAGCGCCGACGCTCGGCGCGTCTGTTCGGGCTACCCATTCCCACCATTGTTGTTCGCCATCACCCGTATCTTTTTGAGTTTTGTAGATGTCCCAGGTTATAAGGTAATCTGGGTTTAGCATGCTGACACCTTCTTGGCTTGTAGGAAAATTCCCTGGCGGAGCTTTAAACCAGCAAGATAAATTCGCCGGCAAAATAAAGTTACCCTTGCTTCCATCATTCTTTGCTTCTAATTCGATTGTAATACCATCTTCATCATCTGCCGCTATCACTTTACCGGCTAGTAAGCTTTGCTTTAGTGGCGTCTCATCAATATCAAAATAACTTAAGGCTATTAGGCAGCGAGTATGTAAGGTGTCGTTTAAGGTTTTTAGCATAATGGTAAGCGTGCAGTGGTTGTGAGTTTTAAGATGAAAATAACCGGTTTGTTTTGCTGGGGCTAGCTTGATTCTAGCTAGCCCCAAAGATGCCAGATATAGAAACCAGTACCTAGTGAAAAGCTAAAAGCCTAATGTAAACCTTCCAATAAAAAACTTCCAGTAAGAACCTTCCAGTGAAAAGAATAATCATTATCTCGGTTTGTAAGCGCAAGTAACACTTATGGTTTATCATGCAGCGAGAAGGCTACGAAGTGTCATAGTCTTCTGGCGGTGCTAATTGGCACACTCAATGTTTCTACGTTTCTACGTTTCTACGTTTCTACGTTTCAAAGCTTCAAAGCTTCAAAGCCCAGCGTACCTAATAGGGTACGCAGTTTATCTGGTGCTAACTTACCAGTTAAATATACCCTAGTGTTAATTGTACCTAGTGCCCTAGCGGAGCAACACCCGTAGCAGGATTATTGGCAAGTCCAATATCACGTGCGTGATCTTCAAACCCTTTATTTTTCCAGAAGAAAGCGCCTGGCATCGTTGTAGGTATGACAAGAATGTAAAACAGTGCGCGGCCTATAAGTGCCGTAAATACATTCAGGCAGCCTAAGCATGCCCAAAGAAGTAATACGATGAGGTTAATTTCAGTTGTGAGCATAAGGGCCAGTAGAGCCGTGCTCGCAACAAGGTTTAAGCCTAGCAACCAGTTCCTGAATATATAGGTTTTGCCGAAGGTCGTGCACTGTACGTAATGTGATGCTGCCCCTTCGTGTTCGGCTTTGTTCATATCACGGTTATGGGTGGTTAAGCCCAGTCCTTCAAGTGCTAAGCCGGCGATAAAGCTAAGTGCGAATACTAGACTAGCTAATTCTATTGCAGCACCTGTTATTGTCGACTCTTGGATAGCAAGTGTTGGAATGACAATGGCTGCGCCTATTAAAGCGCCAATTGAAAGTGTGTTTCCGGCAAAGGTACACGCGGTTTGCCAGTGATCCCAAAACGGTCGCGCCTTAATGCGGTAACAGCGATACATGTAATATAAGCCACCTAGACCACCTAATAGAGCAAATATTCCCGCGCTATTTACCAGTGCTTGGCTGCTTAGACCCTGCAGATCTAGACCAAACCAAGTATTGATTAATCCACTGATAATACTATTACTGGGCACTAAAAATAGTACAGCGAGTGCGCACCCGGTCGCGAATAACGACAACCCTAAACCTTCACGGCACATGGGAGAGTAGCGTAAATTATTGAAGCCACGATAGAAGCGTAGCGGTTTACCTAAGTGCGTAACACTCATTAATAAACCAAAACCCGTCATGGCGGCGGCAAGTGCTGTTAAGGGTAAGAACATATCGGATTGAACGAATGTCCCAAATGGCTCTAAGCCAAACAGTGATGCTAAAAACGGGATTAAAAATAAACCGTAAGCGGCTTGGCACGAGACGGTAAAAAGTACCAATGGGTTTTCACGGCTGTTTAATCGCGAAAAATTCCAGTGCTTTTCTTTGCCAAGTTTTTGGTCCACAACGGGTTTGTAGCTACCGCTTTCATCACGATGATATTTAACGGGCATCGAGTCTGTTCGACTCATCTCAATCGGCATATTTCGTGTTTGTTGAAAACGAATATTCGGTTGAGTAATGTCAGCTGTTGGGAAACCTGGGATCTCAGTAAGGCATTGTTCACGGTTTTCGGGAGTATTTTCTATGACACCAAAATCTAATGCGTTACCGACACAGGCTGATACGCACGAAGGCTTTAATCCGACCTCAAGTCTATCCACACACATATTACATTTCGTTACTTGGCCTTTAACGGGGTCAAGTTGTGGCGCATTGTAAGGGCAAACCCAGGTGCAGTAGCCACAGCCAAAGCATGTTTCCGGGTCCTGCAACACCGCTCCGTATTCAACATGTTTGGTATACGCGCGAGTAGGGCAGCCTTTTAAGCAGACAGGGTCGTCACAGTGATTGCAGGCCATGGATATATTCATGCGTTTGTAGTCGGGGTACGAGCCACCTTCTACATAGCCAACACTACGAAACGCAATGTGTGCAGGGTTTTCATTTTTCTCAGAACATGCGGCTTCACATGCGTGGCAACCAATGCAATTGTCCGCTGTAAAAAAGAAACCGTGCTGCTTGTTTCTATTTGGATTGCTGCCCACGTCTGGGTTGTCATTGATGTGCATGGATCTATCTTTTTCTTGGCCGGTTAGATCAACCAGGTCAATCAATTGCCCATAGCGATTACTTTCTTTAATCTCTTGATCGGGTAGAAAGGCGTAGTCTTGTTCTTCGGTTCGTACTTCCCAATGGTTTGAGCGACCTTCTTGTTCTTTGCCAACCGAGGCATTAGAAGGGTCGAAACCTTGTACAGCACTATCTTGGTTTAAATTCTGACTCATAATAATTCCGGTTTAGTAAGCGCGGCTTTCAGCGTTTAAGCGAGCAGCTTCATTCTGGTCGACAGGGTCTATACGAACGGAGCATTGTTTAAATGCCGGCTGTCGAGAATATGGATCTAGCAAGCCAAGTGTTAAACGATTTACGCAGTCATGAAAATGAAAAGGAATAAAAACCATATTACGGGGTACACGTTGGGTCAGTTGAACAAGCACTACAGCATCACCGCGTCGACTTGTTAGGCGCACGTAACTTTGATGAGCAACACCCAACTCTTTGGCGGCGTCTGGATTCATTTCCATGTAAGCGGTTGGGCTGAATTTATTACAGTTACCAATTTTTCCTGTTCGTGTACGAGTGTGAAAGTGCTCGACAACTCGGCCACTGTTTAGCCAGAAAGGATACTCGCCGCAGGGTTGTTCATTGTTGTTAAAGAATTTAACCGGAATTAAATTAGCTTTGCCGCTAGGTGTTTGAAATTTGCCGTCGGTATATAAACGTGGGTCACCTTTTAAATCTTCTTGACCTTCACGGTAGGGCCATTGAATACCGCGAGCAGCAATAATTTTTTCGTAACTCATGCCACTAATATCAAGGGTTCTATCGGCGCCTTTTGACAGTTCTTTCATTTCATTAAAGGCGTCTTCGGCTTTGTCCGGAAAATGTATTTTTTTACCGTTATCAAAACGCTTAGACATTTCATTAAATATCCACAAGTCGGGTTTTGAGTTGGCGTAAGAGGGGACGATATTGCTGATTAAGTTAACGCGGCGTTCTGTATTTGTATGGCAGCCTTCTTTTTCCGACCAAACAGATGCCGGGAAATATACGTGTGAATACTGATTGGTTTCGACGTCTTCATACACATCCTGCACCACTAGAAAATCGAGCCCTTCCATTGCCTTGCGGATACGTGCTTGGTTGGGCATAGACGTTAGCGGGTTTGTCGCAACCAACCACAGGCCTTTTATTTGGCCTGTTTCTATGGCTGGAAAAATATCAGTTTGTGCCATGCCGCGTTTTTTTGGGAAAAATTCTTTATCGATTCCCCAGTAATTAGCAATCTCTTCACGGTGTGCTTCGTTTTCGAGTGCTCGATAACCGGGTAAGCCCGAGCATGAAGACCATTCGCGTGTACCCATAGCATTACATTGGCCAGTAATCGATAAGCTGGTTCCGCCTGGTTTGCCGATGTTGCCCGTTATTAGGTTTAAGTTGTTGATATTCGCTACGCCGTCAGAGCCGTGGGTCGATTGGTTAATACCCATCGTCCAAACGCTCATTGCTGCAGGCGCATTTGCATAAATGCGTGCAACGTTACGTATCGTGTCTTCATCTATGCCACAAATATGCTGTGCTGATTTCGGGTCGTAATCTTGAACGAGCGCTTTAATTTCGTCGTAGCCTTGAGTATGCGCATCGATATAGGCTTGGTCTTGCAGCTCTTCGTTAATAATTACGTACATCATGGCGTTAATTAAAACGCAATCGGTGCCGGGTGTGATTGGCAAATGGATATCCGCAAATTGTGCCAGCATGGTGACACGCGGGTCGACAACTATAAGCGGGAACTTACGTTTCTCAAGAGCTTCTTTTAAGCGCCAATAAATAATAGGGTGCTGTTCGGGTAGGTTAGAGCCGAAAGCCATAAAGCAGTGAGTGTGTTCAAAGTCGTCATAGCAGCCAGGGGGGCCATCAGAGCCAAATGAACGCTTATAGCCACTGACGGCCGAGGCCATACATAAGGTTGTATTACCGTCGTAATTGTTGGTGCCTATGCAGCCTCGGACTAACTTACCTAGGGTGTAAAATTCTTCGGTTAATAATTGGCCGGTTGATACAACCGCGAAAGCGTCACGACCATATTTTTCTTGGATTTCTTTAATCTTTGTCGCTGTCGTGTCTAGGGCGTTATCCCAGCTCGTCTTTTCAAATTTATCATAGTGTTTGTCGCGAATAAGTGGCTCGGCCCCGCGACCTGGGCTTTCAAACAATTCATGTTCGAGCAAACCCTTAATACACAGCTTACCTCGATTAACGTCGGCACCTGCGTGGCCTCGGCTAGTTACAACCTTTTTGTTTTTATCCAGTCCAATCTCAATGACACAGCCTGTAGAGCAATAGTTACAGGTCGTATATTTCCATTCTTTAACCGTTTTGCTTGGTATAACAATGGGTTTTCGGTCTTTACGTCCAAACAACATATGGTTGTGCCTTTATTCGGGTAGCTGAATGATTGGAGGATTGTTCTGGTCAATTACGCTTATAGGACAGCATGAATCGTGCCATTGTAAATAGTGAGGTATTACAAGGGCTTGCTAGGACTTAGAGCGAGAAAAGTGAACCCAAAAGGTGCCCCGAGCACCATGGTGGTGCGCATTTTTTGGTGAGGTTGAATATTGAGCGGATTTAAATGATTTGCTAGCTCATTCTTTGTGCCATTGTGGTGCATTAGAACGTGTGGCAGTTCCGAAGGAAGCCTCTGATTCTTGTTACAGCTAAAGATTGCAGGTTTGCTTGTAGCTCAGAATGTAGGTCAGAATGTAGGTCAGAATGTAGGTCAGAATGTAGGTCAGAGTGTAGGTCAATGTAGGTCAATGTAGGTCTTAGTGTAGATCAGAGTATCGCTCTGGTTTTAGTTAGGCAATAGCTCTGATTACGGTTCTGATAGAGGGGCCGGTATTAGTGCAGGTGTGTATTTTTGTATTTGTATTAATATACCGAGCCTTGGGTGATCAATATGATGCAGTTCATTACTTCGCATACGGCGCTTAGCGCTTAGCTTTGCAATTTCTTTAATGACGTAGGGCGCGCGTTCCTCAAAAAGTTGAGTCCCGATACCAAATGAGCTTGGTTGAATGAGGTTTAGGTCTTGCGCATTAGTGCCGAGTTGACCAGCGCTTAGGTCGAAGCTAAAAGGCGTTGATACGCCAAGTGTTAATTCAAAGGGTTTTTCAGCGTCTAAGGCTGGTTGAATCGCTTCAGGCCGAATAAAAAGCGGTGTCTTTTTAGGTAGCGATGGAAGATTGGGCCAGTGTTCAGACTCTTGGCCGTAATTATCTTCAAAATGGGTAAGCCATAAGTTACTTGTGATGTGTAAGTAGCGACTAAGGCTTAGCTCAATACTGCCTTCAAGTTCAAAGTGTTCGCCGTAGTGCTCCCCGCCCGAAATAAAGATAGAGTCGGCCTCATTTTTGTCGTGCAGTTCTTGGCGCCAGGTTTCATGCATCAATACGCGGTAGCCGCGGCTACGATCTAGGCGTTTACGCTCGGTCAGCAGACTTTTATGACTCTTATCGAGTTTAATAAATTCCTGATCGCGCGTTGGCTCTAAATTAGGCTCTAAATTAGGTGCGATACCAGGCCGCGTGTTGGCTTGAGAGTTTGCTTGAGAGTTTGCTTCGGTATTGATCAGGCTGGCATTATCATTAATACCATTCTGTGTGGCATCAATGTCTTGGCTAGCAGCCAAAGTAGTATCAGTTTCGCTGCTTGGCGAGGTGTTGCCTTGATCAATATCGAGCGTTCCTTCGCTTGTATTTAGAGTGCGATTAAGAGTGCCCTCTAGAGTGTTATCTGAGCGATTAAGTGAAACGTCTAAGTTGGGATCATTAAGACTTAGATTGCCATCGATATCATAATTTTCAGGATTAAGTCGGCGGTCTTGACCGGTTAGCCATTCGTCTTCGGTCTGCAAAAACTCTAAGCGTGCAGGGTACAAGAAGTCGAGGTTTTTACTTAGGTGCTCATCTTCAGCCATAGGCCGTTTTATGTGCTCAAAAATAATAACTTCAATCTGATACCAGCTTTTGAAGGCTTCTTCAAGTTGCTCTTCTGGAGTCATTTCGGCTTGTGCCACAACGAGAGGGCTAACTACCAAAAAGAATAGTGCGCTAAGTGAACGTTTTAGAGAGCGTGCAAATATCATTTAATGCGATCCAGCCAGCGTTTGTAATAGTGTTTCAATTGTCGATAGGCGTTCTTCTGTACTTTCCATATCGAAGCTAAATTGAAGTTGATTAGCGCCTTGCAGTTTATAGCGCTGGGGCTGATTTTGCACGAGTTGGACTAATGTGAGCGGTTCAACTGAGGTCTCCTTCGCAAATTCAATTTTGCCGCTGCCTGCAGTTGCTTCTATTTTAGTTAAGCCCAGTGACGTCGCCTTAAAGCGCAATTGTGTTTGGCGAAATAGATTTTTGACCGGGTCTGGTAAAAGGCCAAAGCGGTCGATCATTTCTACCATAAGTGATTCTAAATCTTTTATATCCGCCGACGAGGCTAAGCGTTTATATAGATTTAAGCGCAGCGCGACATCAGGAAGGTAGTCTTCTGGGATGAGTGCAGGAATTCGAAGGTTTATCTCTACTTCATGGTCGAAGGGTGCTTCTAGGTCAAGCTCCTTACCGTTTTTAATCGCTTTAACGGCTTTATCGAGCATATCCATGTAGAGGGTGAAGCCAATGGTGTGAATTTGTCCGCTTTGCTCGTCACCGAGTAATTCACCTGCGCCACGAATTTCCATATCGTGAGAGGCCAGCGTAAAGCCAGCACCGAGATCTTGAGCTTCTTCAATTGCATCTAAGCGTTTTGTTGCATCTTTAGTGATGGTTTTAACATGTGGGCGAAGAAGATATGCATAAGCTTGGTGGTGTGAGCGGCCAACACGTCCGCGTAATTGGTGTAATTGAGCTAAGCCAAACTTATCGGCACGATCGATAATGATGGTATTAGCTGTGGGAACATCAATTCCTGTTTCAATAATGGTTGTGCACACTAATATATTAAAGCGCTTGTGATAAAAATCGCCCATGACTCTCTCGAGTTCACGTTCACGCATTTGGCCATGGCCAATCTGTACGCGTGCGTCGGGAACTAAGGCTTCGATGTCGCGAGCGGTTTTTTCAATCGATTTTACTTCATTGTGCAAATAATAGACTTGTCCGCCCCGCATAATCTCGCGTGTGATGGCTTCTTTAATGAGATTGTCGTCATGTTCGCGTACAAATGTTTTTACAGATAAGCGCTTTGCCGGCGGGGTGGCGATAATGGACAAATCACGAATACCTGACATTGACATGTTCAGTGTGCGCGGTATTGGGGTAGCGGTGAGAGTCAGAATGTCGACTTCTGTTCTTAGCGCTTTTAGCGCGTCTTTTTGTCGAACACCAAAGCGGTGTTCTTCATCGATAATGACCAGGCCGAGATTGCTGTACTCCATGTCGCCGCCGATAAGTTTATGGGTGCCAATGATGATATCGAGTTTGCCGTTAGCGCATTGTTTCTTAATTTCATTACTTTCTTTGGTGCTTCTAAAGCGCGAAATTACATCAACGTTGACGGGCCAGTTGGCAAAGCGATCTTTAAAGTTATCGAAGTGCTGTTGGGCCAGTAGGGTGGTTGGTACCAATATGATCACTTGTTTGCTGTTATGTACCGATATAAACGCCGCGCGCATGGCGACCTCGGTCTTTCCGAAGCCCACATCGCCACAGACCAGCCTATCCATGGGTTGTTCCGATAGCATGTCACTACGAACTGCGGCTATTGCAGCGCTTTGATCGGGCGTTTCTTCGAATGCAAATTCTTGTGAAAAGCGATCGTATAAGTCAGCGGGTACTTCGTGCTGATAACCTTTTCTTGCTTTTCGTTTGGCGTAAATGTGCAGTAATTCTGCGGCTACATCACGAATTTTTTCAGCGGCTTTGCGTTTCGCTTTTTGCCAAACCTCACCGCCAAGGCGATGAATAGGGGTGTGGTCTTCGTCGGCACCCGCGTATTGGCTTATAAGGTGTAAGCCGGTAACGGGGACGTAAAGTTTGGAATTTTCAGCGTACTCTAAGACTAAAAATTCGTCGGCTTGTCCTGAGTGTTCAATGACTTGCAGTCCACGATAGCGACCTACGCCATGCTCGATATGCACTACGGCGGCATTTACCTTGAGTTCAGTCAGGTTTTTTATGACGTTTTCGGGTTCATCGCCTTTCTTGGTCGAGCGGCGGCGGGATTGTTGAACTTGCTCCCCGAAAAGCATTGATTCGGTTATGGCGACGAAATTATCGGCGAGACTGTTGATTCCTTCTTCCAAGTTGGCAACGACTATTCCGGCCTTGTCGGCAGCGACAAGAAAATCATTGAAGTGCGAAAACTCTGTGGGTCGGACGTTGATTTTCGCCAGTTGCTCTTTTATGACTTCTCTGCGACCTTCGGTCTCCGCGCAAAAAATAACGCGCTTTTCGCAGCTTATTAAATATTGTTCAATTCTATGGTGTGGATTAGTTGCACGGGATTCAATTGCAATCAGCGGAAGGGCGGCCGTTGCAAAATTTGTGTAGCCGGCCTTGCTTTCGAGCTCCTTAGTATGAATATCAATCCGAGAAAAGCGTTTAAGCTGTGAAAAGCATTCATTTATAGGTAAGAATATTTCGCTTGGTTTTAATATTGGGCGGCTTATATCGGAGTTGCGGCTTTGGTATCGAGAGGTTAATTCACGCCAAAAGCTTTCAAATGACGCTTCAATCCCGTCTAAACAGAATATATTGGTGTTATCTGGAAGATAGTCAAATAGTGTGGCTGTCGATGAAAAGAACAAGGGCAGGTAATATTCAATCCCGGCTGGGGGTAGCCCAGCCGCTACATCCTGGTAAATTAGGCAATTGCGATGATCACTACTAAAGGTCTTGCGCCACGAATCTTTGAATTGAGAAATAGCTTTTTTGTCGAGTGGGCATTCACGGCCAGGCAGTAATTCAATGGTATCGACCACTTTAAGTGTGCGCTGTGTTTCCGGGTCAAAAGCGCGAAGTGTTTCAATCTCGTTGTCGAAAAGCTCCAATCGGTAGGATTGTTCGCTTCCCATGGGGAAGATATCAATCAATGAGCCGCGCACGGCAAATTCACCATGTTGGAAGACGGTATCTACGCGCTCGTAGCCAGAGTGGCTAAGTTGGTCGAAAAACTTATCGCGATCGAGTGTTTGCCCTTTGCTTAACACTAGGCTTCGTGAATTAACATAATCAACGGGGACGAGTCGTTGTAATAATGTTTGTGCAGAAACAATAACAAATGGTTTGTGGTTGTTTGTTAGCGAGTATAAGCAACGTAGCCGATCAGAGATGATATCTTGATGGGGGGAAAAGCTATCGTAAGGCAATGTTTCCCAATCAGAAAATATGCCAAGGCTGTTACGCTGATCTTCGTCTAGGAATACTTCAAGAGCGTCATGTAGTTGCTGCGCTTGATTGACGTTGGGGGTAATGATTAGCGTCGTGGACTGACTCTGTGCAGCGCTGCGAGCAATTGCCAAGGCGCTACTAGAGAGGTTGAGTTTCCCCCAGTTCGAGCGTAATGGGTGTTTAGGTGCAGCCGGAGGTGCGCAAAGTCTAGTCATAGCTATCTGTAATTGCCAAGTGCTAATGTGTTTGAGGTTCGGGATTCTATCGACTTTTTACGCGTACTTATAGTCATTACCTGTTTTTTCGTTCAGTGGTTCTGTTCTGCTTCGCTTCGTTGTCATCAACGCTTTGACGGGGAAGAGATATACTGATCGTATTAGGTCAATATTTGGTAGTGCGCGTGAAGTTTTGATCTCTATTAAGAGAATTTTGCGCGTTTCCTGTATAAACGTAAGGCTTTGTATTCAAAATGGACCTTTTTTGAAAAATAATTGCGCTAAGCGCTTAATTTTTCAGACATTGCCTAGCCTTGGAGCCCCGTCAACCTTATACTATGCGCGGCATTTTAACCTTGTGCGTGCACTCGCATCAGGAGCCGCTATTATTTGGTTTTGGCTTGATTGATATGTGAGCGGAAACGGCGTTTTGAACGCAAGCGAAGCCGGCCTACGAATTAGTCCGGCGCACTCAACGAATTCATTTTTTGAACTTAGGCAAAGACGTATGATAAAGATCCGTCGTGGATTGGACTTGCCCATCGAAGGTGCTCCGGCACAACACATTGAAGATGGGCCCCAAGTTCGCTCTGTAGCTGTCGTTGGTTTTGATTACCACGGTATGAAACCAACGATGAAGGTTGCAGTAGGCGATAAAGTCAAACTCGGTCAAGTTTTGTTCGCCGATAAGAGAAACGAAGGCGTTGTTTTTACAGCTCCTGCTGCAGGCACTGTAGCGGCGATTAATCGCGGTGAGCGACGTGTTCTACAATCGGTTGTTATCGATGTAGACGGTGACGAGGCTGTAGAGTTTTCTCAATATTCGGTTGATCAGCTATCGGATTTAAGTCGTGAGCAGGCGCAAGACAATCTCGTTAACTCTGGGTTGTGGGCGGCATTACGCACACGCCCGTTTAGCAAGGTCCCAGCTTTAGACGCTAAAGCAGACGCTATTTTCGTGTCAGCTATGGATACGAATCCTTTGGCCGCCGACCCCGCGGTAATTATTGCCGAGAAAACTAGCGCTTTCCAAAGTGGTCTGCAGGTTTTAAAAGCGCTAACCGAAGGTAAGGTTTTCTTATCGTATGCTGAGGGCGCGTCTATCCCTTCAGTGGACGGTGTTGACGTGAATACTTTTGGTGGTGTTCATCCAGCAGGTAATGTGGGTACGCATATACATTTCTTAGCGCCTGTTGGGCCGACAAAATCTGTATGGACGGTTGGCTATCAGGATGTCATCGCGATTGGTGAGCTGTTTACAACTGGCCGCCTAAACTCAGAACGTATTGTTGCATTAGCTGGGCCTCAAGTAGAGCAGCCTCGACTAGTCAAAACGGTTTTGGGCGCTAACCTCGATGAATTGACAGCGGGCCAATTAAACGACGGTGAAAACCGCGTTGTTTCAGGTTCTGTTTTTGGTGGTCGTCACGCGCGTGGTTCTGTTAATTACCTCGGCCGCTACCATTACCAAGTAAGTGTTTTAGTCGAAGGGCGTGAACGTCCTTTCTTACACTATTTCGGCTTGGGTCTTAATCGATTCTCGGTACTTCCAATTTATTTTTCTAAATTGTTTGCATCTAAAAAATTCAGCTTTACGACATCTACAAACGGTAGTGAACGCGCAATGGTTCCTGTTGGAGCGTATGAGCGTGTTATGCCTTTAGATATATTGCCTACTCAATTGCTACGTTCTTTGATTGTCGGCGATACCGATGCAGCTCAACAATTGGGTTGTTTAGAGCTAGATGAAGAGGATTTAGCGTTGTGTACATTTGTGTGTCCCGGTAAGTACGAATATGGACCGATTTTGCGCGATAACCTGACAACTATTGAGAAGGAGGGTTAAGGGTGAAATTTCTTCGTAATGCTTTCGATAAAATGGAGCCGCACTTTCATAAGGGCGGTAAGCTTGAATCTTTTTATGCTTTATATGAAGCGGTAGACACCGGTTTGTTTCAACCAAACTCGGTAACACGCACAACGTCACATGTGCGCGATGGGATCGACCTTAAGCGTATTATGATAACGGTATGGGCTTGCACTTTTCCGGCCATGTTTTTTGGTATGTATAATCTTGGTTTGCAATCCAATACGATTCTGCTAGAAATGGGTGCAAGCTCAATTGAAGGCTGGCGTGGAGGCTTAATCGCGCTAGTGGCTGGCCATAACCCAGAAAGTATTTGGGATAACCTGGTATTTGGTGGGTCATTCTTCATACCAATTTATATGACGGTATTTATCGTAGGTGGCTTCTGGGAAGTTCTCTTTGCGATGAAGCGTAATCACGAAATTAACGAAGGTTTCTTTGTTACCTCGATTCTATTTGCTTTGGTGTGCCCACCTAGCATCCCGTTATGGGCTGTAGCGTTAGGGATTAGCTTTGGTGTTGTTATTGGTAAAGAAATATTCGGTGGTACCGGCAAAAACTTCTTGAACCCAGCGCTTACCGGTCGTGCATTTTTGTTTTTTGCTTACCCTGCGTTTATGTCTGGCGGGCTTGCCGTCTGGACGGCAACAGGTATTGACGGTGTGACGGGTGCAACAGCACTTTCAGTTGCCGCTCAAGAGGGCATGCTTGCTCTTCAAAGTCAGTTAACGTGGTTAGATGCATTCTTTGGCTTTATGCCAGGCTCTATTGGTGAGACCAGTACCTTGGCGATTGCGCTAGGCGGAATTGTTCTACTTATGACGGGCATTGCCTCGACGCGTATTGTCGTTGGCGTGTTTGGCGGTGCAGCGGTTACAGCCTTAATTTACGGTGCTGTTGGTGATGCGACGTCTAATCCAATGTTCGCTATGCCTTTTTATTGGCATTACGTATTGGGCGGTTTTGCGTTTGGTGCCTTCTTTATGGCAACCGATCCAGTATCTGCCTCTATGACAAATACAGGTAAATGGTGGTTCGGTGGTTTAATTGGCTTTATGGTCATAACTATTCGTGTTGTTAACCCTGCATTCCCGGAAGGCATGATGCTGGCAATTATTTTTGCCAATATCTTTGCTCCATTAATCGATCATTTTGTTGTGAAATCTAACATTAAGCGGAGGTTGGCACGTGGCCAGTAACGATACAATTAAGAAGACATTAGTCGTCACATTAGTTCTGTGTATTGTTTGCTCTGTAATCGTGTCTACAGCTTCCGTGAAGTTGAAACCTTTACAGGAAATAAACAAAGAGTTGGATTTCAATCTTAAGTTATTGCAGGCTGCAGGAATTTATGACGAAAATCTGACTGTACCAGAACAGTTTTCGCAAATCGAAACCAAGTTGATTGATTTGCGGACAGGTAAATTCAGTTCCGATATGGATATTACTACCTATAATCAACGTAAAGCGTCTAAGGATTCGTCTTTATCAGATTCACTTGATTCTAACGTGGATATTGCCGGTATTAAGCGCTTGGAGTACTACTCTTTAGTGTATTTGGTAAATAATTCCGACGGTTTAAGTAAGGTTATATTACCTATTCGTGGCTATGGTCTTTGGTCTACGCTCTATGGGTTTTTGGCGCTAGAGAACGACTTAAATACTATTGTTGGTATTGGTTACTATGAGCACGGTGAAACACCGGGTTTAGGTGGCGAAGTTGATAACGAAAGCTGGAAAGCGAAGTGGCAGGGTTCTAACGGCAAAACTAAAAAAATATACGGCCCAAATGGCGATGTTAAATTTGCTGTATTAAAAGGTGCTGTCATTGAAGGTTCTGCAAATGAGGAATATCAAGTTGACGGTCTTTCTGGTGCGTCATTAACGACCAAGGGCGTTGATAATATGATTAAATTCTGGTTGGGCAAAGAGGGCTTCGGTCTGTTTTTAACTAAGCTTGGCAAAGGGGAAGCATAATTGATGAAAGCTAAAGAATTATTGTTTAAACCCATATTGGACAACAATCCAATTGCGTTACAGATATTGGGTATTTGTTCTGCGCTGGCCGTTACGACGGGTCTTAAAGTTACATTGGTAATGTGTATTGCGCTGACCTTAGTAACTGCATTTTCAAACCTTTTTGTATCGCTTATTCGAAATTATATACCGGGTAATATTCGTATTATCTGCCAAATGACGATTATTGCCTCGCTCGTAATCCTGGTAGACGAAGTACTAAAAGCGGTCGCCTATGATGTTAGTAAGCAACTTTCTGTATTTGTTGGCCTGATTATTACTAACTGTATCGTAATGGGTCGCGCAGAAGCATTTGCTATGCAAAATCGTCCTGTCGCGAGCTTCTTAGACGGTATTGGTAACGGTTTAGGGTACAGCGTTTTATTGATCATACTTGCGGTAATTCGTGAATTGATTGGTGGCGGCAAGTTACTCGGTATTCAAATTATGCCGGACTGGTATATTCCAAACGGCCTTATGCTGCTTTCGCCGAGTGCGTTCTTCATCATTGGTTTGCTTATATGGATACTACGTGGAGTTAAGAAAGGCCAAATTGAAGAAGCAGAATTTAAAATGGCACCGAATACTCGTTCGCAGGAGGCCGTGTAATGGAAGCTCTTCTTAGTATTTTTGTTGAGTCTATTTTCATTAAGAACATGGCTCTAACGTTTTTCTTGGGAATGTGTACCTTTTTAGCTATTTCCAAAAAAATGGATGCGGCTATTGGCTTAGGTATTGCGGTTGTTGTTGTTCTAGCGATTACTGTACCGGTTAACAACCTGATTTTTACCTATCTATTAGCTGATGGTGCGTTGGCATGGGCAGGCTTGCCAGATGTTGATTTAAGCTTTCTTGGATTGATTTGTTACATTGGTGTTATTGCCGCGCTTGTTCAAATTATGGAAATGGTACTCGATAAGTACTTTCCAGCTTTATACGCAGCGCTTGGTGTATTCCTGCCGTTGATTACCGTTAACTGTGCCATTTTAGGTGGTGTTTTGTTGATGGTTCAGCGTGAATACAACTTTGTCGAAAGTGTTGTGTTTGGTACGGGTTCAGGTATTGGTTGGGCTCTAGCGATAGCGGCATTAGCCGGTATTCGTGAAAAACTAAAGTACAGCGACATTCCTAAGGGCCTGCAAGGTTTGGGGATTACATTTATTACTGTTGGCTTGATGGCTTTAGGCTTTCAATCTTTCGGTGGCATCAGTCTTTAACAGAACGAGGTAGTACTGGATCATGAATGAGATTGTTCTTGGTGTTGCGATGTTTACTGTCATCGTACTCGCTCTGGTTGTTATTATTTTGAGCGCACGTGCACGGCTAGTTAGCAGCGGCGACATAACGATAGAAATTAATGGCGAAAAAACTTTAACTGTACCTGCGGGCGGTAAGCTAATGCAGACACTTGCTGGGGCTGATATTTATTTGCCTTCAGCGTGTGGCGGCGGCGGTAGCTGCATGCAGTGTAAATGTGTTGTAGAAGAGGGTGGCGGTTCTATGCTGCCTACTGAAAAAGGCGCATTTAATAAACGTGAGGCTCGTGATGGCTGGCGTTTAAGTTGTCAGGTTCCTGTTAAGCAAAACATGAAGGTAGAAGTACCTGAAGAAGTGTTTGGTGTTAAGCAATGGGAATGTACGGTTGAGTCTAACTCGAATGTTGCGACATTTATTAAAGAGTTAACCTTGCGTCTACCGGACGGTGACAGCGTTGACTTCCGTGCCGGTGGTTATGTTCAATTAGAAGCTCCCGTGCATCATGTTAAATATGCCGACTTTGATATTGAAGATGAGTATCGCGGAGATTGGGAGCGTTTTGGTTTCTTTAAAATGGAATCAAAGGTTACTGAACCTGTAATTCGTGCTTATTCAATGGCTAACTACCCAGACGAAAAAGGCGTCGTGAAGTTTAATATCCGTATTGCAACTCCACCTCCTGGCTCACAAGGTATTCCAGCGGGTCAAATGTCTTCATACGTATTTAATCTGAAGCCTGGCGATAAAATAACCGTGTTTGGACCGTTCGGTGAGTTCTTTGCGAAAGATACAGGCGCCGAGATGATATTTGTTGGTGGTGGTGCTGGCCAGCA
>JBLIMQ010000079.1:0-20833 GCA_047638775.1 Flavobacteriales bacterium
GCGGTTATTTGTCTACGTGCCGCAAGCAGGGCGTAAGTTCAAGCAAAGCATTGGAGTTATTGTTCAACGAAGAGCTGCCGGATTTTGCCAAATAATTGAAAATTACGCTGAGTAGTTACATAAAAAATACTAATTTGCCGGTTGTCATTACGGCTAGGCCGCAGACTAATGGGTGAGAAAACGTCCACTAAATACTGATTTGTTAGATTTTGTTAGATTTTGTTAGATTACTATTTGATATTCTTGACGAAGTGAGCGTCGGTCCTGAAGTGGTCGATTAATTGGGTGGGTAGTATCCTGTGATAATATTCCGTAATCTCATGTCAGATAATAAGTATCGCAATATTCTCGAATAGATTCCTTTAAAATTAACATCTTAGGCTTTTCCAAAATAACTCGATATTGTATGTTGCGCACGAGGGGTCTCTAATCCTTTTTTTAAACATTACGTCAGAGGACCGAGAGGAGTTAATCGTTTAAGTTGTTTTTCATCCCCTTTTTTATGATCCAATTGGAAAAAGTAGTTTACTCGCGTAAAATTCAAACTGATTGCAGGTCGCTGGCTAGTCGGGTATGAGAAACCTACTGAGAGGCAGGCATCTCGTATAAGTCTGGAGTTTAATCGAGAGGTAGTGTTTCCTTAAAATAAATCAAAAATCCCACCTTTGATCGCAGATACAAAAAGTACCGTGCGAAGACTGCTTGCCAATCCTTGTCCATGGTTCATTGGGGTAGATTATTTTCGATAAAACGTCGTTTTAGGAGATTCTTGGCAGTCAATGCGAATCGGATAATGTGAGTCTCGCTAATAATCACTTGGTGTTTCTTGATGATGTGATTATTTGCGCTCCAGAGTAAATTATTTAGCCTGGCAGTCGGGTGGATTACGCTATGTTAGGTGTCTTACTATAGGATCTAAATAGTGTGTATTTAGCGTTGCCGCACTTCTTGTACTAATATAAATAAATGAAATACAGAAGGGCCTCCGTGCTTTAAACAAGGATTGAATAATACTCAGCTGCAGTGAAGTTTGATATTGAGGCTTGATAAATTCCGGTTGCAGTCGTGCTTCCGTTAGTAAGGTCTATATGCCTACGTGTAGAAATTGTTGTTAGTGCGAGCTATGTGTAACGTTAACATTTGAGAACAGTAGCCATATCGCGGGTATAATTTCGTTTAATATGGCGTGCGGGTATTCGCGATTGTTACGGATATATCGATTTTCTCGTACTTTGCAGTGTTTTTCAGTATTCTTTTGGGGGCAAGTGTGTGGTTGTCGTGTTAGCGTTTCCTAGAATGTACCCTGCACATTATTTTATGCCGATAATGACCTCTACCGCTGGCACTCAAAAATGCGGGTAGCTCCATGTTTAAAGGATTCGTTATTCCTAGTGCTGTTTGTGGCCATATGGTATTCGCCATTTGCCCGTGCGCAGGCTCACATTGGGGCTTCAGTTCTACCACCATTGAAAGATTCAGATTATTTGGGTCCTGAAGGTCTGCATCGCGGTGAAGCTGTTTTTATTAGTGACTTTAAGATATCGGGTAACAAGGTTATCAGCTCGAACATACTATCCGAGGAATTGAAGTCATATCTAGGACGATACGTATCTTATTCTGAACTCTCTCAGATCAGGGATAGGTTGACGCTGGCTTATGTTAAGCGCGGTTACGTTAGCTCGGGTGCGAAATTTCCTATAGTTAACGATAAAGACGGAATACTTATAATAGATATTGTTGAAGGCGTGTTGGCAGATGTTCAAATCGAATATGAGGGGAGACTAAGTAAGCGCTATTTTCAGGAAAGATTGCCAAGTATAGGAGGGGCGGTTGTCAATATCATTTCGATTGAAAAAAAGCTGCAGCTTCTTCAGCATAACAAACGTATTAATCGTGTTCAAAGCAGTCTGCTACAAGGGGAGACTCCCGGCGAATCAATTCTTTCTGTCAAGGTTTCTGAAGCTAAAGCTGTGCACTTGTCGTTAAAACAGAGCAATCACCAATCCCCGAATACGGGGTCTAATTTAACTGAATTAGTTGTCGAGCATCAAAATCTAAGTGGTCGTGGCGATTTGGGACGGTTGGCTTTTGCTAAAAGCAGTGGTAGCAAGCGGGTACATGGGTTTTATGACATTCCAGTGAGTTCGCGTGATGCTTCAATTTATATTGATGGCTTAATGGCACGCAATAGCGTAATCGAAGCGCCTTTTGATGCTCTAAATATTAAAAGCCAGTCAGATAAACTCTCGCTAGGATTAAATTACCCAATAGTACGTACTAAAGAAACGCGATTTACTTTGTTTTCAAGTGTAAACTACCTTCGCAGTAAATCGTTTCTCCTCGGGTCTCCTTTTTCGTTTTCAGCTGGCGTAGAAAATGGAGAGGCAAAAATTGCGGCAGTAAAATTCGGACATGATCTACAAGTTTTCGGAGAGAGCCAGGCTATTGCGTTCCGTTCTACCTTGAGCGTTGGTTTGGATGCATTTGGTGCAACCAGTCATGAAGGTGATAATCCTGATGGGCAATTTGTAAAGCTGTTATTCCAGGCTCAGTTCGCTCGTTATTTTAGTCAGTTGGATGGGCGCCTAGTTCTTCGTTCTGATATACAAATTGCAAACAAAAAGTTATTGGGTTTGGAGAAGTTTTCAAATGGAGGGCATGCGGGTGTGCGTGGCTATAGAGAAAATAGCTTGTTGACCGACACTGGGATGTTTGCATCCTTAGAGTGGCGACAATCTTTGTGGCGCAAGGGGAATTCTACGTTAACCTTGGTGCCATTTGTTGATGCTGGTTACGGTGAAGATGAAGATAAGGTCAATGGATTACATAGTGACATGTCGAGTACTGGACTAGGGCTAATTTGGGATTTCTATCAAAGAGGCTCAGCTGATGTGTTTTGGGCGAAACCTTTAAAAACCTTTACGCGTGGTGATGATCTACAGGATAAGGGTTTACATTTCAATTTTGTATTGACGTTTTAATACTGAAGGCAAATAAAGGCAAATAAAGTGAAATTAATTAGTATCAGCTCTCGAGTCATATCACTCGCCGGCTTGTTTTTCCTGCTGCCCACATGTGCATTGGCTCAGGTTATTCGCGATGGCTCAATAGGCCCGGATCAAGCCATTCAGCCTGAATTCTTGAGTTCTGGGCGCTATGATATCACTGAAGACATGGGGGAGGTCTCAGGCAGTAACCTCTTCCATAGTTTTGAGCAGTTTGATCTCAGTGCGGGCCAAGGTGCGAACTTTTCGGGTAATGCATCAATTCAAAATATTGTAAGCCGTGTAACGGGGGGAGCGGTTTCTGACATAAATGGCAAAATCAACTCAACGATAGACGGCGTAAATCTATATTTTCTCAACCCTATGGGTGTGATATTTGGCCCTGATGCGAAGATCCAAATTCCCGGTAGTTTTAACGTCAGTACAGCTGATTCACTAGTCTTCAGTGATGGTGCTGTTTTCGATATATCACAAGAAATAGATAGCGGCTTGTTGAGCTCGGCACCTCCGGTCAATTTTGGCTTCTTAAGTAGTGTGGGCGAGTCTTCCATTGAGGTAAACGGAAGTGATTTTTACTCAAATAATGCCGGGCTTCAGGGTGATCTATCTTTTCAGGCAAACAATATCCGCATTGCGAATGGTGCGGCTATAAGGGCAAGCAATAATAATATTTCCCTCGACGCTAATAATATTATGATAACCGGTGATTCAGCAATTGTTTCACTTTCTGGAGGATCTATTACGTTTTCTGCGCAAAACGATATCACTATTTCCGGGGATAAAACCTTGGTTAAAACGGCTTCTGAATTGGATGCGGTTGCAGGCGATATTAATATAAGCGCTAATCGGTTTTTTTTCCAGGAAGGGGCTAGTATTCAGGTCGCTTCTAACGGTGCTGGTCGTGGCGGTGATGTCTATATCGCGGCAAGGGAGCGAATTTCGATCACTGGCTTGGGTACCTCGATAAAAACAAATAGCGGCTCAACCGGCCCGGGCGGAAACATACTTTTGACCGCGCAAGATATTGACGTTATAGGCAGTGATTTTCCTGTCGATGGCGTGACGATAAATAACAATACCATTATAGAAAGCCACTCAAGCTCCACTGGCTCTGGTGGAAATATTACTCTTTTTGCAGAGAATAGTTTGACACTTTCTGGTGAGAAAGCGTTTCTCGCGTCATTTAATAATAACGGGGGCACTGGTGGCGATATCTCTGTTAGCGCGCAACAAGTTTTTCTGCAAGATGATTCGCAAATAATTACTCACTCGAGCTCCTCGAACACCGGTACAGGCGGTGATATAGATGTTCGTGCTGGGCAAGATATGCTTGTAAGCGAAGGTGCAATAATTCGTTCGCTTGCAGGTGGTCTTGATAATGGCGGCGCGGTAAATATTAACGTTTCTGAAAACCTCACCGTATCGGGTCTAATTACGGGGATTGTGTCTTTAAGTTTTGCGCAAGCGAATGGGGGAGACGTTAACATTGAAGCCAATCGCATAGAGCTTAGCAATAGCGCAGAAGTATTTAGTTATAATCAGGGAAGTGGTCGCGGCGCTGATATAACCATGCATGCGCAGGAGGATATCATTCTTTCTCAAGGCTTGGGAGGCATCGATGCTGATAACTTACAACCAAGAATAGTGTCGCAAACGATTGAAGGTGGTGATGGCGGGGACATTTTACTTATCGCCAGAAATATTGAGATTGAAAGCGACGCGCCAATTAAAAGCCATACTCGAAGTAATGGACAGGGAGGGGGGATACACCTGCAAGCGGATCGTATTACACTGCAGGGTTTGAATGAAACATCTGGCGATAGTGAGGTCTTATCCGAGCTCGGTTTGAGTTCGGACGCTGGAACATCAACTTCGGGTTCAGTGGCTATTTTTAATGATGATGTATATACCACAAATTTAAACTTCGCTTCTTCAGCTATAAATACTGATGCCGTAGGCGACGCCGGTGATATTAGTTTGCACGCGCAGCTTATCGAGTTTACGGACGGCGCGTCGGTGGAAACAAATACCGACATTTCAGGTGATGGCGCATCGATAAGTCTTGTCGCGGATATCGTTAATTTTTCTGGTACTAACAGCTCTGGCGCAAGCTCTATGTTACACACGAGCACCAGTCATATAGCACCTGCTGGCGATATTCGAATCAGTGCAAGGCAGGTCACCCTCCGTGAAGGTGCCGTGTTGTTCAGTGAAAATGTCGTAGGCGCCCTAGGTGCAACGGGTTCTATCTATGTTACTGCCAGCGAGCAGGTCAGTATCTCTGGTGCAAATTTGAACGACCCCGCAGCGCCCCCCTCGCTACAAACGGTATCGAAAAACGAGAGTGATTCGGGGGATATTCGGATTTCTACGCCATTGCTAAATCTGCAGGGCGCACGTATTAATACTGAAACCAATGCCGGGACTGGTGGAGATATTGAATTAAATTCGGATCTGATTATAGTCTCAAATAGCACGATTACAACGAGTGTGACCGGTGAGGGTGACGGCGGGAATATTGATATTTCTGCCAAAGTATTAGTGCTTGCCGAAGGTAGTGCCGTGATCGCGCAGGCTGAAGTGGGTAACGGTGGTGCGATTAAGATCGACGTGGACGCGCTTATCAAATCTTTCGATAGCATCGTTGATGCCTCTTCGTCTGCGGGTGTTGATGGTGTGGTAAGCGTCACCCTAGGGGCCGAACAGCAGCAAAGTGACATGCCAGTAGAGGCCAGTTTTTTAGATGCTTCTTCACTGCTACGTGGATCGTGTTCTGAAAATAGCCCGCAAGGACAATTGAATATTATTCCACAAGGCGGAACCTTAATATCCCCAGAAGGCCCGTTGCCAATGGCGGATAAATTCGATGCGCTTTCAGATCTTCCAGAATTCTCAGCGCTATCTACAATGGCTGTAAATGGGAGGGTGACGGAGCAAGAAAACCTTAATAATAACGAAGGCAGCGAATTTGCGTTGATCAAAAATATTGGTAGCGTTGAATATTCCCTAGGACAATATCGTTCGTCGGTTAATCGTTTGGTGCAAGCGGTAAATTTCGCTAGCCAAACTCGCAATAGTGCGGGCGTAGCGGATGCTATGGCCGATCTGGGAAACGCTTTGGTGGCCGTAGGGCGAGATAACTCGGCGGAAGAAATATTGTTGGACGCACTATCAAAAGCTACCGTACTTAGTGATATAGAATTGTCGACGCGCATACTGAATAACTTGGGTAACTATTACGCCGTACAGGGAGAGTTTGAAAAGGCTTTCGCAGCTTATCAACGGAGTCTTAGTTTGGCTCAGGACTCTGATCAAACACTGCTAGTGGCAAAATCTGGTGCAAACGCTGCGCGTGCTTCTTTATCGTTTAAAAATAAAGAAGCAAGTATGAATCTACTAGCGAATGCCACCGCTGCAGTAGATACGTTGATAGAGATGGATGATAAGGCGGAACTATACATTCATTTGGCGAAGACTTATGAATCATTATCTTTTCACTTTCCGGAAGGTAAGAACCTTAACATTGTGAACTCGTACAGACTTTATCGTGCGTCAGAAGCTATCAGCCGGCAATCCAACAATCATCGACTATTGTCCTATGCCCTGGGAAACTTGGGTATGTTGTATCATACTGAGTTACGTGTCGAAGAGGCTTTAGTGCTTGTTCGCCACGCTTTGGTCGCGGCAGAAGAATCCGGCGCAGTAGAATTGTTGTTTCGCTGGCATTGGCAGGAAGGAAGATTGCTGAGAGAGCAAGGCGAAAACGAAAGTGCATTGCAATCTTTTAGGCGCGCAGTTGCGATCGTCGAAGCGAGTCGTCAAGCATCCGTGGCGCGTTATGAATCTTCATTTTCATATTTTAAAAATCTAGTGGAGCCCATCTATTTCGATTTTGCTGACCTATTGTTGACGATGGTCGCTGATGAAGAATATCTACACGAGTCTCAACCATTATTGCGAGAAGCTCGACAAGTTATTGAACAACTGAAAACGGCGGAGCTGGAAAATTATTTCCAAGACGGCTGTGTTATGAGACATAACGCCAGGCGTAAAGATTTGGATTCGATTTCTCCTGAAGCGGCCATCATTTATCCCATTATTCTACCCGATCGTCTTGAGCTGCTAGTGAGTCTACCTCTGTCCAATGGGTCAGATGATCGCTCACTAGAGAGTTATAGGGTGGCTATTACCGCGACGAATTTGAATGCATTATTGCATCGGTTCCGCGATCACGTTGAAAACTTCTCTGATAACGCCACGATAATTCAACAGGGCCAGCAACTATACGAATATTTGGTTCAACCCTACGAAGAGATGCTTCAAAAGCGGGGGATTAAAACATTGGTGTTTGTTCCCGACGGCGCTTTGCGAACAATTCCCTTGGCGGCGCTGCACAATGGAATAGATTATATAGTGCGGGATTACGCGATAGCAGTGACATCGAGTTTGGCACTTACGGATCCTCAACCCTTGGCCGCGAGGGAGCATAAGGTTCTTCTTGCGGGTGTTAGTGAGGCGGTTAACGGTATGTCTGCTCTAAATGCGGTGCCTCAGGAGCTGAAGACAATTCATCAATTACTGGGTGGAAAAGTATTACTCAATGAGAAATTTACCGAGCAGTCCTTTACTGAAAGTGTTCGCGATAAGGACATTTCTATTATCCATATTGCCTCTCATGCAGAGTTTTCGACTGATCATAGGAATAGCTTTTTGCAGACCTACGATGCGCCTCTAAATACAGAGCAATTATATCAAGTGCTAAGTGCAACCAAATATCGCGAGCGGTCTTTGGAGCTACTCGTCTTAAGCGCCTGTCAAACGGCCAGCGGAAGCGGACAAGCTGAGCTTGGTTTGGCTGGTGCGGGGATTAAGGCGGGTGCTCGCAGTGCCATGGGTAGTTTGTGGAATATTAACGATGCGGCCACAGCGATGTTGATCGAGAATTTCTATACTCAATTTAGTATCCATCATCGTTCGAAAGCTGAATCTCTTCGGCAGGCTCAGTTGTCTGTACTCGATGATCCGCTATACGCTAATCCATTTTACTGGTCGGCATTTTTATTGATTGATAATTGGTTGTAGTGTTTTTGTTTGCAGCAAAAGTAGGGACGCAGTTAGACCGTATTTCGGTTAAGGGCTTCCATACGTGTCAATAAATTACTCTCGGAGTGTTACTGCGTATGCGGTCCAAATTCTTTACTGGAAAGTTTGCAGGTATGAAGGGAGATACACAGCCGCACGAAAATACCTATTGTAAAATGTCTATATTTCCAAATTAATGTTAATTGGAAAGCCAAATCTCTTTTAGCCTATCTTTCTCGAATAGCGCAGTGTAAGAAGGGTAGATCCAAAGTGTTCGAGATTGCATCGCTTCAAAATACAATGGAGCCCCTTTGTTTTCTAAAAATTGTTGACTGTTGCCAAAATTTTCCTTTTTATAGGTGATAATTTTTACAATGTCATCGATAACAAGTAATTGAAAGGCCTGCTCTTGGTTCCTTCCGGTGTAAATACTGGCGTTGCTTGTTAGTACCTTTTCTTGCCATTGATATAGGGACATTTCTTGTTCTGTGAGTGGTGAAAAAATAAGATCACGGCTCAAACCTACCGGTTGTGGCCAGATTTTCGTTGGCTTAGTTGTGTGTGATGTTTTGAGTGTGAAGCATCTTTCTTTATTGTTTAGTTGATTGTTTTCACACAGTGCAAATTGTAATATTTTGGGAAGTTTATGAGAACGCTCTTTGACGTTTTTCAACAGTTGTTCTTTCTTAGGGTGATTTTTAGGAAGTAGTTGACTCAAATTGTAGGAGCCATAAAGAGGGCTATTGTTTTGTTCAACGTCTCTTGTAATCTCTGTCAGTGCATCACGAAACACTTGGCTGTCGATTTTGGCCATTTTAAACATAATGGCCCTAAGTGTTTTTATTTCAAGGGTTTGTGGTGATCGTATGTAGGCAGACTCTGCTGCCGCGCTCGCTAAACTAATGTGTCTGTTGAATGTCTCGGGTTTACTTGCAAGGTAATAGTAAGCGGCTGATAGGTTGATATAGGCTCTAATGTGGTTGACATCTTTTTCAATAGCTAATTCCAAATATCTTACGGCGCGATTCAATAATCTATGTATTTCATCCGAGTTCCCTCTGTCCCTTGGTCCTCTACTTTTGTGTAGTGCTTGCGCACGCAAGGTGGATAGTATTGATTCGTTCTCAGCAATAACGGGTAACCAATAGTGGTAGGCTTGTTCGGTATCCATTAAAGCCATTGCCATTTTTATATAACAATAACCCAAATTGTTTAATACTTCTTTACTGGGGAAGTGTTTTTGAAACGCCTGGTAAAGCTCGATTGCCTGCTCGTATTCACCAAAATGGCTTAGACGCTGGGCGAAGTAAAAATAGTCTAGCGATTCCCCCATGGATTTTAGATCGTCTCTTAGGGTTTTTATTCTTTGTGCCGCAGAGGGATGTGTCTTTGATTGAACTGCGTTCGTTTCACGAAGCCAAAAACTAAAAAAATCTTCGTGCCCATCTTTATTCTCCAACAGTAAGTTGACGGGGTATCCGGCCGTTGCTGCGTACAAAAAACCTTGCTGATCGGCTCTTGTTTCCTTGGCGTGGTAGTGTGTTTGCCTGGCTACTGCGGCCACGGCTTTGTCGGTAAAAGCGTTATGCGAAAGTGCTCGGGTGATTTCATCATTAAGGAAGTCATTGTGGGCGAGATGAGATAGTTCATGGCCAAAAATAAAGGCCAGTCTTGTGTGAGCTTCGCGAAGATTTACATCCAAAAAAATGGTATCAATTGTTTTTTTTGTGATTAGGATGTGACCGTCTTTAAGCGCTAAGATAAGGGGTTTCTCTGTGTCGTTGACGACAATCAACTCTGGCCAGTACAGTGTGCTTTTGTCGGCAATATTGACCATTGTCGTAAAAACTTCGTAGACCTCAGGGACATCTCTAGGCTCAATTATTCCGTGGCTTTTAATATAGTAATCTATTTCAAAATCGCTGGCGTAGACAGGTTTGTCTGGACCGAAAACCGCTACCAATACAAGGATTATATTAGTGACGTATGTTTTGTAGAATCTTTTAGTTGAGATACTCATAATTAGGTCTTTCAGACGCGAGGAGTTTCGAGTGTTATTGGCGAAAATAGTTGCCTAAACTGCTTGAGTTCGCGTTGTAGTTTGGATGTGAGGCCGCTCGGTTGTTGTGAAGTTTCAATGGAGATCAATAGTTGCAATACAGTTTTTAGATGAAAATTTACGGTCTTCGCAGAGCCGTTTGAGAAAGCTGTGTGAAAGTCTTGTGCGAGTTCGACTTGTTCTCGCCATAATTCCGTGGGTATGCTTGTCTGATTTTCGCATAGTGTCCAAAGCAAAATATTCCATTGTCCTAACTCCCTATAAATCCTTAAAGAAGCATCTACTTTATTAGTCGAGTTAGCGGACACCAAGTCAGTATGGTCGGCTAATCCGCCTCCAAGTGTTAGGGATTTTCGCGCACTTAAAAGCCCTTCAGCAAAGGCTAGGCTGAAGGGCGAGTCTTGTGATGTCTGACTAAATGCCTGCTCGTCTCGTTCAACTTCCCAAGGGAGTATAAGCGTAAGAACACTTTTCTTTGTGTTCAGGCCTTGAAGCTGGCTATAGAGTAATTCGATGTCAGTATGGCGAGAATTGTTTGGCTTAAATAGTAGGAGTGCCGATATGACTAGTACCATGCAAGCACTACAGGAATAAGCTATAACTTTTGTGGAAACAAAAACGGTGTTGCCCCACTCTTTTGTTGTGTTGAACAATACCCGAAAGCGAGAAAAAATTAGATTGGGGGACTGTTGTGTGTTTTTTGATCTCTCAAGCCATGAACGGTAAGCTTCAGGGTTGGCCTCTAAGTATTCAAAAAAGGCCTCTTGTTCTTTGGTTGTAAGGCGATTGGAAAAATAGTCGTCAAATCTACTTTTATCGGGCACCTTAATTGTGATGGGGCGCTCGTGAGTATTCAACGCAATGCGTGCGGCAAAGCGTTCCTCATCAGATATTTCATGTTTGGTGTGACGGTTTTTCATATGAAGGCCAATTGTTTTCTGGACAGCTCAAGTATTATAGACGAATGAATAGAATGGTTTTTGTCATTTTATTTAGTCAACATTGTTCTATTGATTTTGTATAAGGTAACTTTTTGATATGACGTTTGCTGATTTCAAATAACTGGGGCAAGCCTTTCAATTTCATATTGTATGCACCTTTCGTGCACAATATTTTTTCGATGTGTCTGTTCGCGACAATTATATCAGTGCTAATTGGTGTGAAATGGCGAAAAAAATTCTTCTTTAATCGTTTGAATCTTTGCTTTACGTGACCTTCTTGTAATACTCCACGTGGCCTTGCATGGCAGGTGACGGTCTCATCTTTGCACTTTTTAAAATACAAAACGTCGGTAATTCGTATTTTAACCGGGACACCGTCGAATATTATTTCTAAATGTTCGACGGTGTCTACGAGTAGGTCTTGAATGTCGTCAAACATGTCCGATTTTTTTAACGCATCCGTAACTTTTTCGATAATATGCTGATAAAATTGATAGGCCTCGTTGACGGTCATGATAAATCCAGGCAGTACACGGATTTGATTGATATTTAAATCGTCGTAGCATAGGGCACGCAAAAATAGCCTTTCACGGGCAGACAAGTTGAGCGTTTGTTGAAGGATTTGTCGCCGGGAACACGTGGATACCTCGTGCTTTTGGGTGCGGTCGGTCGGCTGTAAAATAGTATCAGCAAGGCTTTTTATAAGCGTAGAATTAATTTCATTTTCAGCGCTGATAGCTTGTGAGGGGCGTGTACTTTCGAGCTCTTGCTCTGTTGAATAAGAACCGTCGCTGCCTTCGCTGGAGCCAGAAGGATCTTTGAATATTCTTGATTCGACACCTTTTCGGCGATAAAAATCAATCAATAAGTTATTGATTATTTTAGAAGCGTAAGTGGTAAATGTGGCGGATTTACGATGATCAAAACTTTTGATTCGTTTGAAGTCATTGGCGTATAGATGGTCGAGTACATAGGATACGCCTTCTTCGCGTAGAAGGGTGTCTTTGGACGTTTGGCGACTCACAAGAAAGTATACAAGCTCAGTGCAGGCATAGTATCTACAGCGAATGACGAGTAAATCACTTTTCTCGGCGCTGAGCATCGTGCATAGCTTTTCAAGGGTATTACCGGCTGAAATATTGACCGTATGATGTGATAAGTTGGCCAGCTCGTTGAGAATGTAGTGTTCAGCGATGGATTTTCTTATTTCAACGCGATCGCTACCTGGGTAGCTGAGCTTCAAAAGCGTATTGATATCGGATAATAGCCCGCCGAGAATGCTAGAACTTGTTGAATCCGTATAGCTACTTGTCATTGCTTGGTAAACCTACTCCAAATGTTTGTTTCATATCGTATCACCTACTTTGAAACGTGAATTTTGGGAGCTTATTGAGACTCTATTGTACCGCAAACGTGGCAACTAGCGTACGCCTATGCGTGCGCAATACGTCACGCCCTACTAAAAATCCGCTAAATCCAGAATAATCGACACATATCTCATGCTGCATTCGATTCAGTCCAGCCTTCGTTAGGGCGTCAAGGGCCGAGTCGTTTTACCTATCAAGTGAAATTAAATTACACAAATCCCAAAAACAATCCCATTAATTCGTACAAACCTGTAACGACATTTATTCGGAGTCCTAATTTGGGCCTCGTTGATGCTCTCACGTTGCTGAGGGGAGTGTGCAATGTTCGTGATTCAGTAGCGGCAGGAAAATGGCAGATTTATAGCCTGGTTTGTGGGACTTAACTTTTTTGCTTGTTGGTGCGGAGCGGAAGGCCTACGAAATTTGGATTAAAAGATGCGCTTACTCAATTCTCTGTGAGGCTAAGTTGTCTGATGTTAAGTGGCAGGGCCGTAAATTTTCATCTTATTAAAGTAAAAAATTCTCCCTTTTTTGGACAGGGGGCTTCCTTTAAAAAATACGGGTTTTATCGCGTATTAAATTTCTAATAAAGAATTAGGTTGATGCTGTGCATTTTTTTAGAATATTCTTTGTCATATTACCTTCATTTGTTTTCTTAAGCGCACATGCGCAACTTGATAATGAGGTTGGCGAAAAAGGTGAGTTGTTGGTTCACGAAACTCCAGAGATGGGGCGCTTAGCGGTCATTGATATTATCGGTGACTACGTTGTTACGATTCCAGAAATTCCCTCTAGCCCAGCCGGTAGTGATTTTATTGTGCGGGCATTTGATATCTCAGACCCGCGCAATCCGATTGAAGTGGGTAGCTATGGTCAGACACAGCACCCACACCAAGCACACGGAGCCGTCAAGCGCGGGAACGAACTGTTTATCGGCTTGAGTCGCACCGGTGGTGCATTGCGGGTGAATGAGGACGGTAGTTTGAGCCAAGTTCCCTGGACTGGTGCGCCAATGCGAGGGGGCCGAGCGTCGATGTTCGCGCCTTGGAATGGTAGAAACTTCTGGTCGTATAACGAAGTGAGTGGTAATGCTTGGATTGAATTGGATGGCGAGGTGACAGCGGAGTGGGACCATCTAAGTGAAACCGGTGTGATCGGTTTTGCCTTGTTTATGGGCGACCTATTACTTTATGCCTCCGACCAAACACGTACGGGCGTTGCGGCTTATGATATTAGCGATCCTACCAACCCACAATTATTAGACGTGTTAAATACAGCGCCAACGCACCCAACAATTACTCGAAATAATGGTGATCCAACGGAGTGGGGAATCGGCGGGTATTGGGCCGAAATTCATGGTCATTATGTGGTAATGCCACGGCGCCTAGGTAATCCTGGAATTCAAGTCGTAGATTTCTCTGATCCAAGTAACCTGCGCTTGCACTGCGATTTTCTTGCGCGTGATCCTGCGTTTGGTGTTGGCCCATTGAGCGGAAATGATTTTGGCGATCCTATGTATGTTGGGTTTCAGGATGAATATGCTTTTGCAGAACGCTACAAGCTGAATGTTGAAACGTGTGAGGCCGAGAAACTTTTTGAGGAAGTGGATCACGGCGTAGATACCTCCCAATACTCTCGCCCAATAGGCAATATGTTGCTAACCGGGGGAATGGGGAATTATCGTATTCCCACTATGGCATCTGGCTTGGGGATTTGGATTCACGATAGTGATGCCGACACGCGGCCTCCCTACGTCGCACACCACATTCCCCAAGTCAATCGCCTGAATTATCCATTGATGGCGCCCATTAGTCTTTCCATTCCGGAAACCTTGCGTTCGGAAACTATTATCGTGGGTGACACACTTACCGTTACAGAGGTGGGTGGCGCAGAAATCGAAATAGATTATGTGTTAACTCACGCGGGCATGCTTACCGTAGACCCAATCGAATATCTAAAAGACGACACAACGTACGAGGTACGGCTGAGCGGTATTCAAGACGCCGTGCGCAACGAAATGGAGGAGTATGTTTTTAGGTTTTCCACTGGATCAGATTTGGTCGTCGACCCCACACCCACACCCACACCCACACCCACACCCACACCCACACCCACACCCACACCCACACCCACAAATACTCCGCCAGAAATTGTCGGCGTTGTTGTTCCCGACGCTATCATCGTTGGTGAATCTTTTTCTCTGGTTGTTCAGGCGCAAGACGATGATGGCGATAGTCTTGAATATCAGTTTGAATTTACCGATGGCAGTGCTGCTTCGCCTTGGGGGGATAGTAATTCCATTTCTCATGCTATTTCTATCTCTGGAATTTATGCCGTTAACCTTCGAGTACGCGACAATATTTCGGGTGAAGATTTTTTAAGGCAGCAACTTATTATCTTAAGTGAAGACCCCGGTGATCTTCCAGAACCAGCGGTCAATAAAACCGATTACTCCTCTCAGTTGTCCTGCGATGTTGAGCGTAATCGCGTATGGGCCGTTAACCCGGATAACGATACGGTAACAGAGCTATCGTCAGTGCCATTTACCAAAAGAAGTGAATTCACCACTGCGGATAACCCGAAAAATATCGCAATGGATAGCGATGGCAATATATGGTTAACATCGCGCGGGGAAGACACGGTAGTAATTTATTCGGCACAAGGAGCCGAGTTGAGTCGCATAGCTACGGGTTATGGTAGTGATCCTTATGGAATAGTCTTTAACCAAGAGAAAACCACCGCATACGTCAGCCTCTACGGCTCAGGTGAAGTCATTCAGATTAATGCACAAGCGCGTAGTATTAGCGGGCGCCTTTCCCTTGGACCAACACCTGCGGCAATGGCGATATCCCCAGTAAACAATACGCTGTTGGTGACACGTTTTATTTCAGCCCAAAATTGGGCCGAAGTTTGGCAAGTCGACACTAACTCTTGGACGTTAGAAACCACCATTCGTCTAGAAAAGGACATCACCGAAGATAGCATCAGCAACGGCAGAGGCGTACCCAATTTTCTCGCAGCGGTTGTGTTTCATCCTAATGGTGAGCGTGCCTACGTCACTGGGAAAAAAGACAATACAGATCGCGGTATTGTCCAATGGCAGAATATCGATAGTTCAATAGATTTGGATGACGACAATACCGTAAGAACCATGCTCGCTACTTTAGATATAACCCGCGGTGAAGAATTATTATCTCTACGTATTGATTTAGACAACGCAGATTCTCCCTCGGCCCTAGGTCTATCGCCCAACGCAAATTATTTATTTGTCGCTCAACAGGGTAATAACCAAGTGCAAGCGTACGATATATTCAGTAATACAGACCATAGTCCATCTAGAATGATTGCCCAATTTCCGACAGGGCTGGCCCCACAGGGTTTATGCATGGATGGTGTCAATAATAATTTGTTTGTAAAAAACTTTACTGACCGCAGTGTTACCGCATTGCAGTTAGGCGAATTTTTTAGTGCCGGTAATGTTAATCCAGACAATGATGTCGTCGTTACCGTAGCCGATGAGGCTTTAGCCGAAGATGTCTTGGATGGTAAACGAATATTTTATAACGCTGAAGATGCTCGAATGAGTGCAGAGGGCTATATTTCATGTGCATCCTGTCATGTCGATGGTGGCCATGATGGTCGCACTATGGATTTTACCGGCAGAGGCGAAGGTTTGCGCAATACCCCGTCTTTGCTAGGCCGAGGTGGGACACGTTTCGGTGACGTGCACTGGTCGGCCAATTTTGATGAAATTCAAGATTTTGAACATGATATCCGTGGGGCATTCTTGGGTAGCGGGTTTTTAAGTGATGAAGATTTCAATAGCGCCGATACAACACTTGGTGTCGAAAAATCCGGTTTAAGCGTCGAACTTGATGCCTTGGCGGCATACGTAAGTTCACTCGGCAAAGACAGCTTGCCAAAGAGCCCGTGGCGTGAAGAAAACGGCAGTTTAAGTCCGCAAGCCCTATTAGGGCAAGCGCACTTCGAAGAATTAGCGTGTAGCGATTGTCACAGAGGGAATGCATTTACCGATGGCGAGACCCATAACGTGGGCACCTTGCGGGAATATTCGGGGCAGCGATTAGGTGGACTATTAGACGGGATTAAAACACCATCGCTTTTGGGTGTCTTTTCCAGCGCGCCCTATCTGCACGACGGTAGTGCCGTCGATCTTGAAAGCGTGTTTAGCAGCATGGGCGGCATTGTGTTACAAGCTGAAGATGCCGATATTTTAGGTGCAACAGGAATACTAAATGGCGCGGAATACCTGCGAAAAAGCGCGGGTGTTGTACTACTTGGCAACAATACAACGCGATTGAGCTTCGACGCTGTTGATGGTGGTGATGGCGGCAGCGGCTATGTACGTTTGCGCTACGCGGGTTTAAATGCTCTGACCGATACTGACGTCACGGTTTCTGTTAACGGCATCGAACAAGTACTCAGCCTACAAACGATGCCGTCGTTATCTACTGGTGCTAACGGAAACCAATTGGAAAGCCGTGCATTGGCCGTTGGGTTTAATGAAGGTGCCAACAATACGATTGAAATTGCCTATCCTGCGGCTAGTGATAGTGATGAAATTACCATAGACGATATTACCGTTAGCAATAATCAAACCCTCGCACTCGCAAACCCCCATGGTCGCGCTATGGATATTGATTCCTCTGAGTTCGCAAACCTGGTTCGCTACTTAAAGGAAATTGACCAGCAAAGCGCGCCCGAGGATAGCGAAGAGATTATCCTAGGTGAACTGCCAACACCGACACCGACACCAACACCAACACCGACACCGACACCAACACCAACACCGACACCGACACCAACACCAACACCGACACCGACACCAACACCAACACCAACACCGACACCGACACCGACACCAACACCAACACCAACACCAACACCAACACCAACACCTGAGCTTGGCGAAAACCAAGAACAAGGACTGGTGCCAGGGGCAAACAGAAATGGTGGAGGTAATAGTGGAATTTCGATATTGCTTTTGCTTTTGCTAATACATTTGTACCGCTTGCGAACGCGATCGGTGTAAATTACTTACGCCGCATACAAGTGGAAATGTGAAGTAAGTTGTTGAGTGTAATCCGGTCTTGATATGCAGCGCGCGTGTCGAGATTCATACTCATCAACGTCAGATACTTTTGCGTATGCGGCTAATCTTCACGACGCATAGGTAGTTGCTCGCACCAAGCGTGGCGACAAATATTTCAGCAAAACGTATCTCGCCAGTATCGGGGTTTACAATGGGTACGGTGGCGCCACTGTAATCCACAAAAAGTTTTGCACCGGCGTTATATAGATGTCGCATTGAACGGTGCTGGGCCTTAATCCATTGCCGATAGTAATCACAGAGCTGCGTGTATTGATAACCCGCAACACCTAGAGCATCCTTATATTCTTCCCATAAAAGCTGTTAGTAACGCCCTTACGTTTTAATTCTTGATGTGTTGATGCGCAATCAGGCGTTACACGTCCGTGGCGACCTTTGTGTTTTGGTGATGGGAGCAGTAATTGCTTTAAATCGTTATCGGTGATATCGGGCGATAGTGGCCAGGACAAGTGGATATCCTTTGCGCGCTGAATGTAAGTGGAGGTGGCATCGACGCCGATATTGAGGCTTCGAGAAATCTTCCTATGGCTGAGTTTTGCTTCGAATTTGAGACGAAGAATCTCTTTGATATGTCGCATTGCTAATCTCTTGTTTGGCATCGTACCCTCGGTGTAAAACGCCAAGGATACAGTGCTTAAAACGAATGAAATTAATGCGTAGGAAGGTGATGTCGGTTGAAAGTGATCACTTTTAATCGAAATGAGTGATCGTATTCAACCGAAACTGGTGATCACTTTGCGCCGAAATGGGTGTTCAGGGTCGTCCGAAATATGCACCGGTTCACACGCGGGAAAGCTTTATCTTGTCTAAATTATTCTTTAATGGCAAAATCGTTTGGCACCAAAAAAGCTCTAAGTTCCTTAAAATAAATATATGGAAGCTTTCAAAATGAAATGTAAATTATCACTAACTCGTCTACTCACCGTTGTTGTCGCCACAGTAGGCTTTATAGGCAATCCCGCGTACGCTGCATTTTGTACGTACGAGGTTAATATGGTGCTGCACAATGTAGGCAGCTCGGGGAACAATGAGAAGTACTCGGACTTAATTTCCCATGGATATATCCAGACTTACGGCCCAAAGTCTGAAGCCAGGGATACACTAAAAGCATGCTTTAATAAATATTACAGCACTACATTCGGAACCTACGGCAAGGTGAAAAATGGTGGTCTATTCAGTATAAAAGATCACAACGAATGCCGAGCATCATATCCTTGGGTACGTTCGAATAGCAATGGTTACCACGAACCTGTTGATCACTGGACCTCTGCTGAAGATGCGAGAAGGCATGGCCTTGAATTATTAAGAGGTAAACCCTGGGGAATATACGTGCTACGCCCAACACTTGAGGTGAGCGGGTGCTCTGGTGGCAGCGTAACAGGTCTGTATGACTGGGGAGTTGGTACACCTCCGTTCCTGTTCCCATCCCAAGTCGATCGTTATTTGTCTGAGTTATGAGTCGTCTTTAATGTTAGCCATATAGAGCAAGCACCTTGTTGAGGGGTGCTTTTTAAATAATTCCCCTCCGACACCGCTTGAGAGAGTAGCATGCGTTTTCTTAATCAAGTTTTTCCCTCAGGCAATTGCAAAACCCTGAGCCTAACCATAGTAATTGGGGTCCTATTGCTTACGTCCGTGTGGATGTACTTCTCCCAAAATGCTCTGGAACAGTCTCTCGTACAGCAGCGCGGAGAAATCCAGCGGTTGCGACAGCAACTCATCCGATCCGCCAGCACAAACGTGACAAAGAGCGACCTGCCGGCTGATTTAGGTTCGCTGAGTGCGCAGATATCACTCGCGCGAGAATATCCGGCTGCACCTTTTGAATTGGTCGACTGCCAGCGGCAGCTTTCTGATCTCAACGTCCTCTTGAACGAACGTTTCGAAGGTTATTTTACAAGAGAGAGAGACTCAATCGAAAACGATGAGGCGCCAGAGAGTGTCACATCGGCGCTAACGTTTATTAGCCAACACCTTGGCGAAAGTTGGATTCCCCATGCTGATGATCGGGCTGGTGCCGTGGTTGCATTAAAAGAAATATTTTACAACGCCGGACCAGAGGATCTGGATGCTAGGCTGGGAGCTGCCGTTCGATTGGGCGAACTCACTCAGGACAGCAAACATATTGATGTCAATATTATTGACTCTCTAACTAACGCGGCATTGGCCGACGATGCGAATGCAGAGGATATCATGGAAACCGTATTTGCAGTCGGGGGTCACCCAGCTTATATTGATCGGTTTTTATCTCTCGCCGACAACGAGAACCAACGTGTTTCAGCTTTTGCAACTCGGACGCTTATGGGTCTCCTTGTAGATTCTGAGTCTAATAATGGGATAGGTGGCAATCCGGACATGTACGAGGCGGCTGGATCAAAAATTGTCGAAAAAATAGGGGAAGACCCATTAGTTTTGTTTCGGGCCTTGGAAGACTAGGAATCTGTTGTAGCCAAATTAGCATACTGTCTGTTCTGTAATTCCTTAAAACGCGGGGGCAAGGTGGAATTATGGGCTGTTTACGGTGTATTCGGACAAGCAAGGTAGTTTATCGATGTTTTGTAATCTATCTTCTAGATAGCTCCAAGTTGATATTTGATAGCGTTGGCATGTTTTCTTCAACGATAAAAAGGTATCAATCGCATCACGCCAGTCTTCACTTTTTGTGCCGCCACTGATCTTTTATTTTTTTACCTATTCAGGAATATCCGACTCGCTCAAATTGTTATGGAGTGAAAACTGCGGGTTGATTAAACATTTTAGTAGCTAGAAGCTCGCTTTTCATCGTGTAAATATGCTCAAGTTCAGTATTGAATGTTTAGAAACGGGTGACTTTCTTACATAAATTATCAAATTGAGTTCTAATATCAAAGCGCTGCCGAGAGCTTATCGGACCGTTTGCAAGTTGCGTTTTTAGATAGTCATAAAGATTCCAACGGCGAGGACATGTATGGACGCTCCTCGAATGTCAAACAATACGGTGCCGAAATTTCAAAAATACTGAAACTTTTTCGGTTACTACTATGTTTTATCTTCACCTTGGTAAACCGTCTTTTCTGTTTTTAATATGACGGTAATACTGACATATATCAGGCGTCTAAAAACTAGAACTGGTTTTGCCAGTTCTGCGCCCCAATTAAGATCCGTACCTAGCCGCCTAAAAAACTACCTAATTAGCACTATTCCTAAGCCAGCCTCAAAAGCCGTTCCGGCATTGGCGGTGTTCGCACTGCAACAAAGGCTAGCCTCGC
>JBLIMQ010000080.1:0-20740 GCA_047638775.1 Flavobacteriales bacterium
TTTGTCTACGTGCCGCAAGCAGGGCGTAAGTTCAAGCAAAGCATTGGAGTTATTGTTCAGCGAAGAGCTGCCGGATTTTGCCAAATAATTGAAAATTACTCTGAGTAGTTACACTATGAGTTACTAATCTTCGCGATTATCTCATCATTCGTCATAACTTCACCACCGAGTATCCACGTGCCATCTACCGCATAAATCGCACTACCATGAATATCTTTACGGTGAATCTTTCCATCACCATGTTTTTCTACAATATCCATCGCGCCAGAAAAAAAAGTCTTCTTTTGTTCTGCCGTAGTAAGTGCAAAGCTTGGGACCCTCGCTTCTATCCATGCGCCGACAAACGGTTGCCCATTACTCAAAGATTGGTCTAGAGGCAGGAATGTAATGTGATTCGTAACACCCGGCCCCATTACTGTGTTTCCCGAAAGATTATGAAGCTCTAAAAACAGCTCGGTCACTTCTTTTGCAGCCTGCTTAGCGGCCTGTTTATTTAGCGAGCCTTCTGTAAAACTTAATGAAATTGGCATTTAGTACTCCTAATTTTAAATTAATGTTAATGTTAATGTTAATGTTAATGTTAATGTTAATGTTAATGTTAATGTTAATGTTAATGTTAATGTTATTACCAAGGAAGAACTGATCCATTAGCATGAATAAACTCACCACTATTTTCTATTTTCATTTCACCGATTCTTGCTAGAATATTTTTTGCCGATTCATAGGGAGATAGTTCACCGAGATTTTCCACAAGATCTGTTTTTACGAATCCGGGGTGAATAATGGCCACGCAGATGTTTTTTTCTCTAAGGTCAATTGAAAGCGACTTTCCAGCCGCATTAAGCGCAGCTTTTGACATTCGATAGCCATATTCACCACCTGAACTGTTGTCGGCAATCGACCCCATTCTGCTCGTTATCATTACGACCTTAGACTCGCGTTTCAATTTTTGTACAAGTGCTTCACTCAACCGTAGTGGTGCAACTGCGTTAACTGCAAGTTGCTTGGAAAATTCGGCGTAATTAACACTTCCTAATGTGTCTTTAGACAAAATTCCTGCGTTATTAATCAGCAAATCGATGCTTTCGTTTTCTAGTTTCTTAATAAGCCTTTCACGAATCACTTTAATGTAATCGCTACACGTAAAATCTATACCTTCTATTACGACGACACCTTTGAGTATTTCTAGTGCTGCCGACGAACTCCGGCACAGTGCGTAAACATTGTCTCCCCTGTTCGAGTAGTGCTCCGCAAGAGCCAAACCAATGCCCCTATTTGCTCCCGTTATTACAACCGTGTGCTGCATACAACCACCATTAGCCTTTATGAAATTTTGAAAATAAAAACTATTTACCTCTAAAATCTACATGAGTAAATTACGCGATTTACAGATTTACAGATTTACAGATTTACAGATTTACAGATTTACAGATTTACAGATTTACAGATTTACAGATTTCACCACTGTAGCGAACAACCCCCTCCAAATTACTTAGATCCACAAGCCCGTAAGAATTAAAACTGCCGCGATACCCATCAAGAACACCGGAAGTAGATCCGTCATCGATTTGATACGTGATTTCAATCATGTAATGACTGTCGCCTTCTTTAACTTTACTTAAAACGGCATGATCCGTAGTGTGAAAAAAACCACCTTTGTCATTTATAAAATAGTGATTTAGGTCCATTTCCAATCCAGTTTTTGTTTTGCGCTGAGCCGTGATTGTCCCGCTGGCGGCGCTAAAACTGCCCATTAATGGCGCAGTAATCCGTATAGAGCCATCAACTTGCGGCGAAAGATTTGGCATCCCAACACCACCAATGGGCATACACGTATCAGCGTAAGCGGCCCCCGAACCCAGTAGTAGAGCAGTAGTGATAGACGTAAACGCAGTGTGTAATTTCATAGTTTTGCCTTAGAGCTTCGTTAGTCATTGTTAAGGTATCGATCGCTATCTATAATAGGGTATCGATCGCTATCTAACAAGCCTTTTAAATATACTTGATTACGCAGTGAACTTAGAAGACACGGTGTTTATCTATAAACTTAACCATAGTATTGGCTATAGAATTACCTATACCATTGATTTTGAAAGAATTAATCAAGACCAAATTCCACAAGAACCTTAAGTCATTAATACCAAAATAAATGTAAAAACTCATATGAAGATGCTTTAGAGGCTGGCGCTAATAAGCAGATATATTTAGATTAGGGTCAACTGCAGCTACACCATCAATAAGATAGCGGCCACTACTTTATGCTATAGTTTTCCACTAGGAACATCATCTCCACTGGGTACCACACGTCAAAAATAGGACACAACTTGAGATACAAGCCAGAACAAAAAAAAGAAACACATACTCGAATGGTAAAAGCCGCTGGTGAATCTTTTCGAGAGTACGGCTACGGAGGTATTGGCGTTGATGGCTTAGCAAAAGCGGCTGATGTCACTTCTGGCGCGTTCTATAAGCACTTCAAATCAAAGTCCACAGCCTATGCAGAGGTACTTGAATCGGGCTTAAGCGAAGTCGTAACAGCAATAGAACACTTCAAAGCAGAACATAGCGAAGACTGGTGGAAAGAATTTGCGAAATTTTACGTTGGCGAACGTCGAGAGAACCCACTGGCCAATAGCTGCACCCTCCAAAGTCTAAGCGGCGAGACTATGCGCGCCAACGAATCCGCGCGAGCTCTATTCGAAATAAAGCTCAAAGAAATAATTGCTGTAACAGGTGATAATTTTGATGATGCTGTCGTGAAGATTTCGATCCTTGTTGGCGGCGTCACCTTAGCGCGTGCCGTTAACAATCCCGAATTTTCCGACAAAATCGCTACTGCTTTAGCGAATCAATTTTAACCGACAGATTTTCATCGCATTATGTCTAATTACTTAAGAGTTTATGTCTTTTGGCACTTACACATCGCCAGCAGAAATCGAACATAAAACCTAGCTCTAAAACCGATTTCCCTCTACAGTGCAGCAACTGTCAAAAAAATCGATCGGTTAAAATTCAACAATACGGGTAATAATTTAATTCATATAGTCAGGCATTACTTATCTACGGAAGGATCGCGTATTGCGCGCACCTCTATACCAAGTAAGATGACTTTCGCTTAAGCCTGATATGTAGCGTCGATTACAGATTTATCATCGCAAGGATTACACCGCGAATTAATATCCGGAGATAATCCGAACGCTTCGTCGTACAACATAAATACTCTCAGCTCCATTTACAGTAGATCTCATAAACGCCTTCAAAAAATTTATGCCAAAACGATAAATCAAGCTTATAACCAGGTGTCTTAATTATCAATTATTGGTATCATTATCTCTTGTATGAACTTCTCCTAATTTTTAGATTGTCCTTAAATTTCAGCAACCGATACTGACCCACTGCCAGCGTCAGTATGAATAACCGAGTAAGCAGCTTCAGATATATTCAAACCGGAAATATTCCGTGCTACAAAACAACACTTGAATGACTTTGTATTATTACTAAAACCTCCAGTTGTACTAGCAACCACGAGCTTTCCACTCCAGGGTAAACCACTGGCTAATCTATAGCCGATCATACCTTCGTATGCGCAGCGTCAATAAAAACGGCCGGATCAAGCGAAAAATTATTAGCAAAATAGAGTCTGGATCCTCGCTTAACATCATTATCAATATGGACTCCACTCCGTCGTTTAGCGTGCTGCTGTCGGTCGAAATTCTTTATTTTAATTCTATATGCTGTACAAACTTTTCTGTGAAAAATCGATGGTAGTTACGCATACCCGGCCATAGATAGTCAGTGCCGCGACGGCCAGAAAAGTCTCAGCCCTATATATGTTCGTGTGTCGAACATAGGGTACGGTTCGATGCGTCGCCCGTTATCGAGATTGCCGTAATCAACAGCGCCATCTCCTAGAGTGATAATTTGGCTTAGTACTGACGTATCGTCGTTAGTTTTTCCATCATCGGAGTAGCCAAGGAGCGTACTGCCAACCATAAAAAATAAATTTGGACGCTGCAATATTCATATCAGATTCGACTTTGTAGTGCTGATTTAATTTCAAGATCTACGCGGTCTGACGTGATCAGGTCGTCCATTAAACTACTCCACTAGATGAGACGAGTGAGCCTTCGGTGTCCGCCCTCCAAATTAAATAAAAATATTTTTGCCCTTTATAATTAATTTAAAAAAAATACTAAAAAATATTCTTGACTTACATCGATTACAGATGCAGATGCTCACATTTGTTTCTAAGTATGATATAGTTTGGTGAAAAACATGGTAATAATCTGTTTATGAAAATCAATAAAATATATCGCACATGCAAAACTTATGAATGCTTGTACTTTTATTAATTAATTTTGCCCGTATAAAATACAAGTACTCACTTCGTCATTCCTACACTTTACAAGTGCATTACTAACGTAACACATGACTAATACCTGCAGCGGTAGCTTATTTTTGATTTATCCGGACCTACTATTCGAAACTGTTTTACTCTATAGAATCATCTAGTAAATAGAAATTATCTACCGCAATTATTGGCACTTAATACAATTACAATGGAGCGCATTACACTATGAAAAAAGCATTATTTGTGCCTCTGCCATTCTTCGGGCATATCATTCCTACTATAAAGCTTGCCAACCGACTAAAAAACGAAGGATGGAATGTTCAATATTTTGTCGTGGACGAATACTCCGACTGGCTAAAAAGACTTGGTTTTGACGTTATAGTTGACATCCAAAACGACGAATTGAAACATGTATGGTTCACCAGTAATACCGAAGGATTACTAAGAAAAATTGATCGATACTTCATCGGGAACATACCTGATATTGGGTCTTTTGATTTACTACTATTCGATTATGCAACGTCGATTTATGCAGCCGGAGTAATAAAGCGAGGTATAAGAAGTGTCACCTATTTAACCTGCGCCGACTGCGATAGCAAAAAGTCTTTGCCGCTATGCGACCCAAATTTAAATGGACACTCGGTTTTATCTAGAATTAGACCTAAATTATTTTGGCGCTGCATTCGTATAAAATATAAGACACTAGAATATTTACAGAATCTCGTTCGTAACTGGTATGGATTTCGCCAAGTCAGAACCAATGACGACTCAGACGATTTTGAGTCATTGAAACTTCCTTTATTTCCAAGTGCCTATAATAAAAAGCATATCGATAGTAATACCATTATATTGGGGCCTCGATCGTTATCTCAAAAAAACTTGCATAGCTCTCGATACTTTGGTTACTACCTTGATAAAGTTTGCGCCCCTAACAACACCACGGTTGATACAATATTTAGGACTAATGACACAATCAGTTATTTGTCATTCGGGAGTAGTTTTGGTAAAAATATCAATCCGAAAGAGACGCCAAAAATTCTAAAAATATTTTTGTGGATAATTGAGTTTTATAGTCAAGGAAATTCTGGCGCTCTAATCGTACAAGCGGGCGATTTCATAAACAGTCTAACAAAATATGAAAGCTCCTCTATTAAAATAATACACTATGCGGACCAGCAGTTGATGATAACGCGAAGTCAGTTTGCCATAATCCATGGTGGCTTTGGCTCCACAAAAGAATGTATTCAATCGGGAACGCCGTTGATTGTCGTGCCAAATAATTATGATCAATACTACAATGCGGGCGTCATTGAAAAACTCGAAGTCGGAAGGGCCATATACCCTAAAAAGACAACACGGGAACATGTCGAAATCGTAATAAAGGATGTACTAAATAATCCAATTTATAGCGATAATGTAGAGGCACTTTACCTAGAAGAGACAGACGCAATAGAGTTTGACACGGGGTATTCTGCGTTAATGTCTAAACTGGGGTTTAGTATTAACCTCGCTGAAAGATACGAAGATAAAGCTTGCTTTGAACCGACCTAAGCAAGTTCGGTTCGGATTAAGTAATTCACATATTATGGACCGAGCAGAGATCCATCAAATTGCAGGTTTTACTCTTAGATCTAATGGAATAACCCAGTAGATCTAGAAGGGAGCTTCCGCAGCAGGTCCAGGACCAACATCACGAGCTGCATCAACTGATTCCTGAGCATGATTTCCTAAGGTGCTTATATCCCTCTCGCGCTTTGAGCGACCTTGATAGTAACCATCGATAAACACTTCTCTATACTCGTAGGGGCAAACAGTTGGGATAGCATCGCCAGTCAACCCAATTTCATAGCCATTTTCATGAGTACAATACTCGATTACACCAAGAGTATAACCACCTATATATTGCTCAATTGCGGCCTCAGTGACTTTCGCACCGCAAAGTTTTTTGTATTCATCAAGATATCGTACTGACTTTCCAGACATAGCAACTTCATATCCGAGCTCAGTCCAATTTGAGGATTCACAACTAAAATCTTTGATCGGGCCTGATGACCCACAAGCGCTTAAAAATACTGCAGTAAGTATCATTAAAAAGGTCTTCATGATGCTCTTCCTTATGTTGTGAGCTGTTACTGCAGATAGCTATTGTAGCGGCGGTTGAATAGAGTTAAATATAACAAATCGTGGCGCTTTTAGCAGCTTCATTTTATAATTAATAAAACAAAGAATACGAACCTAGACAGAATTGTTGTAGATTTCTTACATAGCTAAATGTGGCGACTATTCCTACTGGGCATATCAATGCATCGTAAGAACGAAGCATTACCTGCTACAACAAAGAGAACTTCTCAGAAATTGACTTGATTTTTCTTCAAGCCCTTTCCGACGACAACAAGTATTGAACGACAACATCGAAGAGCCATGTCGAAGTTTGAATTAAGAGGAGCGTAGAATCGAACTATATCATTCGGTGCTGGTAAACTCTTGCATCGGGCGGCGGTAGGTACCGTTATTTAACATTTCGTCAACTAAACTCTCGTTACTCGAGGAGCTTCATGGCATGTTCAATATCTAAAATTGTGTCATGCAAAGCGGTAATACTACCGCTTTGCAATTAGCTTCTTATCGGCTGAAAGGGTTACCGCCATCTCCATTTTCTTTAGGCAAATCTACGTTTATGTCTTTAGCTCGCCGATTTACATCTTCAATTTCTTTCAACTCTCTTTCACGCTTAGAAATACCTTTGTAATAACCACTCATGAATATTTCTCTATACTCGATGGGGCATACTGATGGAATAGCATCCCCTCTTTCTCCAATGTCAAATCCATTTTCTTGAGTACAATATTCGACGACACCCAAGGTATAACCATTCACGTATTGATCAATTACTGCGTCGGTGATTTTAGCGCCGCAGGCATTTTTATAGTTATCAAAATGTCGTACAGATTTTCCAGACACGGCCGTTTCAAAACCAAGCTTGGTCCAATCGGATGTTTCACAATTAAAATCTTTTATGGAATTAGAACCACACGCGGTAAAAATTACAGCTGTGAATAATATTAACAGGTATTTCATTGGACTGTTCCTTAGGGTTATTTACTTTAGGTCGTTTACTTTAGGTCGTTTACTGCGATTTAACGTTGTTTCGTCTGTTACTTATTTGTTTGTTTCTTCGTACGAATAATATTCTCCACTACATCAATATTGTTTTTTAGGTGAATTAAATCTGGGTATTTAGTGACTGCATTTATCAAGTGTGTGAGCGCGGACTGATAATCCTGCATTTCAAGATAGAGTTGAATCCGCCCAAGCATTGCGGGCTTTTCATATTCACTTATGGCTTCAGCGCGTATATACAATAATTCCGATTTAGTGTGATTTTTATTTTCTTTGTTGTGTTTCGCGTAAGCTATTAGCGCTTTACCATTAAGTGGATTCAGTTCAATTGATTTATCGAATGACAGTTCCGCTTTGGATATATTTTTGCTATTTTCGCTTATGCGAGCCGCGTGGTAATAGTAGATACTTTGATCTTGTCTACTCAAGGTCGACACTTTCGTCTCTGCGTTACTCAAAAGCTTTTTAGCCTTGCACCACATTTTTGCTTGCTCCATCCACGACAAGTATTGACTCAATACCGACATATCGAGTTTTGACGTCGTAAGGTTTTTCTCAAGAAGATCTACAGCTCTATCGTAACTGTGATGCTGCATATGGAGTTGAGCCGCGGCCGTCAAATTTTTGGGCTTTTTGTCGCCTAGTAATATGGCCATCTCTAAACTATTAAGCGCCAACGTACTATTATCTTGCTGCAAAGCCAGTGACGCCTGATTCAGCCATAGATCAATATCACCAGGGTCAAGATTCAATTGCTCTCTTATTAATGCGCTAGCCGCTTCGTACATCTTTGCCTGAATTAGTGCTACAAGCAGACCCTGTCGCCATTGTTTATTTGTAGGATCTAACGCAAGCGCCTGCTGATAGCCACTTATTGCACTAAAAGCACCATACATTTCGAGATTTATGTAGGCCAACTGGCCGTGAATACCTGCGCTATTTTCGCCAAATCCAATTGCATTGGCGAAGTATTTTCTGGCCTTAGCGTAGTCGTTTTTAATTAAATATAAGCGGCCCAAGTCACTATGTACTCTAACTAACTCTGGCATACGTTTAAGCACATTAAGATAATGACGCTCTGCTTGATCGTAGTCTTTTAAACTAAAGTAGACTTGCGCTTTTAAGGTCTGCATAGCGGGACTAAGCTCAATATCGTAAAATTTTCCCAGGCTAGCGAGCACTTCTTTTTTATTATCGTTATCAAGAAGCATTCGGATCTCTTCCGCCATTTCATACTCACTCGGCGCAATAGAAGCTTCTCGTCTACGATATGGTCCTTCAAAGTTGGGCAATACAAATATCGCATCCGATAATTCAATTTCAATTTTTTGTATGCCCGCAAAACTTAAAGGGCTAAGAACAAATATCGATAATGTAAGAAACGTCAATATATTGGTATTTGTCATGGTTACACTCTGTAGATAAACACAAGCTTATAAACGTAATTGGCTTGTACAGCTTTTCCGTTTTTAACTGGTATAGTGAATTTTACCTTTTTGGCCCAATGACGAATTGACTCGATCATCTCGGGGTAAACAGGATCAATGATATTCTTAATATAAGCCTTACCACGGGTATCAATTATTATTTCGACCGTTGTTGGTATTCGACGGATACCTCGCTTCACTAATGTTCGCGGAAACTTAATTGGACCATTTGAAACAATTCGAGGAACTTCATCTAAATTTTCAACATCTTCTGTCGGGAAACTTAATTGCAGTGTGCTCTGTAAATCAAATGACTTAATATCAAATACTGGCTTTTTTGCCTTCCTAATATTTATCGTGCCTAACGTTGGCTTTTCTGAATATTGCATCGCAACACCATCACTCGAAAAACCAAAATCAATGGACGGGGTGGGCACGTCCTCTGTAGGCCTTTCCATTTCGAGAGGCGGTGGTGGTGGCGGTGGCGCCAAGCTTATTTCAACACGACGAACGGTTAAATCATCAGGTTCAGTGAATTTTGCATTCTGAAGATACAACATCGATATGGTTAGAATACTTACCAAAACAATACTTAAAAACCATGGAATGGCGCGTGCCATATAGCCAGCAATTAGTGTTGCCGCTCGTTTATTAGAGTCAATAGATTCCATATCTATGGATTTACCGTCGCAATACTTACACTTTTAATACCGGCTAACTTTGCTTGATCTATCACTTCTACTAATAGCGCTGTCGGCACAGTTTTGTCGGCCTGGATAACTAAAGGCTTATCATCTGATTTAATTACCTGCGATATAGTCGAGCGAACCCCTTTGACGCCAATATTTGTTCCACCATAAACAACATCGTGGGACGATGTTATCGCGATTAAAATCACCGATTTTTTAAGAGTACTACTCGATATTGCAGAGGGTTTATCAACTTCCACACCCGTCTCTTTCACAAATACAGTCGTAACAATAAAAAAAATCAATAGAATAAATACGACATCAAGAAGAGGTGCCAAATCTATTTCTTGGCTTTGCGCTTCTTCTAGCTTTTGCTCAAGTGTTGATTTCATGTGCTTTCTTAATAATCCATTTATCGTTTTGAGTATTCAAGAGTCTTAATAATAAAAACCCAGGAATGACCATGACTAGACCGAGTTGCGTGGTGAACATGGCCTCTGCTATGCCACCACTAATAATTTCTTGTGTTGAAAAACCACTCTGTACCGACATGCGTGTAAATGTTCCAAGCAAACCGTTTATCGTACCTAATAGACCCAGCAATGGAAGTGCCGCTAACATCTGCTTTATACTGCCTATCCAAAAATTGGTACTCTGGTGCCAACGCTCGTTGTGCTTGCGAATAAAACACAAATCAATTAGCAAGGAATAACACAAGGCTGCCGTCGCCAAAATTGACCATATAACGGCATTCTTTAGCAGAAACATATGTGAGTCTAAAAACTCCACCCGCTTATACCTGTTTTTCAACGGGTTTTGAAAAACGAATCTTACTCAAACGAATAGCAAATGTTTCTAACTTGTGACTGTAGCTTTTCGTTTTTCGCGTAAGCAATGCACTTATCAACAAAGACGGGATAGCGACGATAAGCCCCAGTTCGGTCGTTACCAGTGCTTCCGATATCCCACCGGACACCGTTGACGCATCGCCCGAACCAAATATGGTCATCATTTTGAATGTATTGATCATTCCAGATACGGTTCCCAAAAGACCCAATAAGGGTGCTATCGCGGCGCTTGTTGCTACAACACCCATATATTTTGTTATTTCGTGTTTATGTTCCATCAAATATGCGACAAGTAGATCGTCGCGCCGCTGTGAAGCTGGTGTTGACAACGAGATACTGATAAGCCGTTGTTGCGCACCTTTTGTTGTATTCAACAACTGTTGCAGTGACGCATTATCTTTCGGATTACTTGTTTCGGTTTTAACCGCGTTGCGCACCTTATCACCTAGATTGGAATCAATTTTTGGTAAACGATAGAACTGAAAGCCTTTTAATAGTGCTATTAATATCGACAGAAAACCAAATATCATTATGGGAATAGCCCATATTCCACCCTTATCTATATGGCTTAAGATACTGCTATCGCTATTCATTAACTCGACAGCATTACCCAGACTCGGGTCGAAGATAATATCCCCCTTCCCGCCCTCATATAATTTCGCTAGCGATTCAAGTTGCGAGCCATTGAAGACATTGAGTATTTGTTTTTCACCCGTTGGGTCTATTTCGACCGGTCCCCCGGTATTTTTTCCCGGATCATAGGCAAGAATTATGGGCCCAAAATTTAGCATGTTCGTTTGCACTATTTGACCCTGAATATTTACAACGCTATCTTTAACCCACTGCGTCTGTAGCTTTGCTTCAATCTGATTGGTCGCAAGCCTAATAACCTGCATACCGTTTTTATTGTCCGTACCTGACGCCTTACCAGACACCAAATTTATCTCTGCACTTTCAACATAAGCGTGTAATAGATGTTTTTGATAGCTGCTCTGTGTTTTCCATCGATCCAAACGCGTTTTTAGTTGATCTAATCCGAGTAACTGGTCATCCAATACTCGCTGACTAGCCGCAGCCTTTTTACGCAAGGAAGAGATATTCGACTGAACAGTATTTAGTTTTTTCGACAGGGATCGGCTTTCACCCCCAATTTTTTCTTCCAATTTACTTAGCGATTTCTGAGATATAATAATTTTTTGTTGTAACTCTTTTGCGATATTTTTGGTGTCTGCAGCGAAACTCATCGAACTAAACGCAATACCTGCAAATATACTGATAGCTATAGCTCTGTAAGAGCTGCTTTTTACAGAAGATATAATATTGTTAGTCATTGGAGGCCCTATTTAATCGAAACTGGCAAAGGTAAAAAACGTGCTGTGGTCGGCGTCTCAAGTACTGCAATCACTGCGAGTATTGAATCTGGATCCAATAACTCCCCAAGCTCTTGTTCAGCCGCTTCACCATGAAACCAAGCCCAACCCAATGGTTTTGATTTACCGTAGCCAAAATAACTACCGTCATCACTGATATACCAGCCGTGGGCGCTTCCAGCATAAACTTGATTTACAACTATTTTTTGACTGCCGCTGCCAACTTCCGGTATCGACAAAGAAGCTCTGTGCAGAACTATGCGATCATTAAATTTGTCTAACTCGCTATAGAGACTTAGAAGCCGTTCAAGCTTTTCGCTATCACTAATCCCATCCTGAAATAAGAGCGGTGTTTTCTCTGCCCACATGGCCTGCATTGGCGGCGGCAGGCGCAGGCTTAGAGGTTTTATCTTACTTATTGCATACGTCAGCTCAGCCCGTAATTGTGTTTGCTCTAACTCCAATGTTTCCTGTTCTTGCAGAAGCTTTAGACGAGTATCATCTACATCAGTTTTCGTTTGTTTTGAACCGGCCACTAAAGTATCTAAGCTCTTTTTCTCGACAGTAAATAATTCGAGTTGCTGCTCTATACTTTGCTTTTTATCCAGCCACTCTTGCTGGAGCTTTCCTTTCTGGCTCTCCAAACCAATCCACTGCGCCATAAGCGCGCTTGATTCTTGGTAATTCGATTGAGAAAAAGCATTAATGGACAACAGTAGTGCAGGGAACAATATGAATCTGGGATTCATGGGCCAACCTTATTATTATATCTAGAATGTTCAGCAATGTTATTCGGTATTGAATTCAAAGCGTTAGACATTAACTGTAGACTTCAATGCGGAGTGTAGTACGTAAGCCATGTAAATTGTGTAAAAGGATGCTTCAAGTGATCTAAGCGCTCAGTGATAATGGAGTTTTTACGTTTTTTTGCACTAAAAGTGTATTCGCTTTTCAACTCACCATTTGACTAACTATCACATTCGGTGAATTTCAGACTACTCAGAAGAGCTGTCGATGAGATGCTACAAATATCCTTAATAAATATTCAAATTAGTTTATCGATTTATTATGTGAATACCTAGCTGCATGATCACTATGAGTCGACAAGAAAAAGACCCTTGAGTGCCCTCTCGTTAGTATAAAATAGCGCAATTACACCACACACAACATCGAAGATAACCGCGAAATAGGTGCCGGGCTTCACATGAAATACGCACGGTAAACGGGTATTATGTCGGGCACTTGGTCGGCTACTAGAACATTATTTGCTCTTTAGAGTGGCCTATCAAAAGCAAAGATTCCTTACTTCTAAAACTTTAGTGCTAAAACATTTGCTATAAACTTTTTGCTCTGAACATTAACAGCGCCACGCAACAGACAATAATCCGAGTTGAAGATGAATTATATTCAGTTAAATCAAAGTGATGCCTTCGATATTGCTATTTCGTCACGCGATAAGTATCCGAAAGTCGTCGTCTGCGGGTCTAGCGAAGGCCAGCCCTATATTGATGACGCCTATGAAGCGTGCTCTCTGCCCACTAAGAGCATTATTGAACAGAGCCTACAAATTGACACACAAGAATGGTTCAAGCAACGAAAACTCACACTCGAACAAGAGCGTAACGCCAGCTTCGCCGATATTGAGGGCCAATGGCCAGGGGAGGATATAAATAAGCCCGGCTTTACCTTAGCTTTAGATATTCTAACGGGAGCACCAATCGTCGAACTGATTGGTGCTAATGTCGACACAGAAAAGTGTTGGCAGATACCGGCCTATTTTAAGTTTGGTGGCTGGAATACTTGCCCTTCCCCAGCAGAACACTGTGCCATATGGCGATACTGGGAGGAGCGATACGGCGCCCAAATCGTTGGTATCAGCAATGATGTTATCGAGGCCCATGTTAGTAATCCCCCCAATTCGCAAGAGGAGGCGCTGCGACTGGCATGGGAACAAACTCTTTACTGTTCTGACATAGTGGAGCAAGGCGTTGAAACTGTAGCAGGTTTGGCTTCTTCTATAATTAGCCATAAAAATTGGTTTTTTTGGTGGGAGTAATACCACACAGATAATTGAAACTCACCTAAAAAGTCCGACAATCAAACTGTTAAAAACGTAAAATATTCGCTCAACAAACCAGCAGTACCAGTATAAATGGTAAAGTTAGCGGCTCCATAGATAGCTCAGACTAGCCTGTGACAGTACCAAAGCTGACGGGCTTCAATCGCCCTAACGGTCGCCATGTGCGGTGCGGTTGTAAATCTAAGGTACAGTTGTAATTCTAAGTAGCCCTTATTAAACTGTAAAATTAGCTCTTAAGTCGCCCCCTAAATAGCCCCCTAAATAGACAACGCGAAGAATTATGTTAAGAGTTGCTCAGCAAAACCATCTATTTGACCACTGGCACGCATTGATGCGACGGCCTCTTAAAAGCCAGTCTCTAATCCTCTCGATGCTCGCTTGGACGGTCTTTTTAGGCTACTCGATGATCTACTGTCAACTCTATGGTGCATACATTAAATTAGCGTCCCCGACACTACTAGGCTCTCTCCTGTGGGCGATAATCGAATATGGTTTGTGGGTGCTTATTACGCCTCTGCTCCTTATTACGTATTCTCGGCTCGGTTCAACACATAAACTCAGCTTTATCGGTGTTTGGGCTTTGTCCGCGCTATGCCTAACTCTGTATCGGTCGGGTATCGATGTTCATCACAACGCTTCCTTCATATCTAATTTCGTCAAGTTTGCTCCCACGCAGTTAAGTGCCGCGACCTTTATTGTGCTTGGCTGGGCTATTGTCATGAGGCCAAATCAAGTCTCCGCAAAAAATGACGAACCGCCTGAAGACACAATGAACACACAGGAACTATCGTCGGCCGACGTTAAAACTCTGACCGTACAGACCGGCACATTGGAAATTGATCTCGCTATTAACACGATAGAAAGTATCAGCGCTGCGGGCAATTACATGGAAGTCTACGACGGCAATAAAGCCTATATCATTCGAACGACCATGAAAGAGCTAGAGCAGATACTCCGGCCACACCGTTTTTTTCGGATTCACCGGTCGCACCTTGTAAATCAGGCGGCCATTAAAACTGTTTATAAAAATCAAAGCGTTAAACTACAAAGTGGCCAAATGCTTCCCGCTACACGTAGATACTTAAAATTAATCGATACAAATCAATAATTTAAACTCTTCATCACTTTATCCCTTCGAACCAAACTTACGCATTTCATCCCAAAGTCCGTGTGCTTAACCGCCAGTAAAATTAAAGTATGGCTCTTCACCTTACCGTAACTTGATCACTGTTGATCCAACTAGATCACAACTGATTACACCATAGGGAGCCGCTATGAATAACACCCCAAAACTCAGTCGCACCACTATCAGCCTTCACTGGCTGGTCGCAATCTTCATGATAGGCCTCGCCTCAATCGGCCTCATTATGAAATATTGGGAGGTTTGGGCGCTTTACCCAATACATAAATCGCTGGGTGTTTTAGCGCTTTTAATTATCTTACCTCGTGTTATATGGCGTTTAAAAAAAGGCTGGCCCAAACCCGCTCGCAAAGGCCAAGCCTACGAACAGATTCTGGCGAAAGTTACACACTGGGTACTGATAAGTGCCACCTTGATTATGCCCTTAAGCGGTATGATACTTTCTTGGGGAAGTGGTCACGGTTTTGGCATATTTGGCTTGAATGTAGTTCCGACCAACCATTCAAGTATTAACCCAGAAGAGGTCGTCCCGTATAGCGAAACATTCGCGAATATAGGCTACATACTACACCCATGGGTAGGATACCTGCTCGTGGGGGCTGTCGTATTGCATGTTCTTGGAGCCATAAAGCATCATGTTTACGACAAAGATGCGACGTTTAAGCGAATTATAGGAAAGAATTAAGTAGGTACCTAAATCACGCCACCAAGCAAGTCGCCGTATTAAGCCTTATACGCTAAGCCACATACTCGCGGCTCTTACTAGCGGCTCTTACTAGTGGTTAAAAGAGCGCTGAAACCCTAATAAGGTAATTCTGAAGCGAACTAACTGTCTCAATATTTATACATATTGAGACAGTGTTGTCGTTTCCTGTTACTATTATCTCAATAAGTTAGGTTTTTGAGATATGAATATTAAAATGCCACCGCCTATTGAGGCGCAGCCGTTTGCCATAATTGCAGCAAACTTCCCCAACAAGTTAGACAGCTATGTTAAGTACTTTAGCGCTACTGACGACAAAGGCCGCTACCTGCCGTTTGATGAGTTACGTCATAGAATCGACGGCTCCTTAAATCATAGCCTCGTCTGGTCACTGACAAAATATGCACGTAGAAGTCAGCAGAACAAGGTCATAGCACTTGGCGAGCCACAAAAGGTCTGCCATTACGCCTTAACCCCATTGATTCAAAAAGCCATATCGGAAGTCGATAGAAACACCACCAGCGCGTCGCTTGAATGGATTAGCAGCAAGATAGGGGAAAAATCCCAAGTACAGTACTTACTGAATGATTTAATCGAAGATGAATCCATAAGTAGCAGCCAGCTTGAGGGCGCAGCCACAACAACTCGTGCCGCAAAAGATTTACTCAAGCGAAATAGAAAACCAAGGTCCGAAGACGAACGAATGATTCTTGGTAACTACAAAATGATGCTGTTCGCTTGGGACAAACGCAACGAGCCCCTATCGATTGATTTACTGTTAGACATGCACAAGGTTGGCGTAGAAGGCATTGACGATGACACCTACACACCCGGGAACTTCAGGCAGAGCAACGATGTTCATGTGGTCGATTCCGATGGTAATGTTGTGCACGCACCACCACCATTTGAGACTATAGAACGTCGTTTGGGGCACATCATTGACTGGGCCAATACCGATCATGATGAATATGAAGACCAGTCGTATTTACACCCGCTAATTAAAGCGATAACTCTCCATTTTTGCATAGGCTACGAACATCCGTTTAGAGATGGTAACGGACGTGTCGCGCGCGCGCTGTTCTATTGGTATATGTTCAAAAAAGATTTTGCGGCTTTCCGGTACATAGCCATTAGTGTGCTGCTTAAAATGGCGCCCATTAAATATGGAAAGAGCTATATACACACCGAAACTGACGGCATGGATTTAACCTACTTTATTGAACACCAAGGTAGTGTGATTATTCGAGCAATCGATAAATTCAAAAAATCGTACAAGCAAACCGCCTTCGAAATAGAACGGTTTAACGAATGGATGTTTAAGTCAGGCTTATACCGACATCTAAATGACAAGCAACGGACTGTTTTTCAAGTCGCGAAGAACGGTACAGCCATAGTGTTTACCATTCGAGGTGTCGAAAATAAGCTTGGCTGTTCATACAACACAGCCTCGGCCGTGCTCAATGGTTTGGTTCACTTAAAGCTGTTCCGCAAAGTCAAAGAAGGCCGTGAATGGCTGTACCTGATGGAGGAAAAAAACCACATCATTGAAACTTGGAGTAGCTGATCCACCGGTATGCTCTAGCTTTTACAACGCTGTGTATGTAGTTATATATGTAGTTATATATGTAGTTTCATATGTGGCTTTATACACCGTTACAGACGAGGTATTGCGAATTACCTGGCCAAAAAAGCAAGCAGCCAAAGAATTAAGTCTATAAATAGGCGCGCCACGTTCAATTCCGGCGAGCATATTGTTATTAGGCGCTAACTGCTATACTGCACTCACTATGCTCCCGCTGAGTTAACCGTCCCCGTGTTAACGATTCAAACCTTATAGCGCAATCCGCTTATACTCTTTTATTCGAGGCCCCACATGCCCTTTTCAAAACTTGGATTAAGTGATCCTATCGTTAAAGCCGTCATCGAGCGGGGCTACGCGGTACCAACTCCCATTCAGAATCAAGCGATTCCCGTTATCTTATCCGGTCGCGATGTTGTCGCCGCAGCACAAACAGGGACCGGTAAAACGGCTAGCTTTGTTCTACCTATATTAGAAGCCTTCAATATCGATCGTAAATTACGCGGCAAGCGTATTCGCGCTCTTATTCTTGTTCCTACTCGCGAACTCGCTATACAAGTGGAAGCTAACGTAGCCCATTACAGCAAGCATCTTAACCTTAGCTCCATGGCGATGTATGGTGGAGTAGATTATGCGCCGCAAAAACAAGCCTTATACGAAGGCGTCGATATTTTGGTTGCCACACCAGGTCGTTTGCTCGATATGGCCCATCAACGTGCCTTTTATTTTGACGAACTCGAAGTACTCGTATTAGACGAAGCCGATAGAATGCTAGACATGGGTTTTATCGCTGATATAAATAAAATTATCGAACGTCTGCCCACACAACGCCAAAACTTGTTATTTTCAGCAACACTTTCTGACGACGTTTTATCGTTAGCAAAAACAGCCATCAATGACCCTGTTGAAATATCAGTATCACTGGACGACACGACACAGCCTAAAATTGATCAATGGCTTATTACGGTGGATAAAGACAAAAAATCCGCTTTACTTAGTCATTTAATCACTGAGCAACAATGGGACCAAGCCCTTATTTTTATTGGTAAAAAACATACCGCCGCCAAACTGGTCGAGCAACTTGAAAAACGTGGTATTCAGGCAGAGGCCATTCACAGCGGTCGCAGCCAAGACGTGCGCGAAAAAATTCTTGCGAAGTTTAAATCTGGAGAATTGAAATTTTTAGTTGCGACGGGTATTGCCGCTCGAGGCATTGATATTGATGAACTCTCTCGCGTGCTCAACTACGACTTGCCCTTTATTGCCGATGAATATATTCATCGAATCGGTCGTACCGGTCGTGCTGGCGCCCACGGAGAAGCGATTTCCTTTGTTTCAAATGATGACTTTAAAAACCTATGCGCGATAGAAAGCCGTATAGGACATATTATTGCTCGAAAAGAAGTAGAAGGTTTTCCTGTTAAAAAAGTCGTGCCTATTTCGATTTTAAATTTCGTGCCTAAATCGAAACGTAAATAAACTGAATCATAATGCACCTTAAGGTATGAGCATGCTTCGTGCTAAGCATGCTCATACTTTGTATAGCATAAAAAACAACGACATTATCGTGTAGAGCATCTTATGCTACTAGAAATACTCCCCATCAAGTTATTTGATTCGCCTAATATACGGACATTATTTCGCAACGATAAAGCGGCTATTTTTCATAAAACACTACATAATAACTTAATCGATAAAGAAATGGTTTTGTCGAGCGTGGCCATGCTGTATGTCATTAAGGGTCATCAAGTAATTAACCATTACGATGGAAATAAAGTCCTTGTAGAGAAAGGTCAACTACTCTACTTATCAAAAGACATGTACCTTGTGTCAGATTTCGTTGCCGACAAAGCGGAATTTGAAGCGATGATATTCTTTTTTGATGATAAATTTATACAACGCGAATCAAAAAACACCCTTAGACCTGTGGATTCAAACAATAAAATTCAGGTTTTACAAAAAAGCGCACAAATTTCTCAGTTCGTGCAATCAATCTTAGACGTTTACACACATGAAACCGAAAACCATTTTTTGTTAGAGCTAAAACTATTAGAGCTCATTGAACTTATCAAATTGCATTCAGGTGGGAAGGAGTTTCTTTCGTTGTTTAACTCTTTTGCTAACGCCTTCTCTAGTTCTCACCTTAATAATGATGCAGATTCAAGTTCGAAGCGCGACATTAGACGTTTTATGGAAGACAACGTTCTTAAGAACCTTAGCGTTGACGATTACGCCACGTTAACCGGCCGTAGTCGCTCTACGTTTATTCGCGATTTTAAGAAGTTATACCAAACAACGCCAAACCAATGGTTAATCGAGCAGCGCTTAAACAAAGCAAAGGACTTACTTATTCAAACAGACCTAAACGTTACGCAGACAGCGTTTGAGGTCGGGTACGAAAATGTATCGCATTTTATTAAGGCCTATATAAACACGTTTGACATTACGCCTAAACAAGAAAAATCACGTGTTATGACACGAATAGCGTATTAATGATCTTTTTTGAGTAGTTTGATGTACTTAAATCCCTAGAATAGTTGTACTGACCTCTCGTGCTAGCGCCCAGTATGTGGCAGAGCAATAGGTTGGCAAGCCGTACGCAATAATCGAGAGAGCATCTCAGAACTTAATACCCATCAACTATTCAAAGGCCATCAAGTACCATGAGTATTTCTTATATCATAGAATTTAGAGCAAAAGACAAACACAGTGTCGAATTCGCAGACATCATGACTAATGTGAAATCTGAACTTCCCAAAGTTAGCGGCTGTTTGGGTGTTAGCATCTATCACAATGAGGACGAGCCAAACTGTTACGTACTAACAGAGACATGGCAAGACAAAACATCCCACGCAAAACACGTCGAGGGTTTAGTCCGCTCCGGTGCATGGCAGGGTCTTAGTGAACAATTATCGGAAGATCCAACTGGAGCATATTACACGTCTATATAGAGTACACCCCACCCTCATAACTATTGATATTTTTGATATGAGCTTAGATTAGAGCGTTAATCCATGGCATAATTAACTAGGATTAACGCCCTGATTCACGCATTAGAAAGTATTTTTATATTCGAGCGCTATTTAGATATTCGAAAGCTATTTAGATATTCGAAAGCTATTTAGATATTCGAAAGCTATTTAGACATTAGAAGCCCAGAACGTTGGATTCTGACTATTTTATTTTAACTTTCTAAGTATATTTTCCTAATTTTAACTATTGAGTTTAATTATCTAATTTTACCTAGCCAAAGGTAGAGAGTTGACGCTAGAAGTTAAAGAGTTAAAGAGTTAAAGAGTTAAAGAGTTAGTAACTATTCAGCGAAAATAAGTTAAAAAGTGCTTGACGTATTTTTCAATGGTTTTTTGTTTTTTTGTCAGCACTTGAAATTTGACTGAATTCTCACCGAGAAGCTCCCCCTATTGCCCCCCT
>JBLIMQ010000081.1:0-20446 GCA_047638775.1 Flavobacteriales bacterium
GCGTGTAAGGAAATTTACGACACCGGGACGATTGTTTTTGATCAGGTATTGGGGAAATTAAATTATAAAGTGAGACCGGTCACTTCGTGAATTCCGGACGTTATTTTATGCACGTTCCTTAATGATTCAATCACCTGTCGTGTGGCATCATCTTGTTGGCAAATCATCGATCCAATTTTATTTAATTCATCGTGACTGCGTTCTACAACAGATTGAATTCCCGCTCGACGTCCCTCTTCAAGTTGATGTTCGATCTCTAAAGATTTAACGCACGCTTCAGAGCCACTAATAAGTACAATAAGGTGGTCTTTAATTCGCCCGTAGAGCTCAGGGTTATCTAAAGGCATATTTTTTATAAGTAGTGATATATTGGTGCCGTTCACCAGGCTACGGGCGCCAAAGTCGAGTATACGATCCCCTTCTCGAAATCGTTCAAATACTTTTGATTCTATGGAGCCTGCTTCACAGGCAAAGAAACCGTCTCTGTGACCGCAACGAATATTTACACAGGCATTGAGGCCAAACGCTCGAGTAATCTCACCTAAGCCCTTTGCTAGGGTTTCTTCAGACTTATAGCTATAGCTGGCTTGTAAGAATTGAATTATCTGACCTAATTCGGCACTGCTAGCCATGGCTTGGTAGGCTGTACTCATGGCTTCTTTGTTTTTTTCTGCAAATTGGCTCATTTGCGTACTACGCTCAAGTACCTTGTGTACAATTTCAATAATTATTTCATCTACAAAGGGCTTGGTTACATAATCTTCTGCACCGGCTTCATATCCATTTAAGCGTTGCTCTGTGGTGGCTAGCGCCGTGACAAATACAATAGGGATTAAGGCTGTTTCGGGTTGTCCTTTGAGTCGGCGACATACTTCATAGCCATCCATTTTAGGCATGTTGATATCGAGTAGAATAAGGTCAGGTTTCGTTTCCGGAGTTAACTCTAGGCAGGTCATGCCGTCTTCGGCACAAACGATGTCGTAATCGTCCTCAAAAATATCTTCTAATAATTCTCGATTATCCGTATTGTCATCGACAATCATCAATTTTTGGCGTGCTTTATTCATTACTGTTGGTGACTCTTATATAGACGCATAGACATGTGTTATGCGTTAAATGAAGACTGTTTGTCGTGTTTTCGAAAACCGGGCGCTTTACTAAAGGTTAGTTCAGTTAAGGCTGGCTGCCATAGTTTATTATGAGAGTTTATTGTGATGGTTTATTATGTTTTTACGAATTTTTTGCCTACACTAAGATCTGCGAGGCTTGTCTTCATGTAGGCTTGTTTTCATGCAGGTTGGTCTTTAAGGGGTTTTGGCTTTGTTTATAGGCGTAATATTTCGTGGTTTTGTGCTTATAAATAAGGTCTTTATATTCTGCATTGTTATGTGCTACAGCCTAGCCGTACAGGCATCGAAAGACCTTGATGAGCTTAAGGGGAGGGGGCTCCTCGCATGCGCCTATTCTCAACCCCGGTTTCAGTCCCGATTTTAAAACTAAACTCAAAGTTGTTTTGATGATGTCTGAGGATTTTGAATTCTGGCGTTCTGCTCAAAACTTTGCGCTAGAAGTGGCTCATGACTTAGATATAGAGCTAACCGTGCAGCCGGCAGGCAATCGTTTCGAGTCCCTACGATCACTTAAAGCTTTGGTGAAATCTGGCAATAAGCCCGACTTTCTCATCTTTCCCTATCCGCTAGGCACCGGAAATAAGATGTTAGATATAGTTGAAGCTGCGGGTATAAACACCTTTTTATATAATTCGGATATATCTTTGATCGATAGAGCTGAGTTAGGTCGGCCACGGGAGAACTATCGTTATTGGTTGGGTCACATGTTTCCTGATGACGAACAGGTAGGCTATATTCTTGCCGATACCCTGATCCGATTGAGGCGTGAGGCTTTAGATGTTGATCCTGGTCGCCGTGACAGCATTATTCAGTTAGCTGGCATAGGTGGAGCGAGCAGTTCCTTGCCGGCAATATTACGCAATTCTGGTTTCAAGCGACGTGTAAGCGACGGTCATGGCCTACAACTGCGTCGCATCGCTCATATCGAGTGGACGAACCCAGCCCCAGCAGTACATGTGTTATTTAAATCCTATCCTGACCTAGATATTCTTTGGACAGCAGCAGACATTTTGGCAATTGATTCTATTGGGCCTGCTGAGTCATTGGGTTTTATTAGCGGTGAAGACTTTTTAATTGGCGGAGTCGATTGGTCTCCAGCGGGAGTGGAGGCCGTAGCTGATGGGCGGATAGCTGTATCGGTAGGCGGACATTACCAAGAAGCTGGATGGGCGCTTGTATTATTAAATGACCTCTATTACGGTGTCGACTTTGCAGATGATCCGGGTGTTGTTATAAAGTTACCTATGTCAGCATTGACACAAAAAAATGTCGACATCTATCAGTCAATATTTACTAATGAACGTTGGAAGCAGGTCGACTTTAAATATTTTTCAAAATACTACAACCCAAATCTTAAATCGTATGATTTTAGTATTGATCGTTTTTTCTATGAATTTAATCGTTTGCCGTAGAATGTGTATTTGATTTGATTTGATTTGATTTGATTTGATTTGATTTGATTTCATTTGATTTCATTTGATTTCATTTGATTTCATTTAAATTAGGGCTACTAAACTCGATAATTGTCCACCTTTACTAAACCCTCAATGTTAATGATTCAATGTTTACTTACTCGTAAGCATAGAGCAGAGTGAGACTTATTCTGAATGCATTGATTTATTGAATTGTTCTAATGTGTCTTTGATAATGGGTTTTGATAGAAGTGGCGGTTATATGAATGCACGTGCTGCACCAAAACAACGGATAGTGATGGTTGATGCCCTTATAGGGTTTGCACTATTTGGCTTGTTTATAATTCACATGGTCGAATATTTTTAGCTCTATTGGTATAACCCTGAGCCTGGAATGATTCACGACTGGACGTTTTTTATATTTGGTGGGAAATCACATCTAATTTTTGCGCTTCTATTTGGTTTAAGTTTTCACATTATAATGGCAAGTAATGCGGCTAAAGGCGTGGATTATCGAGCTCGATTTCTGTGGCGTTTATTTCTATTGTTGTCGATGGGATATCTACATAGCTTGCTTTATTCAGGCGATATACTTCAGGTATTATCGATATGTGGCGTTTTACTGGTATTGCTTTCGCGAGCTTCGAATAAGACTTTACTCATTGTGGGTTTAGTTTTTGTTGCTCAAATACCCACATATTTATTTGTTGTGTACCTAATAAATAACCCAGAATTACACGGAAATTCACCATCATTCTATCCATTGATGGCTGAAAACTTCAAAATGTTTGCTCATGCGAGTCTTCCTGATTTAATGACCTACAATCTTTTTTTAGGCCAAATAGGAAAGTGGGTGTTCTTCTTAGAGACTGGGCGCCTATGGAGTATTGTTGGCTTCTTTCTAATCGGTAATGTTTTGGGTCGAATCGAGTTTTTCGAATCTATTGCTAAATATACCAAGGTGTATTTAGTGGCCTTTGTTGTTTTGTTATTGGCTTATGCCTGTTTTGGTCCAATAGCGAGCTTTTTTAGTCATTATATTCCCGCCGGTTCGCCAGTACATGTATTTAACGAAATTTTTACTGATTATAGTAATGCGGCGTTAACGTTTGTTTTGATTATTGTTTTTATTATTTGTTATCGGCATTTACGCTTAGAAAAGGCACTTAATTTACTCGCTCCGTGTGGGCGCATGAGCCTGACACTATATCTTGTGCAGAGTTTGATTGGTGTGCCCTTGTACTATGGCTTTGGTCTGGGCTGGTATGCAAGTATTGGACAAGTGCCTAGCTTAATGATTGGCATAGGTTTGTTTGTTGTTCAAGTGGCTTTCGCACACCTTTGGTTTAAAGGGTTTTATTATGGCCCTATGGAATGGTTGTGGCGTAGCTTAACGCTAATGCAGCGTAATGTTCCAATGCGCAGGGTCGGATAAATTATGAGTGTTAGAGAGCATTAGTAGATATTTGTTGACTGATTAATTTTTTTCGTACGAATAACATCCAGTGAGGGTGTTTATATTTTTCCGCTACGTTTTAAGGCTAGATATTCATTTACTAGAGCAATATGTAGCGTGGCAGGCTTGTCGTCGATTACTATAGCACCGGCTGCAAGTAGGCGCTTAAGTGTTGTATCTCGTTTGTTTTGATGATCAATAGCCGAGCTGTAGCGCAGTGCTTGCATAAAATCGAAAACGGGTTGCTCTTCAATCTCATCAATAGAGTTTTCTCGCAGGCACGCGAATAAAACTAAATGCTTGCGACGTAATAGCGTGTAAGCGGCTAATAAATCATTGTTATCTTGCTCATCAACATTTGAAATTAAAATAATTAAGGCGCGTTTTGAGTGACGACTAAGTAAGTCTTTGGCGGCATTTAAAAAATCGCTCGTTGCGGTGCTACTGTGTAAATCGTAGATGCCGTGCATTAACGTATTTAAATTATTTTTGCCTTTTATTGGCGCGATCCAGCGCTCGGAACCCCCGAAGGTTTTTAAACCTATAGCATCACCTTGTTTTAATGCGACATAGGCGGTTAACAAAAATGCATTTAAGCAGTGATCGAAATGGCTTAGTTCTCCGTCTTTGGCGCGCATTTTACGGCCATTATCTAACAGGAATATGATGTCTTGATCGCGTTCGTCTTGAAATTCTCGCGATATCGGTTTCATTGCGCGTGAAGTCGCTTTCCAGTCAACTTGACGCAACGAGTCACCTGGACGAAATTCACGCATCTGGTGAAAGTCTAAGCCTTCACCACGACGCTGATTTAAATGAATTCCCATTTGCCCAGCCATGTGTCCATTGGTCAATAATTCAAAATTGGAAACGGCCGTGAAATTTGGAAATACTCGTACGTCTTCGGGTTCTAAAAAATGTTCTTTACGCAGCCATAAACCCAATCGTGTTGAAACTAAAGCGTCTATGCCCTTAAATAACATGCTGCCACGGCGCGTAGGGTGAAGGCTGTAGTCGGCTTTTGCTTTTTCGTTTGGGCTCAACGTTAAAGAAAGTGGAAGGCCAGTAAGCTTTACTTGATGATCGACATTCTCTGTAAGCTTTATCGTGATTGAATAAGGGCATTGATTGGTAACCGTTAGCTCAATAGGGTTCTGTGTACCTACGGCTAAGCCCGCAGGTAATTCACGCTCGACCTTTATCTGAGCTGTTGGTTTTGATATTGACCAATCATAGATTGCTACAAATAATAATAGGCCACCGCTTAACCACCACAATAGTGATGCGTGTTCGACGCTTTCGTGCAAGTTTGTGTGTCGTAATATCCCTAGCAAGATCGCACTGATCAGCCCGAGAAATAACAGCTTGAGCAGACGAGGACTGGGTCTCATAAGCGCGGGGCTTCAACTTTTGCGAGTAGGGTTTTAAGCATATTATCTGGGGTTATACCATCAATTTCGGCGTCGGCTGATAATATAATTCGATGGCGAAAAATAGGTATGGCAACCTGTTTAATGTCATCGGGGAGCACAAAGTTTCTCTCGGCCATTACGGCAACAACACGTGCGCAACGTATTAGGGCGATGGATGCTCGTGGCCCTGCACCTTGTCGAATTGATGTCGTTTCACGTGTGGCACGTGTGAGACGTACGGCATAATCAATTAATTGATCGTCAACGGTTATCGTTCCTATACATGCCTGAATAGCTTGTACAGTGCTGGCATCTATCAGAGCACTGGACTTTTTCTCTAGGCCTTGATCATCGTTAGTGATGATTCGTGTCAATATGATTTCATCTTCTTGACTGGGGTAATCAATAAGTACTTTCATTAAAAATCGATCAAGTTCTGCCTCAGGAAGTGGGTAAGTTCCTTCTTGATCGAGTGGGTTTTGTGTCGCGAGTACCATGAATGGTAATGGAACAGGATGGCTTTTACCTTCAATGGTGACGCGTTTTTCTTGCATAACTTCAAGTAGCGAAGCCTGCGTTTTTGCCGGTGCACGATTGATTTCATCGGCGAGTAATAAATTAGTGAATATTGGCCCTTGGCGCACACGAAACTTACCTTCTTTCATATCGAACAAGGCGTGCCCTGTTACGTCAGAGGGCATTAGATCGGGTGTAAACTGAATGCGCTTAAAAGTTCCGCCAAAGGTGTTGGCTAAGCATTTGACAAGCAATGTCTTACCAAGGCCTGGAACACCTTCAATTAAAACATGGCCTCCAGCAAACATACTAATAAGAACTTGCTGAATGACGTCTTTTTGGCCGATCAATGAGTGGTTTAACTGTTCATACAAATCATTGATTTTTACGCATGCTTGAGCCACATCGTGAATGGGTTGTTGGCTGTCACTCATAAATTTTTCCTAAGTTTTTGCAGTGTTTGAATTATGCTTGTAAATTGGTTTTCGTTAAACGTGAGTTCATCATTAATAGCAGAATTAATTGAGTCGATAGGCATGTCTAAATGTTTGGCGAGTCTTTGCGCCTGTTGTTCTGCTGGCCAGTTACTAAAATCCTGCCAGTGTCGGCATGCACGTTTAGTGATATCTTGGCGTAGGTGTAAGATTAGGCCGTTATCATTTTTTGTACGCCAATAAAATTGTCCTACCGCACTAAATCGTTCGGTACGTGAGCGCCGACTTTCAGCGAGTAAATCGATAGCGCGTCCAAAACGGCGTCCAAAATATAGCAAACAGGCAATAAGAAGTATACTTAGTGCAGTCAATGCTTCTGGGAAGCACCGGTATAATAGCGTGCTAAGTGGCGGCACGTGTTTTCCATAAAGGATTAATACCGAATCTTTATCAGAATTTAAATTGTCGAGTACATAAGCATGGTCGAAATGTGAAATGTGTGCGTTGTCAAATATCTCAAGATCGGCTCCGATACTCATCATCCCCGAGCCATACTCTAGTTGCACAAAACTGGTACCATGAGCATGACCAGTCCAATAGAATATATCGGGTTTCTCATAGAGCTCGGGAATATCTGGGTAGCTCTCATCATCAAAATCTTTTAGGCTACTAAACTCCTCGTGTAGCAGGTATTGCTTACTATTAAAATAAACGGAGCTTTGGAATTCTTCATCATTAAAGCTTAATTGAGTAAGTTCTTCATCATTAATTTCGGGTGCAACGCTTGCGTTACATTCCCAAATGCCAGCTAAACATGTGGTATTTTGGTCTTCGTCGGGAATGTTTTCTTCCCTAGCGTAATTTTTACGAATCCTTTCGTTTTCTTGGCGTAGTGTATCAGCAAAGGAAAGCTCTTCTTCATCGCTATCATCGTTTTCGCTGTAAGGGTTATGTTTAACGCGAAAACCTAGGTCTTTAAGTAGTGGCGGTTGTTCAGCTCGTCCTGCGCCTATTATAAGGTGACCTCCCTCAGAAACCCACGTCATGATGGCTCTTTGTGTGCTGGGCAATTGTAAAAAGTTCGCATTGGGGACGATAATGGTCTGCAGCTTAGATCCGTCAAATTCTGTTAATAATGAACGGGATTCAATTGCGTCAACACGACTCTCTAAAAAACGTTCAGCGGCTAAATATGGATTGCGTTTTGCGTGTGAACTCCAGCCAAGATTTACGGTCTCATCATAGAATTCCATGTTAATAAAAATGACCCACGATAGCGCACCGCAAATTAGAATTAAGACTCCTATCAGTAAGCGCTTAAACATTTTCGAAAGCCTCTTGCCATGCCGCACATAAATGCAGAAAGTCTGACTCTTCGCAGCGTGTATGCGCGTATGCTAGTGCTTGCCACTGTCGTGTTAACGTCCAAAAGAAGGTTGCGATTTGGCTTCCTAATTGTTCCGATACTATTTCTGCGCATTCACGTTCGGTATTTCCCTCTAAAAATTTACAATTATGTTTTTGAATAAGCTTGACGATACTTGCGCGTAGAATAAGGCTGAGGGCTACACGTTGTTGCTGTTTGGCCCATGCGGCTTGTGCTTCAGCAATGATGTCGTCGGGCAGGCTATCTTCAGTGACATCTAGGCCGAATAGAACCTTTGGTGCCTCCGGTTTATCTGATTGTTTAATTTTGGGTGCTCGAATCAAACGAATTAGGGGACCTTTAAAGTGCAATGCCAAGAATATTATTAAAGCGAGTACGGCCGCCCAAATCAGGATTTCGATGATGGTGGCTGCGGAGCTGAGGGCATCGGCAGTCGAGCTAAAAATACCACCGTGTTTGTCAAGCCAATCTGCAAATTGTATGAGCCAGTTAGGAGTTAGAGATTCCTCAGGTTCTACTTTTTTGAAACGAAAACCTCGTCGTTGATCAAGTTCACGAAAGTCGACACTTTTGAATAGTTCCAAAATGTCATGTTTTGCTTGGCGTTGCTCCGGTGATAGTTGCTCTAGTGATAGTTGTTCTGGCGAGATTTGTTCGATCTTAGTGCTGATGGATGGTGCTTTGTCTCCTGCAGTTGATTCACTTTGGCCAGTTGCACTGTAGTTTTGATCGTCGGCATTGATTTTTGGGCTAGCACTTAGGCAAGCAAAGCCCAAGCACAGTAAGGCAATAAACCCACTAGAACGGAGCTTGGCCAAAACTTGCCGTCGGCGTTGGGCCAGTTGACGAAAACGAATTTCAATATCCCAACCTTCTAAGTCAATACGTCGCTGTAGGTAGAGCGCAAAGCCAGAGCAAACATAAAAAGGAGCGACCAGTGCCATAGCAAGGATTGAAAGTGCGTTCGATAATAGCTCAATAGTTTTGGCCTCTTCAAATACCCATTCTTGCCAATTGATTTGTACCCCTTGAGGAATGAGTAGGGCAATAGCGGCGAAAATACCCAGGGAAATAAACCCTTCGATATGCGCGCAGGTAATATGTAGCCATAGCGAACCATTGGTAAAACGCCGGTGCAATAAATCTAGACGTTTACGTCGTGTAGGGCCTTTTAATTTTTCAAGTAGGGTAATGGGTAGGTTGTACGCACGATGAGGTGAGAAGCGCCTTATTGTAAGAAACCACAAAAAATCTGGTTTTAAGAGTTTGAGGTACTGTGCAATAAGTTCGCGATAATCGACGTGCTCGCCAAATAGTTGACGACTTGCAATATACAATACGCCCCTGTCCCAGAATGGTTTTAGCCACCATGTAATTGCAACAGCGTATATTGGTTTGTTTTGAAAAATAGTTGCAAAAATGGCGTAGCAGATCATGGCGGGAATAAGCCAAACGAGCAGCATTTTCAAATACCAGGTCCGAGCCATTACCACGCCTAAATCGAGGGCCTGCCATTCGCTACGAGGTTTTGCTTTTGCACGGAACTGATCAAGTTGCATAGTATCGTCGTCCAGCAAATAGCAAATAGTAATAGACCAAAAACCAAAAAAGAGCGCCAACAGAATATTTGATAACGTTAGGTAAGTTAGAGCTAGATGACCAAAATGCTTCTAGAAAAGCGGCTATAATCAGCATTACTGTTGAGCCGTAAATAATAATTACCGCGTCTTTCGCTGCTATTTTTAGGGCGGAGAATCGAGTGTAATTACCCGGGGCGATTAAAGCCCAGCCGAGTTTTAGACCCGCGCCGCCACATAAAGCTATTGCTGTTAACTCAAATGCCCCGTGACCGATAACAAAAGGGAAAAAAGTATCAGTATATCCAACCTTCATAATATGCCCAGCGGCAGCACCGAGATAAATCCCGTTATAGATTAAAAAAAATAAGCTGCCGACGCAGTAGAATATTCCGGTGGCAAATGTCTGAAAGCTAATGCCAATATTGTTGTAAATATAAAAGCAAAACATCATTAAGTCGGTATCGGACTCGCGTTCACGTCCGAATGTTTCGGCGCTGGGTTCGTACATCGACTCAAACGCTCTGACTTGCTCAAATGACATTAAGCTGTAGATTAAATCTTCATTAAACCAACATAGAAAAAAGAATAACAAACCAGGTAGAAAAAATACCGCCAAGCCGGTAAGGATGAAAATTTTATTTCGTTGGATGGCCTCTGGAAAGCCAATAAATATATAGTACAAAAACTGCGCACGGCTGCGCGGAAGATCTCCGTAAAAACGTTTGTGGCCTAACACGACCAAATTATTAAGTTTTTGAATAAGGCTGGTGCTATAGCGACGTTGTTTTGCAAGTGCTAAATGATGGCTGATTTTTTGATAATCGTCCGGCAAGGTTCGCAAATCTGCATCGCGTGCTTTGGCTTCTAGAGTTGCATTGAATGTGTCCCAAAACGATGTGTATTGGCGTTCGAAATCTTGTTGTTTCATCGGTTTAACGTGCTCCCAGTAGCCATGCGCCGATACTACGCAGGGACGGCACTAATTGCTCCGGCCGGCTATTAAACGAATCTTTTAATATTTCGGCTAATTCTTGTTGTCTATCGTCACTTAACTCTTTGTGTCGCAAAGTAAATTCGACAATGGCTGTCTGCTCATCACTATTCAGCTCAAATGGCGGTACGGTCGGGTGTATATCTGGGGTTGCTTGCGCAAGATCTTGTCCTGCTTGATGAATAACAATAGTCCCAGCTGCAATGTCCCCTAATCGCTGAAAGTGCGGATGTGCGGCCATGCATATAAAACCTGAGGTATAGCAAAAGGGTAAGAAATCGGCCGCGCGCAAAAGGTTACGTACCAGTGAAGGACCAATACTGATGGGAGTTAAATCGTCGTTGACCACAGCTAATCCCATAGCTTTTTTCCCGGGTGTTTGGCCAAAGCGAAAGACTTCAAACAATACGGGGTACCACCATTCCAATAAAAAGTAAGCCAATAGCCAAATAGCCCAGCTGACGTTGCCGCCGCCTAGAAGCAAGCTAGCAATGCCTAGAACAATAAGCACGGTAAAGCGAATAAAAAAATCGATGGTGAATGCCAATGTACGAACAACGGGCCCGGCTAGCTCCACATGTAGGTCAACACCTTCGGGAGTTTCGAGTTCGTAACTGGTATCAAATAAGGTGTGTGCTGGTATCAAACGAACTCCTGATTTTAGTGAAGGGTTGGCTATCCGGCCAACCCATATAGCGATTATTCAGATTCTAGGGTAGTTTTTTCTATGCCGAAAAGTGTTCTGTATTGCGTGCCAAGAACAAGGTAGGCCCATGGTATCGTCCAAATTAGACCGATAAGTAAGGGTATCGCCGACAGAGTTACTGCAAATGAGATAGTGATGAATGTAAAGAATATGACAAACCATTTGTGTGTTACCGCTTTACGCGATGTTTCTAATGCTTGCCAAGGACTTAAGTTTTTTTCCACGACTAGAGGAAGTGCGAACGCGTAAGCAATCATGAGGTAAATTCCTGGAATTACAAGTAAGATAGTTCCCAAAATGATCAAGACATACATCAGTAGCATTGTTAAAAATAGTGGAATTATTTTGTGGTAATAGTTAAATATGGAGCCACTGCTAGAGCGAGTATTTGCTGCACTTCGAATGCCAATAATCATAACACCGACGGTCAGAGGTGTAGTCACAATCATAATGACGACTTGAGATACTAGTGCAACTGCGATAGGTCCAAATATAAGGGCAGAGATAAAGTTTGCGGCGAATGAAACGCCGATATTTACGAGTATTAAAAAGAGTATAGCTAGCAAGATAGTGCTTTTAGAGCCATTTTTTAGAGCCCAAGCTTCTTTTAATATGTCGCCAAATTTTAGCTCATAATCGCCTGCGATACCACGTTCGACAGAGCCAAAGTCACTGCCCTCGGCGGTTTTACTTAATTCTGACTCTGGAGCGCTGTAAATGTCACTCATTGTTATATCCTTTTTACTTATTATAGTGGTGGGAAAATAGTACCTTATGTCGCGGGTAGAGAATAGCGCCAAATCGATGTTTTAGTGCTAAGTTCATCAATGGGTGTTGAGTACAGGTTAATTTAGATACATGTTTATTGTTTGTTCGCATCAGCGTTATGCTCCTATTGCTTTATACCTTCTGCATACCTTCTGCATACCTTCTGTATACCTTCTGTATCCTTTTAGTGTCACGTAGGTATTCTTAATATTATGAGATGAGAACTGTGGTGAGAGCTGTGGTGAGAACAATGCTCATGTATTAAGAAGTATTAGCATTGTTGCTAACGATATCTAAGGCTACACACTAACGAGCAGTAAGGTTATGAGGGGCTTGGCCCTATTACCGTTTTTTAACATAGCCGACTTGCATGTTAATGTCAGGGATAACCATGGTTTCATCATAGGAGCGAATGTAGCCATAAATGAAGTATAAAACTTCTTCACCATCAATATGCGCGATACTCGGTTCACCGACTGCGACAATTTCATTAAGCTCGACACCGTTGATTCCTTCCAGAATAGTTTCTCGCGCAGACCAATTCGAATTATTTGCAAAATCAACGGCTGAGTGTGAGCCGCTGTAGCGGCTAAATACTATCGATGGATTTACGCCTTCGCTTGACGCCGTATAAAACAAACCAGAACCCGTAAAAAAGGGCTGAATTTCATTTGCGGGCTCCGCTAAACTTAGTGCGCTGGGTAATTCTACTTTCTGCCAGGTGGCGGCGTTTAAGTTGTCATTTGAATTTAGATTGTCTTCATTCGGTAAATACACGGAAATATTACCCCTATCTCCACCGGTATCGTATTCGTCATCGGTCCAGATTGACTGTACAGAATTATTTAAGCTATACAGATGAGAATTCCCTTGGGTTCCCGCATTGCCGAGAATGCCAATTGCTCCAAAATTAATTTTTTGAGACAGAAAATCCATTCCACGTTGAGGGGGCGTGCCTGGTGTTCCAGAATAGTTGAAATTTCCTAAGTTGGTATTTTCATCCAAAGTGATCTCCGCTGTGTAGACATCAAAACCGCTTTCGATATCGTCGGAGCCATTGCCATCTAAGTCGACACTCTCGCTATCGCCCGGATCATTCATGGTGTAGCTCGCTACAGCCGTGCCGTCATTGTTTACACTTAAACTGAGTCCGTAGGGGTTGATAATGCCATCATCTTCGTCATGAAAGGCGAGGTAAAAAGGCTCGGTATAGTCGCCGTTTGCTTGACGTTTGAAGCCGTAAAACATGGTTGATGGTGCAAATATTGTGCTCTCGTCGTCGCCAATTCCCCACGAAGTGGCGTTATGCAGAAAATTATTTCCGAAAATACGTCCATCAAAAAATCCGGGGCGTTCAGGCTCATCATGCGGCCCGATACTTTGATCGTACCAGTCGTGAGTACAGCGATTAATTGTACCGAGAGGAAATTCCAAGCGATGACCATTACAGCCGCCAATGCTACGATCAAGACCAAAGCTGATTAACGCACTAAAGCGAATAGGTCCATATTGGACAAATAGATATTCACCATCGCTTGTTATGCTAGCCCCATCTTCGTAGCCTTCGGTATTCACTAAACCTGGAACTGCGAGAGCTTGGCCCCAATCAGGGTGTACATGTTCGAGAACAAGTGCTGTTTGAGTCGCTGTTTGGTTTTGGAAGCTAACGCTAATAGGGTGTTCACCGGCAATGCTCGGGGTTAGTCGCACACGGTATTCGCCATTTCCCACATCACTAATATTTGAAAGTGAGCCACGTGTTGCATTCAAACTCAGTTGGTTTTGCGCTTCGAGTACTGGTAGGTTGTCCGCGCGTACTGAGATAGTAATGTCAATCGGGTCGAGCCCTTCGGCTTCTTGACGCGTAAAATCGAGATCAATAGAATAAGTTGGTGTTGGTGTTGGTGTTGGTGTCGGAGTAGGAGTAGGAGTAGGAGTAGGAGTAGGAGTAGGAGTAGGAGTAGGAGTCGGTGCTGTAGCGGTGCCGTTAGTGCCGCCGCCTCCGCAAGAGGTGGAAAGTATGACAATAATTATCGCTATTAAGGTTTTTGGAATAGTTTTCATTGGAGGTTTGGGTCATTGAAATGGGATAAGTTTCGAATGAGTATAATTGATGATTGCGTAGGGGCCTAGCGTAAATGAAGATTGGTGTTTTATCAAAATTAAGGTATTAAATTAAGTTTGCTACTCAGCTTTTTGCGTGATTTGTCGCATAGGAATTTCAGCGTTAAATTCCAATTGTTCTATCCCTTGGGTATTCCACAGGTCTTCGCAATATACGAGGTGAGAGCTACGTTCATCGTCTAGTAAAAATGAGCGTTGTTCATCTATTGATTGTTGATATTGCTGTAAACGAGTTTCGTTGTGTGCCAACCAGCGGTCGATGTTATCAACTTTATTCTTTAAACTTACTTGAAGTGCTTTTTTGACTTGTCCCAACTCATAATATGCACGAGCAAGATATTGCCGATTTAGATAATCAGCTTCACTTTGTTTAGCTATTTTGAGAACTTGGCTCCATTGTTTTTGCTTCAGGTAAATCTCCATTAAGGCATTGTTGGCATATCGCAGCGATATAGGTGTATTTTCTTGTTCGAAACAACGTTTAGCGGTTTCAATGTGTGGGATAGCTTGCGAGTAATCTGTATTTTCACTGTAAGCCCAGCCCATCAATAGCTGGGCGGCCGCAACCATTGACGTCGGGCAGCTAAGGTCGGTATGCTCTAAAAACTGTTTGAAGGCCGATATTGAGCTATCGAGGTCGGTTTCAGATACGCCTTCACCGCGATCGGTACCTTGATCTAAATAAGCAAGTCCTAAGATAAATCGTTGCTTTTGAGTTAGCTCAGGCGATGGTAGAGCTAGGCATAGTCGGAGCGTCTCTTCAATAAGGGGGAGGGCATGACTGCTCATGTGAACTTGTATATAAAAGAATGCGCGATAACTTAATGCTTCGATCAATTGCACGGGGTTTTCGAGTGTTCGAAAAAGTTCTTCGGCTTGCACTAGCGCCTCTTCGCGGATCTTTAAGCTGAAGACATAATTTTGCCCTATTGCGAGCAACGTCATAGCCTCTCCCGGACGGTGTTTAAGTGTTTGATAATACTTCAATGCTTTTTCTAGACGTAACTTATTGGCGGTCATATCGATGTTGGGGTCTGTTTCTAGGCCTTCATTACTGGGGCTTCCTAGATAATAAAGTGCGTCGGCTTCAAGGTAGGGGGAGCTGAAAGGGCGACTGAGTGCGTCGGCTTGAATTAACGCTTCATGGCGCTTTTTATTCTCGCCTCGCAGCGCATATATTTTACTTAAACTACGTAAAATATCAGCACGTCGAAATTTAAGCTTAGTTGTATCTGTGACATTTAAGGCACGGTTAAGCGTGGTTTCTGCGCGTACTAAGTCGGTCTTTTGTCGGAGCATGTCGCCGAGGCCAAGTAGTACTTCGCTATGGAGGTGAGGATCCTGTTTAAGAGTCGCATCCTCTAGTAGCTGTTGGTATATTTGTTCACTCTCTTGCCAGCGTCCTAACTGCGTAAGGCTAAATGCCCGTTTGTTTTGTGCGGCTTTTAATGATGGCGCATGCAGCAGTGAGGCTTCAAAGTAGCGTAAAGCCAGTGGCGCGCCTTTTGTTCGTATGGCTTGAATTCCCAGACCATACGCTTGCATTGCTGCGCTATGCTCGGTAAACGGTAATACGGTTTGCTTCGGTGAATTTGATAGTTGCGCTGCTTGAGCCTCATCGAGTTTTGAAATTACCTGGATGCTAATATCATTGATTGACGCGCTGATATCCGACGAACTGAGGCGTCCCTCAATGAGTCCTGTGTGACTGTGAATTCTGTAGTCAAAATAGTACAGCTCGTCCTTGAAAGAAATAGTTGCGCTAATTAAATATGTCACCTTCATTTTAGCAATAGCTTGTTCTATTTGAGTATCATTCAAACGACTATTAAAATTTAAACCGGCTAACGCAGATTGCACTCGCATGGTGGGTATAATTTGAGCGTTGGTAATGCTAAGCAAGTTTTGAGAGAACATATCGGCAAAGCCCAATTCTAACCATTGATATTCAGGCTTACCGGTATCGTTATGGAACGGAAGTACTGCTATAGAGTGGGTTTGCCTGCGCAGTTCGTTTATCGGTTGGTCGGTATCTAGGCCTATATCGTCATGCGGTTGCATGTCCCAAGGTTTAAGAAATAGAATAATAATTGTCATTAACAAAAAGCCGATGGCAACGGTTAATGGTATGTTTTGTTTCTCTTTCTCTTTCTCTTTCTCTTTCTCTTTCTCTTTCTCTTTCTCGGGGCCAATTTCTTTAGTGGTAAGATGTTTAGTGTCGATATTTTCTTTATGCTCTGCGCTAAGTTCAGAGCTAAGTTCAGTTTTAGTTTCAGAGTTAACGTTTGTACGAGTGTCGACATTAGTGTCTTGCATAGTACTTGGTGCAGTGGACACCGCTGATGATATTGGGGCTTGTAAGTCTTCAATTTCAGTGACGTCACTATATATCCACTGATAGCCTAATCGGTGTACAGTTTGAACAAAACTAGGATTTTGTGCTGATTCACTTAAGTTTTTTCTTAATTCACGAATGCACTGTAGAAGTGAGCTTTCTCGATATTCTCCATGATCCCAAATCTGCTTCAATAGCTCTTCTTTACTTACAGCACGATGGCGGTTCGCAATCAATACGTTTAAAACTTCCGCAACTTTTTTTCGTAAGCGTACAGTGTTATCACCTCGGTTTAATTCGCGAGTGGCTGTATTAAAGTGAAAGTCGGAAAAGTGATATTGGGGCATATAAAGTAATCATAAAACGAAAAAGGCTCGGCGAGTATAGCATTGCCTGGATGCTTCTAGTGTAGCCATGAGAGCTTTTTTGTCAAAACTGTTCTTACTTAGTCGTTGATTTAGAAGTGAATATTGGGGGGTATATGAGTAGTGCTCGCATTGCAGAAACGTTTGCAATACCGGCTTTAAATACTTTAATAATCCGCCTAAAAAATCGGTTCGCAGTTTCCTTATTCTAGCTAGTGCCCATGCATAAATGGCTCGTCGCGAGGGGGAGATGGAAATTGTCAGATTTTCGTTACAAGATATAGGTGTTTACTTATTGCAAACAGATAGATCTAGTGGAGCTAAGGTGGCCGTTTAAATCTATCCGCAGGCGAGATCTATTCATGAATGGACACTAGTTTATAGGTATGTATTAAATTTATGGTTATTAGAAAAATATAAAGACATCAATATCTTATATGAGCTTCAATAAGGCGTAGTGTGAGGTGAGCCGGTTATTGTCGAATGCTTCTGTGTTGGGTGCTCGCAGGGCCACCCATTTTCATGCAAGGTGTTATTGGCCTAAAGACTGTTGCTTACCGAAAATTTATTACAGATCTAAACGTTGCTGCCGATCTGAAAATACTTGTCTATGCGTAACGTGAAAAAATCAAACTAACATTGGTGCCGCCGAAACCAAAACTATTACTCATTACCGTGTGTAAGTCGGCTTTACGGCTATTGCGAACTAAAGGGGTATCCTTTGCTTCGTCATCAAGGTCCTCAATGTTTGCTGACGCGGCCATAAAGCCTTCATTTAGCATTATTAGGCTGTAAATAGCCTCGTGAACGCCTGCGGCACCTAAGCTATGACCTGTTAATGACTTTGTCCCGCTGTAGTAAGGTAATTCTCCCTTAAACGCTTCCTTTATTGCGCGTAGTTCAATTCTGTCCCCAGCCGGAGTACTTGTCGCATGTGTGTTTAGGTAATCTATAGAGTGTCCGGTTGTATTCGCAAGGCGCTGCTGAGCAAGTTGGGCAAGCGCGTATTCCATTGCTCTGCGTGATCCCTCTCCAGAAGGTGCAACCATATTTGCACCATCAGAGGCTGTGCCATAGCCCGTAATTTCGGCGATTATGGGTGCCCCGCGTTGCAAAGCGTGCTCCAAGCTTTCTACTATTATTGCGCCAGCGCCCGATGCGATGACAAAGCCATCTCTATTTTTATCGTAGGCGCGACTAGCAGTAAGGGGCGTGTGATTATATTGAGAAGACATGGCTTGTATTGCGTCAAATAAGCACGACTGTGACCAATGTTCCGATTCGGCTCCACCAGCAATGATAAGATCTTGCTCTCCCCACGCCACCATTTGCGCGGCTAAACCAATGCAGTGCGCTGATGTTGCGCAGGCAGATGACACGCTAAAGTTTAGTCCGCGTATACCAAAGCCGGTGCTCAGGCAGGCTGATACGGTATTTGTCATGGTTGAGGTGACACGGTAGGGGCCGACTTTTTTAATGCCGCGGCTACGCAATAAATCGGCAGCTTCCATAATATCTAGGGTCGATGCGCCGCCAGAGCCCATAATCAAGCCAGTTCTATCATGCTGTAGTAATTTGGTGTCTATACCGGCATGCTCAATGGCATCTTGCGCGGCAATATATGCAAATTGTGATTCTTCTCCCATAAAGCGTCGTAATTTTCGAGGGATATCGTTGGTGCGGGCACTCTCGGCTTTACCTGCTACGTGTGAGCGCATGCCAAGCTCGGCGTATTCGGGCATGAATCGAACACCACTGTTTGATTCTTGTAGGTTTTTCGATACGCTTTTTAGGTCATTGCCGATAGGGGATACTAAACCCATTCCAGTAATGACAATACGTTTAGGAAACATTAAACTCACCTTTGGTCTCTTTAGGGGACCAAAATATACTAGTTTATCGGGGCTTGGTCAAATATGAAACGAAGTGATTTTGCTGATATGTCGTGCTCGATCGCACAAACACTCAATATTGTTGGGGAGTGGTGGTCTTGGTTAATTATTCGTGATATTCGTTTAGGGTTGAATCGCCATAGCTTGCTGCAAAAGAACCTGGGTATTTCTAAGAAAGTTTTAGGGGATCGATTAGCCACCTTAACTGAACACGGAATAATTGAAGCCATCGATCCAGATAATTCTCGCAAAGGCTATCGCTTGTGTGAGAAAGGCTTAGAGCTTCAACCGATAATTCGCACCATGATTACATGGGGTGATAAGTGGGCGTATGACGGTGATGGTCCAGTGAAATTTATCCATGATGATTGCCAAAAAGCCTGCCAAGTTACGTTAACGTGCGATCAATGCGGAGGTGAAATTCATCAAGACAATTGTAAAGTGAGTTTAAATTCCGAATTGAGTAAAAAAATGGAAGGTCTTAATCCTGTTGCTTGATAGGAGGGTTAACTCAGCTGTCTATGAGGCGTTATTCGTCGCGCTTTTCTCCTAAAATAACTCTGTCACTCGCCATTAATCTAAGCGTGCTTGTCTGAAGCTGCGAGTTGCGAATAATTCGCTAAATTAGTTCGTTAAATTAGCCCGTTTATCATATTTTTTGTCTACAGATCTGACGCCCTTGGTTTTTGGTATAAAATTAAGCCTTCTAATAGCCATTCGGTATGTCCATTTTAGTGTAAGCCTTAGCGAAGTTCTCAGCGTATTCTATTCTTAAGTCATTATGGTAGATGTCGCTTATGTAATTTGATTCTGTTTAGTCGAGACTAGGCTCTCTTATGCGTACATTACTTCTCATATTTGCAATAGGAGTTCGTATGCGCCCTAACGCGCAAAAATTAAAATTTAGATTTATGATCCAACTACTATCGACGGTGCTAGTTTTTTTATCATTGGGTCTGAATCTAAATGTATATGCCGGCCAGATTAAAATTGGTTTATTGTTAGACGATTTACGTGAAGAGCGTTGGCAGAAGGATCGCGATTATTTTGTTGCAACAGGCATGGAGGCTGGCGCAAAGGTTTATGTGAAATCTGCAAATGCTGATTCGTCCAAGCAGATCGCACAAGTCGAAAACATGATTTTACGATCAGTGGATGTCATTGTCGTAATTCCCACCGATGGTTCGGTTTTGTCTGCTGTGTTAACGAAAGCAAAAAGTTTGGGTATTAAAATTATATCTTATGATCGACTCGTTACCGGTACGGCGATTGACCTGTATGTTTCTTTTGATAATCACATCGTTGGCCGTATGCAAGCTGAAAGTTTATTGCGGATTAAACCGAAAGGTCGGTACCAGTTAATTGGCGGGTCCCCCAGTGATAACAACGCATTAATGTTTCGTGAAGGACAGATGCAAGTTTTGCAGCCGGCAATTGATCGTGGCGATATTGAAATTGTTGGTGACGAGTGGGCCGAAGGTTGGAGTAATGAAAATGCCAAGATTATAATGCGTGAGTCACTAAAGCGAAACGCGAATCGTATCGATGCCGTTGTGGCATCGAATGATGGCTGTGCCGGAGCAGCAATTGAAGTATTAGAAAGTAAAGGTTTAGCGGGAAAGGTTGCTGTGTCTGGTCAGGATGCCGAGCTAGCAGCCATACGACGAATAGTACGAGGTAAGCAATTAATGACGGTATACAAGCCAATCCGAAAGCTTGCGAGTGAGGCGGCCTTACTCGCTATTAAGCTAGTACATGGGGAGTTTATAGCCACAGATAAAACCATTAATAATGGCTATGCAGAAATTCCGGCGATGTATTTAGAGCCGGTACTAATTACCAAAAGTAATGTCGATTCAACGGTAGTAGCTGAGGGTTTTCACGGGCGGGGAGAAATTTATCAATAGTCATTCCCCCTTCGTTTCGGTTAAGGATTTG
>JBLIMQ010000082.1:0-20432 GCA_047638775.1 Flavobacteriales bacterium
TACCCAAATCAGCGGCTGAGTGTTTGACATATTACAGGAGCCGTATGCGTTAAACGCGCACGTACGGATCTGTGCCGGAGGAGGGATGAAGTGTTTTATAATACTGAGTTACCTCTTTACGGCGATCACGTCATAATCTAAGCGCGTAGAACTCAGTGAAGGGCTACAGGCAGCTAACATCGTCAGTAACTCTTACTGGCCGCAAGCAACATACGACAATATGAGACTATTATGAAAACGACCGTATTTTTTGTTGTAACCTTATATCGGCACAGCGTGCTTCAGTGCAAACACCAAAGAACAACACTCTGACGTGCATGCAGCCGTACCTGATACGATCATGACACAATAACGAGTCAATCGTGGTGAAAATACCTGGGGTAAAGGGTGTGGCCCCCAGTCGCCGAGAGATATAGATGCAATGGCGGGCAGTAATGGCCTTACCTTTAATGCCGCACCGGTACATACCGACATGAACCTATGCAATATGCACTTTCATGAAAATCCCGAACACAAAGGCGAGGAGTTTACTCAACACGCAGGTAACGGTGATGGGCACGGGTATCACAGCAGCTTGCAATATTCAGGCACATTAACGCCAGCAGAGCTCAGCGCCACGGCTCACGATATCTGCCGAAGTAGCCATGGTGGCCTTTAGTGCATGCCGCGTAGGTATTACAAAGGCTATACATTCGGCGTCTGTTGCGTTTATGTTGCCAATGCGTTTCTCTTGGCCCGCAAGCAGCCCCTAACATCCTGCTGACATCATCATATTTGCTGTGTCGTTGTGCCTCGTTCTACCCTCGTGCATTCTGTCACCTGCAAGGTTAATACGAGAGCTACCAGCCAGCCACCTCAAGTTTGTCGTCTAAATGTCCTTCCTCGAACCTCACTTAGGCGCTAAACGAACGTAGCATGGCGTGAGCCATTATGTCGAACCTCAATCTCTCTCGCAAACGAACGACAAGCTCTTGGATCATGCGCACCATAGCCCACAACAATTTATGTTCGATATAAAAAATTACTGAGAGAAGAAAGAGGTTTGTTATGAACGTTTATAAAGCATTGGCCCAGCTTAGTGCCACCAGGACAAAGCTGCTGAGGAATACCGGTTTCGTACTTGTGTTAGTTTCGAACCTGATTTTTGGTCATTCAAGCCATGCACAATATGTGCATACTGAAGACACAAGAATTCTTGATGAGAACGGCGATGAACTATTTTTTAGTGGCATTAATTTGGGAAACTGGTTGTTGTGGGAAGGCTACTTGATGATGGGCGATTTCAATTATCGCACCCATACGCAATTTCGCGAGTCGCTCGGTGAAGCGTTTGGTAGCACTGATAGAGCCGCCGAATTCGAACATCAATGGCGACTGAATTACGTCGACGAACAAGCAATCATCGATATTAAGGCGCTGGGTTTTAACTCTGTAAGAGTCCCGTTTCATTACTCTATGTTTTGGCAAGATGACCAGCTTAGCGACCATGGGTTTCAGTATTTTGACCGGCTTATTGAATGGTGCCGCGATAACGAGGTCTATGTGTTGCTCGATATGCACGCCGCGCCCGGCTACCAAAACCCTGGTGACCACTCGGATAATATTAACTCGAACGCTAACCAGCCACGAGACACCGCCGAATTTTGGGATGGTAACAATATTCAAATCGCCGCGACGATCTGGCGTCATATTGCGGACTATTATAAAAACGAACCCGTTATTTGGGGTTACGACCTAATAAATGAGCCGGTACCACAGCCCGGCCGAGAATTTGAATTACTCGCATCGATGGCGGAAATGACTCAAGCAATTCGCGAAGTCGATACTAATCACATTGTTGTCATTGAAGGTGGCTGGTGGAGCAGTGATCTTAATAAGATAGACTGGACAGATCCCGATGTGCAAACTGCTTCAGGCATATCATCACAGTGGGACGATAAACTCGTTTACCAATTGCATCACTACGGGCCACTTAGTGGCACGCTAGGTCGGGACGCGATAACCGACAAGCTCAATATACCGCTCATTCTTGGCGAGTATGGAGAGACCGACGAAGCAAATTTACTCGCGCTCACCAATTGGGCGAAACAAAACCTTTCCGGCTATTTCCCATGGTCCTTCAAAAAAATGTCGCATGATAAAACACTTTGGACTATTCCACCCAATAGCGACTATGAACGGATTAAGCGTTTTATTAATAGTGGCGGCACGCCACCAGCAGATGTCTACGACGCAATGATCACTTTTGCTCAGGTCAATATTCGCAATGGCCATAGCAGCCACGCATGGCACCAAGGCTTCTATACCGGTATTGCACCCGATGATGGCCCGCGCCCAAGCTGTGAAGAGCCACTTCAATCAACTGTGATACCGGGTAAAATTAGCGCGAACACCTACTGTGATCAGTTTGGTATTCAATTAGGCGATAGCGGCGGCAGTCAATATGTTGGTTGGGTCGACGCTGGCGACTGGGCCGAGTTTAGTATTGATGTGGCATTCCCTGGCAATTACTCTTTAGATGCTCATGTGGCGGCCCAAAGCACACGTGTTAATTTCGACGTAAGCATTAACGGTGACTACGCCAGCACACTTACTGTGCCTGTTACGGGTGACTGGCAGGTGTTCGAAACAATCAACGCTAGCAATATTTTTCTTGAAAAAGGCAGGCATGTTTTACGATTAGATTTTGAAGGCTCTGGTATGAATGTAAACTGGCTAGATCTAAAGGGTGGAACGCCTGTACCTACACTAAGCCCCGCACCAGGAGCGGTGCCGACCCTAGCGCCAACACCTATGCCCACTCCTGCTCCAACATCCAGGCCTAGCCCAGCACCCAGCCCTAGCCCAACACCTGTCGCAAGCCAATCGGCAAGTCCTGCGCCTATAACATCAACGGAGACGCCCGCAACAGCCAGCAATAACAATAGCCGTGGTGGCGGTTCAAGTTCGGTTTTGTTATTAAGCTTAACGGCCATGCTAATCACTTTGTCGCAGTACTCACGTAGCGCACGCGCCCGTAAGGTGCGTGCACGAGAGCTTGAGATAACGTAAACATAACAGGCCTTCGCCATAGGTTTATTGTCTTGGTAAAGCGTTTTAAACAACGCTGCTATGAAGGCAGCAACTATTAACGAGTGATATGTTAGTGAAAAATGTATGAACGAAACTGTTTAAATTCAAAGTTCAATACTTAGAGATAGGCAGAGTTAATTAAAGTTAAACACGAAACGCAGGGGGCATATATGGACGCTCCTTGAATGTCAAACAATACGCTACCGAAGCTTCAAAACACTGAAAAATTTTCGACTACTGCTGTCCTTTGTCTTCACCTTGGTAAACCGTCTTTTCTGTTTTTTAGATGGCAGCAACACTGATATATCCGGCGTCTTGAAAAAAGGAACTGGTTTTGCCAGTTCCGCGCGCCAATTATGATCCGTATCTAGCCGCCTAAAGCACGCCCTAGGCCTCAAAATCTATGTCCCTATCCAGGCTTTTGCCGACCCGAAAAAACATTTAGAATCGTTACTTCTGGGTAAATCCTGCTTAATTCTGATGCATAAGTAATCTTGTAGCATTAGCTTGGTGCAATTTTCATTTATATACTCTAGCTGCATTCAATATGTGTTTTTGTATATTCGACCCGTTAGTGGCGCTATAGCTAGGATTATTCCGATAAAGTCTAAAAACACCGTTATTGGCAAACAATTTGCTTTGTCATAAGTAGGATTAAATGCGAAGGGACTAATCTTAATGTTTAGGGGGCTACATGAATAATAGAAACTGGCTTTTAAATGCCGCGGCGATTAGAGCGGCAAGAGCCTGTATTAAAGCGGTTGAGAAAGAGCTTGGCGTTCGTTTAACATTAGCTCACCCTGATTTTTTAGAGTTATTGGGTGAGTACAGTGAGCTTACTGACTCGGCTGTATTAAAAAAAGCGGTATTAGATTTGACTGCTCATGCTGCAGATAAACCTCGATGTACTCCTAAGTCGAAGGTTGTCTCTATTTCTTCTTTCTCTGCTTCGATTGAGGTTAGCGCTTCTGGTTATGCGGGTGATAATAGACGTACAGAGTTTCCTAATCGGCGAGAAGAGCTAGTGGCTTACCACGGTAAAGACTATCACCGTTGGCACAATGGTTGTGAGTTTAAAGGCTTGTATCGTGGTCAGGCACGTTATGCATAGTTTTTTCGTTTTCAGAAAAACGTAACCATTTAGTTTCGAAAGATTGCCCTAATTAAATGAAATTCAAAATTTATTTTACTGGGCTGTGGACGGTGAGTAGTGATTATTTGAAACGATAGTGTCAAAATATTTTTTCTTGTAGGTGTGTTTGACCTCCAGCCAAAGCGACGTGGGGGATGTATATGGACGTTCCTCGAATTTCAAACAATACGGTGCCGAAGATTAAATAATTCTTAATATTTTCAATTACACTATTTCAATCTTCATCTTGGTGAGCCGTATTTTTTTAAGATGGCGGGATAATACTGACATTTTTCCGGCGTCCAAAAAAACCTGGTTTTTCCGGTTTCGCGCCGCAATTAAGATCCGTATCTAGTCGTCTAAAGCACGCATTCAACCTCGAAATAAAGATAAATTGGGTTAAGTGAATTTTTTGGCAGCCTAGATTAAAAATCCCGCGACCAAAAATGATATGGAGATTGTTGTTTATGCTGATGAGGCCTTCATTCCGAAAACTTTTCCAGAATGTTTCGATCAATACTTAAAGTTATGCCTTAGTTAGTGATTTGCTGGTTTTGACGATCGAGTTCCGCGTAAAATAATATGTTCAGCCGATGTATATTATATTTAGCTGTTCAAGTTAATAGATATGGCATTAATTTCAAACGCAAGAATGGTGGAGTTACGACGTCTAGACTGGTATATCTTAAAGTCGCCTTACTTTTTTAACGGTGTTTAAACCCAATAACTCTTCAGTATTGGAGTTATGGCTAGGCTCTCTTGGAATGGCCTCTATATGTGGAGATAACATTTCGTAAACTGGCAATACGGCAGCGCCTAGAACCGGGCTGTATTCCTGATGTGACGAGAGCATTAGCCTCTCGCAAGGCTCCGCTATACCGCCACGCACGGATTTTGCCCATGGTTGTGCAGAACGAAGAACCGCCTCTACTAAGCCCCTCGGTGCAGACCCGCCAATAATAATTGCTTGGGGGTCGAGTATGTTCTCAAGGATACAGATTGCACCGCGCAAATATTCTGCAGCTTGCTTTACCCAGACTAAAACGATTTTATTGTTTTGCAAAAGCAATTCATTAAGTTCTACCTTTGAATTAACTTTAATCCCCTCGTGTTCGAGCGCCTCGTAAAGCGCAAATAATGATAGATAACGTTCAAGACAACCGCGATTACCGCAATAACATGGCTTTCCTCCAGGTACGACGGGTATGTGTCCTATTTCTGTGGCATTACCATTAGAGCCTTTGTATGCGGCGCCTTGATTTACCAACGTTCCGCCAAGCCCAACGCCTAGGTGCAAATAGTAGAAACAACTAATATTTTTTGCTATACCAAAAAGAGACTCACCTAATGCCCCAGCTACGCTGTCGACACTGTAGTAAACTTGATAACCGGTTGCGCGATTGAGTTCATCTAATAAACTGAGATCCTTCCAGCCCTCGATTGTTGTTGGTCCAACAAAACTAAGGTCTTCTGCATCAAATGGGCCGGGTAACGCAACACCTATCCCCCATATTTGTTTGGCCGACTTATTTTTAGACGAAAGAAATTCAACGATGCGAATCATGGCATTAAGACACTGCTCTTGATCGCTCGCATTAACGTCTATTTCATGTACGGCGATCACTTCACCAACTAGGTTCACCAATGCGCCAGATGCTAAGCCCGGCTCAAGTGCAATACCAATCGAGCACCCACCTTCTGGGTTAAGCGCAAATACAATGGGGGGCTGGCCACGAGATTTTTCGGCCTTACGACGCTTAGAAACAATCAGATCATTCGACTCTAAACTTTGGGTAATGTTGGCCACAGTTTGTGGGCTAAGTGATACGACATCGACGATTTCCTTTCGTGATACCTCACCTGCGCGCCGGATGACATCCAGTACGATACGGCGGTTATAAGGTGCACTTTCCTGCTGACTTGTTCCACGATTTATCATAAAGACTACAACTTAACTCCTTCAAACTTCGGTAGCATACATTAGAAAAACCTAAATACTACTATGGACATAGTGGAACAACAAAACGAATGCCTAGACAGTGGTAATGCTAATACGCAGGGCTTAAATATTTTATCAATTTGCTCATGCCAGAGCCGTATACTTTTTCGCCGACCGTGACGCATACCAAGACGATAAGCGGCTATTGGATTATGAATATTTATTGAAGTTTGTAGAACGATAGGTGTCTATTCGAGTGACTAATTCAGGCGACTAACTCAGGCGACTAACTCAGGCGACTAACTCAGGCGACTAACTCAGGCGACTAACTCAGGCGACTAATTGGGGGGATTCACAATGCAGCTACTAAGATCAGCCCGCAATAGGGCGTAGACTTTTTAATGGTTACGACTTAATCTGACAACGTAATTTAAAAGGTAATTATCATCCAGTGACGCAAAGACCATTGAAGAACAATGGCCTCTACGTAGGTTGCACGTACAAACCTATATGTTTGCAGTTTAGCTAATGCCCTTCCATAAATAGGGCCCTAATTAGCGCAAACTCCACCCATTGTCCAAGAACCATCACTTCCTGGTAGCGACCTTGTATACCAGTTAGCCGTGAATAATATCCCATCAAGGACCATTGGATCACCTGCTTCGTTGTGATTAGGGAGACCACCTGGCCAATCTTTCGCTGTCCAGCTAGGATAGATATTCGCTCCACTGCAATCAACACCTGGAGTCGGAGTCGGGGTTGGAGTCGGGGTAGGAGTAGGAGTAGGCGTAGGCGTTTCAGGTGTAACCTCGAACCAATCAATATTCCAACCGCCGCCAATTGCCGCTAATGCAAGACCCTGTGAAATAGACGGAATTGTAATAGTATGGCTAATAGTTTCAAAGGTACCCCACGAACCAGTATCCGAAACAGTAATTTGACCGTATTCAACCGCCCCACCCGGTTGCTCAATTTTAAATGTTGTTGCGCCGCCCACACCGCGCGCAACGCGATAACTCACAACATATTGCTTATTTGAGCTTTCTGGAAGTGTGTCTGAATAAATCATCCAGTCACCAGAATCGATCCATGTAACAATTCCGGCATCAACAATCACACCGGCACTAGCACTGAAACTTTCAGCTTCGATATGAATGCCGGCCCCTGGCGTTGGCGTCGGAGTTGGAGTTGGAGTCGGAGTCGGAGTTGGAGTCGGAGTTGGAGTCGGAGTCGGAGTCGGAGTCGGAGTCGGAGTCGGAGTCGGAGTCGGAGTCGGAGTCGGAGTTACTTGGTTTGGCGCCCACCAGTTACCGGTTAATGCCAACATACTTAATAAATTAACACTGTCCTCAAAATAGTTTTCTCGAGTTGACTTAATATGACTCCAACCTGCATTCACAAATGCTTGATTGGCAGGATCAACTGAGGCTGCGACTATTACGGGCGCAACAAAAACTGTCGAACTATAATTTGCACCCGGTAATACATCACCCTGTACGGTATACCCCGAGAAATAGTTGTTAAAATTATAATTGGCGCCCACTTGCTGTGCGGCCCATGCGCTTACTTTGTCCGACGCATTTTTCGATGACAGGTTACCGTTATGAATGTAGTCCATCGCGAGGCGCATAGGTGTTCGAGAAGCGTTATAGAAATAGTCCCCCGATTTTTGCTCGCCTGTCCCATTGTCATTATTGTGGTCAGGCACCGCTGAATCACCCGTGACAAAATCTGGCATTAATCCTGTGTTGTTATTTAAGCCGTTAATTTCATCAACCATACTGAAAATTTCAGTGATAGCTAAAAGCCACTCGGTATCACCAGAAGCTTGCGAATACGCACGTAAATGCCCAGGCATCCAATCAGACGATCGACTGGTATTTTGCTTACTATCCCAATCGCCCAACATAATTCGGCGCGAGTTGGGGTGGTAGTCACTAATACGTAAACCATTATTAATCATGTCAATGGCTTCAGCTAGGTAGTTTGTAGACCCCTCAGATCCCCACTGCTTGTCGGCCAAAAGTAGGCCGTACGCAATATCCATATCCCCGTCTGCAGCGGAACTATACGCGCCCGTACCCGCTTCTTGGCTATTGATAAACCAACCCATTAACTCGTTGTTAATACTACTGCGATGTGTGTCGAAAAATTGATATAAACCGTCAAACTCAGCCTTGGCATTGGTGTCATGCCCAGCCATTAATGCCGTCAGAACCATACCGTAGCCGTGACTCTCTGAAGTACCTTTACCATTCCCGTCCGTATCGGCACCATGGACATAATAGCCTCCAGTGTCGGCTACACGGAGATATCGACTTTTCCAGTAATCATAAAATTCCTTCACCGCCATATTTTGCGCGCTAGTCGACTCGTTACTTGGATTAACCCCCAAGTAATCAATATTTTGAGGGAAGGGATAGTTTTCTAACGCAAACGATTGATTAGTAATGAGAGCTATTGCACTAACGAGCAAGCTCTGCTTTATTTTTAGTGTTTTCATTCAAAAAGACCTTAATTATTGTTGTAATTGACGCTTATGAACAGAAACCGAGACGGCCGAGAGGACAAAGCCCCACGCTCAGTTTTTAGTGGATATGTTTCAAGTGTTTCGCATACTCCACTAAGACAGGAAGCAAACCATGACTGGTTTCAACTTAGTGCACACCGCCGTTAGCTACTGACACCTCTCGGTGGAGGGCAGCCTTCAGCCTTAAAATACTAGCATCGGTATAGTCAAAGCTCAATTAATACTTACAATGGTTGTATGAATTAATTATTTAGGTGACAAACACTCTGTAGGACAACATAAATCAGAGGAAAAGCAGAGAACGTTAGCGGGGTTTAGATAGCAAAAACCCAGCGTAAGCTGGGGATTTTCACACATGCTCATGTAACTCATGCAACCTTAAGCAACCTTAAGCCACGACTACGATAATGGCCGCGTGCCTTAGCCGTGGATCAGCTAACTTAGCCGAGTTGCTCGATCTTAAGGCAGTCACTTGACCTTAAGGCAGTTGCTTGATCTTAAACCAGTTTATATTCCAGCCACCTTGCTGTGCGAAGATGCCTAGGTTTAGCTGTCCTGCAGGTAAACTCACTACATGACTAACATTTGTCCAGTTTTGCCAACCTTGTGTTGCAGGAACAACAACTGACCCTAGTTGAACTGAACCGGCATCTAGGTCTGCAGATAAGCTCCCTCCTGATGGACTCGCAACACGGTACTGTATTTCATAATTACCTGAGGCCGGCACGTCAATTACACCGCCGTATGCCATCCAATCACCCGAATCTATCCAGCCAACATTCAGCTCGCCATCGGTATCTTGCGTCCCCTCTAGCTGAACGCCAGCCATACTTGAATAATTTTCAGCCTCGACTCGTACTTCAAAGCTAGCCGCACCGCAGTTTTCTGATGTGGGATCCCAAAACCACGTACTTATAGTTGGGTCGTAACCCGGATTGTCATGAACGGCAATGTAGTTGTTGCCATCGGTAAAACGCACAATATCGCCAGTAAGATACTGTTGGCCGCTAGACCAAACCGGACACGAACTGGATGATCCGAGGGCCTCCCATATCGATGATAAAAGACTCGATGAATTGCTTACGTCATGAGAAAGCTCCCAAATCATCACACCCGCACCTTGGTCAACTGCGAGTTGCGTTTTAGCCTGTATTGTTGGTATTCCATTATAGGTAATGTATGAGCAACCAGAGCATACCGTTCCAATTACGTCATTATTTGCAGCGCCTACTCCAAATTGAGCCAGGATGTCCGCATAGGAATACCCTCCGTTAAAATCTCCGAAGCCATAACCGTAAAAGGGAACACCTAGAACAAGCTTATCTTTACTTAGCCCACGGCTTTTCCACGTATTTATATGGCTTTGCGCACCCGCATAAGTCGAATGCTCCGTACCCGCAGCTCCCCACGTCGGCCCAATTGCGTCATAGGACATAAGCGTAACAAAGTCGAAGTATGGGATAGAGGATACTGGGATCATTCCACCAGCGTATGTTGCTGTTGCTGCAGTCAACAATTTGCCTCTAGATTTCAATTCACTAGAGAGCAATTGAATAAATGGGGTGTAATTACCGGCATTATCGATGTCAGTCAGAAGCACACCTTCAATATCAATATCTAAGCCATCTAAATTATAGGTATCAATAAATTGAATGAGGTTTGCTACTAGAGCCTGGCGATTACCGGCTTGTAACAAAGTCTGCCAATTCCCAGAGCACGCAGGTATCAAGCCACCGGCTACAGATGCCATTACTTTGACCCCGGCGGCATGCGCTGTATCCACAACATACTGGAAGTCGGCACCACTTACGTTTACGCCCGCACCGTTTTTCATGCACGTTAAGTTGCCAGCGGAAATAATTTGACCAGATGAATCTGGATTTACAAATGCCAAATTTATATGCGTTAGCTTGGTTAAGTCTGCCTGATCAATCGTTTGTGTAATATTTTTATAACTTGGAATATACCCTACTACCTTTACATCAGCTAAGGCCGTGACAGGCAAAAGCAGGGCTAAGCCGAGGGTTAAAACTGTTGATTTAATAGATGTCATTTTACGTTTGGACATTGTGATGCCTCTTTGCTGTTTATTTTGAAGTTACTGCCTTCGGCATTTATGAGAGATACTATAACTCGAGAGGTACTATAAGCAGGCTCAAACGATTCCTTTGACAGGTCGAAGCCCATCTTGGTTAATACCTATAAAGGTGTAAATCTCAAATCAGTAGTTAATACCTAGATACGAAAACTCGTCACAAGCAATGCCTAAAACGCTACGTTTTGTAGGAAGTGGGTCTAATAAGTGTCTGTACTGTGTAAACACTGTGTAGGAATGCCGCTGCTCTGAACCCTTTAACTCCTGAACCCTTTAATTCCTAAACCGTTTAATTCCTAAACCGTTTAAGTCTAAGCCTTTAAATTCTAAGCCCTAGAAATTTCGATTGCTTCGCCGGAAATTGGAGGGCGATACGCCATACTCCCTTTTAAACGCAGAATTAAAAGAGGATTTACTATTAAAACCGCAAGATTTCATAATATCTAGGATGCTATTGGCGCTATCGGTAGAGCATGCAAGGTGCTGTGCCGCAAGACGAACTCGATAACTGGAGACAAAACGCCAAAAGCTTTGGTTAAAGTGTTGATGTATAACCCGTGAAAGCCGTCTTGGACTAAGGCCCAGAAGCTCGGCTAGCCTGACTTGCGTTAGAAGCGGGTCTCTAAATGGCTGTGTTTCGTCCATTAACACGGATATCCTACGTTTTAAATCCACGTCTTCATAGAAGGAGACAGGTCGAATTTTTAGGTGCCCCGGAATGTAGATGTCGTCAATTGAGCAACGCAGAACCAGCGCGAGAAGGAATGAAAATAAACCCAGACGAATGTAGTTCTCTGCAACACCCATAAAACTATCAAGATTGACAATAGGTGTCAGCGCTTGCAGTAGACTAACAATAATCCATCCACAGAGTACTAATGTACCGACAACAAGCACCTTGTAAAAGCTTAGGACTCTAGCATCAACCTCTATATTGTTCGCCTTGATATATTCCAAGTACCTATGAAGTAAAAAGTAACTCGCCATACTATAGATAAAAATCGATAACCTCTGTGACCATATGAGTACAGAGAGGAAAACGTTATCGAAAACACTACTCCAATCTTCGAGATACGCTAAACGTACAGAATAATCATGCCTTAAAAAGACACAATATAGATAGATTAAAAAAAATACTACGGGCACAAAATGAAAACCCGTAACCCACTTGATAGAAAAGTCGATATACAGTGATTTCCTGACAAATAGATACAACATAGGGCCTTGTATAAAAATACCCAGAGCCAAGATAAAATAGATATCAGGCGAAGCACTTAGAAAACCAGGTCGAATGTTATCATTCCAAAAAACCAAGTTATTTAGAGAATACAAAGCATTAAAAAATAGAAATATGGACAGAAAATATATTTCAAGCGCCTTTACTCTTTTAGCATTTTTAACAAACAGAATCATTAATGTTAAAATGAAGATTACTGTGACAATAACAGTGACGTCTGTAAGATTAAAAATGTGTGATGTTATTAGTGTTTTCATTAGAATCTATATTTAGAAATCATCTCGTGAACCAATGTCATTTTTTAGTAAAGACAAGATGCTTGTCGATACGCTCCCTTCGTGACGCAACTAGTGGCAAAACCTAAGGTTTTGACGCCCGACATATCCACAAGATCACCGCCAGCTTGCGTTACACGATATACAGCTTACTCCTTCGTGTAAAACAATCTGTAAAACAATCTGTAAAGCAATCGCTTACAAACAGTCTAAATTCTCAGTGTTTTTTAATATTATTAAAGTATAAATCTAGTTAACAATACGTTAATGGAAAGATGATGCGGGCAGCTTCGTGTTATTGCTTACAACAGGCACCTAGCGTACTTAACGCAAAAAGCCCGCGTATTCGATTGTCTCAAATACGCGGGCTAAATAATGTAATCGGCAGTCTGTTCTAATCGACTGCCTTTATAGTGAACTACCAGTTAGTCAATGGATGACTATTAAGCTCATAGATTCTCAACCAATCGTACTGGGCCGTCATGGGATAAACATTACCAGACTTATTGCCGCCGAAATTATTCTGAACTACATCGTTAGGAATCCAAAAGTTCATCATTAACTCAGTAAGGTTATCGGGTGTAGGTGTCGCATGGATTTGTGGCCAAATACATCCAGGATTACAATCGGTCCACTCTTGGCTTAAGGTTTTTACTAGCAATCCATCTACAAACCACTTAATAGCCGTGGGTGTCCATTCAATAGCATACACTCTCCATTGATCAGCCGGTGCGATATCAATTTTATGCTCCCAAGCACCCCAATTGCGAGTAGCATTCCAATCTGGCGCATTGAAACCATAAATTAAGTTCGCTTGAAACTTATCTGGACGACCGCCTTCAAGCTCTACATCAATTTCTTCCCACTCTTGTGGTGAACCTTCGTTAACGTATGTAAACAATGAAGAAATATAACCCGATGCCGTGCTTCTATTCGGCACTTTCATGCGCGTTTCTATTCGGCCATATTTAATACGCTTAGCTGGAACAGTACGGAGCTCGCCGCACGAATAATTATAAGCCGATTTATGGGCCTGATGATTGTTAGACCAGCTCGATGGGACAAATTCGTTGCGAACCACAAGCTCGAGATTACCGCCAGCGACTTGAACACCTTGTGGTGTAAATCGACAGTCAGATTCTAAACCAACTGCGCCATCACCTTTTTCCCATATTGCGGAATTTAAAGAATCAAAACGGTCATCATATTTCAAGCTGTAACCATTATAGTTACCGGTATACCCCGAGTACGCCGTAGGAAGACCGCCAGATCCGCCCGATGCACTAACCGTAAAGTCGCTAATATTAAGCGTGCCCGAAACAAAATTTAAGCGAACAATATGTGCGCCCTGATTCAGTATTACCGAAGTGCTCGATGACGGGCTCCAGGTGTCCCAGCCGCCGGTATACCCTATAGATACAGCCGAGGAATTAACGTTTGTAGCGCCTGAAAAACTAAAGGACACAGAACCACCACTCATATCCGAGGCCATTAGACCTGATATGTCATATGTACCAGCCGCAGTGACATCTACCGAGTATTCTAACCACTCACCTGGCTCGGCGTAGCCAACGGCATACCCCCCGTGAGACGCACCACCAATATCGACGCCTTCGCTAGTGCGATATTGGTTGGGTATATTATTGCTGGTTGTATCGTTGTACGCGACGTTTTGACCGCCATTGTCAAAATCTTCCGTCTGAACGGTTCCGGGCAATGCAGCCGGCGCGCCGAGGAATGGACTTTGCCCTGAATAGGTCATAGAGAATGAATCAACGTTATATGCACCTGATACAACAAACATTCGCACAACATGTTGACCACTGTTCAATACCACAGAGGTGGCGCCAGTCGGAGCCCAATTTTGCCAACCTTGAGTTCCATCGAAACTAACGTTAGCCGAGTTAGCGTTGGTCGCCCCCGAAAATTCGAAACGTAAGCTGCCGCCATTTAACGCAGAAGCGATATTGGCCGATATATTGTAGGTTCCAGCTGCGCTTACATTGATTGTATATTCGTACCACTCGCCAGGACTTGTCCACCCAACGTTGTGGCCTCCTCCGGAGCGGACTTCCAAATCTACGCCTTCAGATTGACGATAAGCATTACCGATATTGACGGCAGTCGTATCATTATATGCGACATTCTGGCCACCAAAATCAAAGTTTTCGGCCTGCACCGTATTAGGTACGGTCACAGCTGAGCCTGTATAAGGAGTTTGCTGCGCAAGACAAAAGGGGCTCCAAGCCGCTAATAGTGAACTCAAAACTATGAGAGGTTTTCGGCTAGTTAAACAGCGTAGTGCTGTTTTTCTCGGTCGGGTAAAGCTCATACATCACCTCGGTAACTTTTTATTTTTTTAAAAGAAAATACAAACCTCTATTCACACCCTACCTAAACGTTCAACTACTAGATAAGAAATTACAGCACTGATCAATATTTTTAACACTTAACGAGCGCTGGCTTGATTTTTTATTTAAACTTAGTTCCGTTGCGACTGTCGACAAAAATAAACTCGATATTACTATTAAATCTATAAGAGCCAATAGTAATTGTTAAACCTAATAAAAAACGATTTTTAATTTCTTTTTTCGCATAATCGACACCAGTAATCACCACAAAGTAACATTTTAGTTATATAAAATTTAAATCTTAATTATTTCTTACTAATTCAAGGTTGATACATTGGATATTAATAATTTTAACGGGTGTGACAGTTAAAATTATTAAACACTAATGTCGCTATATTCGTTCAAAACTTTTTCCGATGACTTTCTAGTTAAACATAGTATTTTATAGCGTATTGATGCCGCAAAACTTCGCTATTTCGTACTCAGGCTTACCTTTCGTTGTCTCTCTATCTTAATACGAGACTTCGGCACGTGATCACTACTGTTATCTATGTGCACCAGGAAATGGATCGCATAAGGTATTTTTGCCCTCTGGTGCTGTAAGCCGCGACACTCAGTACGTTTGGTTAATGACGAACATCGAAAACCACACCTGCTAAAAAGAGGCATCTTGCCGCAATGGCCTTTACAATGATTCTTAACAGCTTTTATAAGTAAGCTTATTAACGTTACCCGTTCATGGCTGTCCCCCTTAAGGTTCCCACTTATTTAGGTAACTGTGAGTGCATATTGCGCGCAATAAATACGCTAAGTAAATCATTGAAGGGCTCTGTAAGGACGCAAAGAACAGCTATGTGTGACCTGGGTTTTTACTCTCTCAAAAGAGCAACCGATGCCCCTCGACTCCTGTAATAGGGTCCAATGAATGTATTGAGGATCTATTGAGATGTATCCGTCAAAATATTTTGAACCCGTAAGTCATATCATGAGCGTAATTTCACGGGTAACCTATCGATATAAGCGATAATAATACCCAATTTACCGATATGTGAATGGGGACTAACGCTAGAGTTGTTTCGCTTGCAACGCAGAAAACACAAAATTACATATAAGAGTCGGAGAGGCTTGTACTAATTACAATGAGATAATGAGTGGGTTGTACCTTCGTCGAAGTTAATTCGCGTGATGCGCAAAACCAATCGACTCGAACACCATTGATAATGGCATCAGGTATTCAGGTAGAGACCTCACTAAATACTTAGCATAGATTTAAGAGCTGTTGCGTTACGCCGGCTTACATTGAGTATTTGGCCGTCGGTCATAGTTATATCGAATCCGTCGTTTATGGAGTCATCCATTGCCAGAATATGATCAAGGTTAACAATGCATTGTCGGCTAATCTTCACGAAATGCTGTTCAGGAAGACGGCCTTCAATTTGTAATAGCGATTTTTTCACAAAGTACTTACCCATCGAACAGAATATTCTGACGTAATTTTTACAACTTTCAAAATAGAAAATATCATTGAGATTTAGCAGCTGACTTCTTTCGTCATTGCGAACCAATATTTTTGTATTGTAATCAAGTTTAGCGTCATCTGGTTTATATTGAGAATCAGTATTGGCATGCGAAATAAGTTTATCTACCGCGCGCCCAAGCCTTTCCTGGCTTATCGGTTTTAATAGGTAATCTATAGTATTGAAATCGAAGGAGCGTACAGCATATTCAGCATAAGCCGTGGTAAATATTATTTTTGGCTCTTGTTCAAGAGGATTCAACAAATCAAAGGCATTTTCACCTGGCATGTGTATATCGAGAAATATTACTTCAGGATTATACTTTTGTATAAGTGCACGCGCCTGAGAAACATTTTCGGCCGAACCGAGCAACTCTATAGAGCTGAATTTCTCGAGCATTTTTATTAAACCTTCTCGTGCTAAGCGAGAATCCTCCACAACTATAGCTTTCATGCTGAGTACTCCACAGGGATGCATATATTAACGGAAAATGATGTATCACCATTGTGTAATGCAATTACGGCATCATCGTTGTACATTAGTTTCAATCTGGATTTTATGTTTTCCAAGCCAATACCAAGGTTCGACGCTAGGACATCCCTCTCTTCTGGCTTGTCGTTAAGAACATGTATATTGAGCCTTCCATTATTTGAACTTATGTCTACAGTCAATGTACCTTGATCTTGGATTTGTTCGATGCCGTGCTTAATGGCATTTTCTACTAACATTTGTAGTAGCAAGGGTGGCACTAGGCACGTATCGAGAGATTTTTGAATATGAAAGTTAGTAAGCAACCTAGCCTCTAGTTGAAGTTTGGCGATACTTAGGTATTTTTCGACCAATTCGACTTCCTGATATAGAGCTATTTTTTCTGCCAAATTGGTTTTAAGTGAATGTCGCAATATTTCTGACAGAGTTGTCAGAGCTTCATCCGCATGATCTGCATTTTCGTGAATAAGGAAACGAATATTATTCAGCGCGTTAAATAGAAAGTGCGGATTGATTTGTGAGTTTAAATTACTCAGTTGAGCTTCCTTTAAGGAGTTTTCATATCTAAGGGCTCTCAAATCGGCTTCTTTTACACGCTTCCAGAATGATTCACTGATATAAATAAACGCCCATATAAGCGAGAACAACATGCTTTGTAAGAAGTTAGTAACGACCAGCACGACCGTTAGACCTACAAGCGTAGCTTGAGGATCGAATTGCCGCTGCACTTCTAGGATATTATCCAAATAAAATGGTAATACCGGGCTGAACATCATTACAACAATGAAAAGTGATGCCAACATTGACGCGGCAATAACACATGGGATCTGCTTTATGGTACGTATTTTATCCCAACCGAATCGTTTGTAGATCCAGCGGAAACCCAACATTGAAACAGTGAAGAACAGCATCCACAGGCTATAGCTAACGAGGTTAAATTCAGTTAAGTGCTCGCGGTAATAAATTATGATTACTTGAATAAACGACACAATTCCGAGCACGCCAATGTGGTAAGCCCAAAACCGCTTTTGCTTTGGTATAAAACTTAGTGTGTCGTCTATTCTAGTGTTTTGCACCTTAACTCCAAACCTTTACGCCAATTTGACCATAATTATAAAGGTATAGTACCGTACCCACGTGTAAAAAAAGATATGTAAATGCAAAGATACGTGCGAGTACTCCGTGTATATTTCGTCTAGCTTTCCAAACCAGCCAAGCAGCAGCGAATACAGTAATTGGATAGATAAGCGACGACACAAATAAATACAGCGTTGCCATATTAATACCTGCAAGATTCGACAAGTCTAAACTCAATATTGACGCGGTTACTGCGAAAAACACCAAGTAAACCGAAGCCAACGCCGGGCCACTCCATATCTTTTGCAATAATTTCAATTGCTCCTTTTTGCATAACACGGCAATACCGTGCACAAGTAAAAAACCAAAGTAAACAAGACTAAAGAGTAGCAAAGCCACAATTAACGCAATTGGTGAGAAAACAAAGAGCGGTGATATTCGCTTGTAAAGTGCGTCACCCACGGCGACTGTTTCGCCGGCAAGCGGGTCGTTGACGATGGCGATACTAGCTAAGCCGGTCCAGACATCAACTAATAGACCATCACTATTGACGTAGTCACTGGACTTCCAGCCGCCGACTAGTGGTTGTCGAATAAAGCGCTCACCTTCAGCCGAAAAGTGCATTGCTGTGGCAACATCCGTAATGTGCCGGCCCAGCTCATTGCGTGGGTTAATCGCTCTATACCAGCCGGTCAAAGCTTTGTAGTGTTCCGGCAACGCTACGGTCTGAACTTCAGGCTCAACCCTGTCGCGAAGCAAATATGATTTGATGGCATCAGCAATTTGTGACTGGCCCGGGCCTGAAGTATTAATGACGCTAACATAACCAGAATTCAGTTCCGGGCTGTACGTCAATTCAGCCATGGCTCCCCACATTCCGCCATTGTGGCCGTGAAAGGCGACTTGGTAGGACCCAAACCCCGAAGTGTAATTTGATATACCGTAACCTGCGTTTAATCCCGCTTCGGCCCCGAGAGTTGAATGCGTCAGCTCCATTTCACGAATTGATTCGGCAGCCAATAGACTCTTGGTTGGCGCGGCTCCGTTACCTAAAAGGAAGGTAAGAAACTTTGCCATATCGGCAATCGACGCGTTTATCGACCCTGATGGACGATAGAGTATGTCCCAGTAGGGTTCAACTTCGTCGTTAAAGTAAAGGCTGGCAGCATTTTGTTTGTAGTGTTCGCTTTCAAAAAACGTTGCGTTGTCCATTCCAAGTGCGTCAAAGAAGTGTTTCTGCACATATGTTTCGTAGGGCATCTCGGTGATAATTTCGATTATGTGAGCTGCAACTGCAGGACCAATATTCGAATATGCGGTGCGTGTTCCTGGCGCCCAACGTGAGGTGCGCGAATCCGTGTGGGAAGCAAGAGCTTCGCGCAAACCCTTATAGTCACTTCCCGCGGCCGCATACTCTGGAATATGCATGTCGTGCCAACCCGTTGTATGTTCCAACAGGTGGATGAAGCGAATAGGGAATTGGTCTTCCCACGGGTTATCAAACTTAAGCTCCGGCAGTAAGTCACTCAATTTAGCATTCAGATCCAGTGCACCTTCTTGTTTTAACCTAAGCGCCGAAAGCGCAACAAACATCTTTGATACTGAGCCAATTCGAAACATGGTGTTCTCATTCACGGGGGTTTGCTTTTCGATATTGGCATAACCGAAGCCCTCGAGCAGACTGATACGACCATCCTCAATAATCACGACAGCAGCCCCCGGAGTATTTGTTTCAGTACGAATACTCTCAATCTTTCCACGTAGTTCGGCGAGCGTTGGAATTATTTCGTTGTCGGCATGACTGAGATTGCTTAATGTTACTAAGCAGCCGAACAAAAGCACAATGACTCGTTTCATGTGATTATCTCTGTTGTATTGGTTGATGGTGAAAATCTACAGTTATAAGCACAAGTTGCGGGAAAAAAGGTGCCGAGTGGTAAATTTTCTGATTGAGCGGTATAACTTAGCGAATAAAACCAGCCCGAAATGCTGGAACTAATCCGGTATACGCTAACGAGCTACATCAAATAATATACCCGTGCCCTCTCGAAAGGGGTGCAGCTCCATTTATTGTGATCGTCGGGCGCAAGTTCTGGGGAGGCTGGGTACCCGCTACTGACTAGCGTACATTTGGGTTGGGGTCTATGGATCATATAATGGGGGGGTAACTTGAATTGTCTGGCCAGTTGGTGCCGTTGCCTTTTTGGATCGATGGGGCTGAGTCGTTGATTTTACGCACGACCGAGATTAACCAAATCCTTGGTCAGAAATGATCGGGTCTTTTTCTTTTGCACACTGTAATAAACTGATGTCGTTATAATTACCTTGTAGCTCAAGAAGTATTTTCCTTTCTGTTTCAGTTAGGTAACAACCAAAACATGAGGGACACATATGGACGCTCCTCGAATGTCAAACAATACTGTGCCGAAACTTCAAAATACTGAAACTTTATCGCTTACTACTATGTTTTATATTCACCCTGGTAAACCGTCTTTTCTGTTTTTAAGATGGCGGTAACACTGACATATATCCGGCGTCTAAAAAAAGGAACTGGTTTGCCAGTTCCGCGCCCCAATTAAGATCCGTACCTAGCCGCCTAAAACACCCACTCAGCCTAAAAAAAGCTGTGTCCTCACCAGGCTCTCGCTAGGCCAGAAAAACCATTTAAAATCGTTGCTTCTGGTTACCGTTGATGAAAATATCTTAAACTAACTATCC
>JBLIMQ010000083.1:0-20415 GCA_047638775.1 Flavobacteriales bacterium
TGACGTCTTTGGCCAGTTCTTCGGCCATGGCTTGCAGCTTTTTGTGATCCATTGTTTTACTCATTATATTACCTTTGGTTCAGGTTATAGATAATGAGCAGTTACACAATTAGTTTTACACCCTCTTCAATTTACCCCTCTTAAGTCCAGAGGTTTTGAGTGAATAGACCAAAATAATGCCCCGACAATTCTATTATCGCTAATACCTTTATGTTTAGTACTCTTATGTTTAGTACTCTTATGTTTAGTGCTCTTATGATTAGTGCTCTTATGATTAGTGCTCTTATGATTAGTACTTTGACGAATAAGTGAGCGCAGCCCATTACGCATAACTTAAATCTTATAATAGGTGGCCCTGAGTTTAGAGTAGTCAATACCGAATATAAAGTCGTTCGCGCTCACTGCGCGCTGTTGGTGAAAATATTCACATTTATAGCCCATTATAGCCCTAAGGTTTAGCTTACCAAGCAATAACTGTCACTTGTTAGCGGTTGGTAATCATTTTTAAGCACCTACAATAAAGGAGTCACCATGTGCACAAACACTAGAATACGCATTGCCTTACTGTTCATCGCTATCGCAGGTCTTGGCGTCGCCATATTATTGCTGCCACTGTTCTCGGCAATATTTTGGCTAACAACGTCCATAGCGATACTAAGCCTTGCCATAGCGCTTACATCCTTTTGTTTAAGCATGTACAGCAGCCGACTAAAGACAGTTCGAGCACTAACAATCGCCCCTGTAACCGCACTAATTATTTTGATGTTTGTTATTGGCCAAGCCGGATTTGAGCTTTGGCAGATCAGCGGCTCTATACACACCTTTAAAAGCGTAGAAAATCATACCAACGACGATAGCCGCCCTATCCACATTGCATACTTAAAATTAACCCGTAACACAGCAAATACGAGCGACAACCCTATTGTGTATTTAGCCGGGGGGCCTGGCGGCTCGGGAACAATGACCATGTATAAATATGGGCGCTATGACGCGTTTTTAGCTATGCGTGACGCTGGCGACGTAATTGTGTACGACCAAAGAGGTACCATGCCTTGGGCCGGCGATTGGTCCCCCTGCAAAACCACATGGCAACCTGCCATGGAATTCGAGCCAAACAAATTTATTGCACAAAAAACACAAGCCATTCAACGTTGCGCTAAAGAATTCAAAGCCGAAGGTAAAGACCCAAGCCAATTCACCACCAACAATAACGCACACGACTTAGAAGTATTACGCCAAAGCTTAGGTGTAAATAAACTTAGATTTTGGGCTACAAGCTATGGCACGCACTTAGCCCTAGCCTACATAAAACTTTACCCAAACAATGTAGAGAGTGCCGTATTTCACGGAACTGAAGGCTTAAATGACACCCTAAAAACACCGTATCAAGTTCAGAATTCGCTTGAAGCCCTAGCGCTTTACAATGCCGAGCAAACAAGCACAGTAGATAAAGTAAATAAAGTAGATAAAAGTATCGGACTTTTAAATACAATATACACAGTACTAAAAAAAGCCGACAAAGGTGAACTTAAAGTAATATACGGCGACGAAGACCAATACTCATTCGCCATTAGTAAATGGGAAATACAATTCTATATTTCCCAAATGCTTCGAAACAAAAGCTCTAGTGAAAAACTCATAAAGTATGTAAATAATGCATTAAAGGGTAATACAGATGGGTTTTCAGCTTGGGCATGGACTATGCGAACTAGCAAAAGAGAAGCCCTGATGCCGGCCTATACAGATTGCGCTTCATACGCGACTAAAAAACAACTAAAGCTAATAGCATCACAAAAAGAACACACACTACTTGGCGACGCAATCAACTTCCCCTTCCCACAGATATGTAAAGATATCAATGCTTTAGATTTAGGCGACCAATTTCGCTCAAACTTCAACAGTGACGTACCGATCTTATTTATAAGTGGTAGCTTCGATGCTCGAACACCGGTAGAAAATGCACGCAATACCGCCGAGTATTTTTCAAACGCACAAGAACTGATCCTTCCGAATGCTGGTCACGGAAATGAACTATTTTTTTCATCACCTGGAATAATTAATTCAGTTGTGGAGTTTTTTAGTAATACAGAAGGACAAACAAGCAGGAGGCACTAGATCTATTTCACTTCGCTGTTCCGTTAACCACGACGAAATATTAAAGCGAGTAGACCGGGATGTACCGCCTCTCATATTGACAGACTTAATAGAAATGTGACCATGTATTTCGTAGTCATCGCAGAAATATCCCGCAGGTTAACAAGCATCAATATCTGAGTATAGGAAAGCTGCACTCTAGACAACCCACACTTTTCGAACTCGCTAATTCTCAATTGTTTTTTTTGCCCTGATAAATACGCCACACAGAACCAGGTACATTAAGCATCAACATAGCGATCACGTAGAAAATAGAAAATCCTTTTGTAAGCGAGTAACCAGAAATACCCCAAAAGTGGCCACCAACAGCCCAGTAAATGGCTGACACCACAACCGGCAACGAATATAGAATAATGAAGGTCCACCATGTACTCATTTCATTAGCCGCTAATGGCCCCGCAAGTATAGTTAGTGAAATTAGTGACAAACAAACCCAGAACAGAAGCAGGAGTGTTACGATAATATTGATTAGGATATGCATGATACTTCTCTATTAAATTATTGAGTCTCGCAACAATGATGGATTTTAGTCCGAATAGCGCTTACGCCATATGATTACTGTATACGCACTGTAAAAGCACCCTCGTCCTCCGCTATTCAGGTTCATCAACCTACCAACGTACCTTACCAACACAAACTACAACTAACATGTCGTCTTTTCACACGATAACTACCTACCCGCAGGGCGTATATAGGTGACAACACAATCATCCAGATTCAACGCGGCCAATATCAAACCAGCCTAACTGCAAAGCTATGAGGTGTGCTAGCAGGGGTTAAGGTCCTGTCCTGTGAGTTTCTAATTACCAGCCTTTTCTATTACCAGCCCTTGCAAATGTATTGACTACAGAGCTACTAACTAGAAATGTGCTTACGGCCTGAATGAACCATAGAATATCGATGAGGCCATGCTTTAGAAGTGCATGTAATTAATAGCGGCGCTAGAGAACCTAGCCATGAAGTGTAGATATAAAGGTAAACCTTGCTGTCTGTGACATTTTTAATACGTCACAGCAGATTCAATTTAACGGCCTACAACAATGACATGTTGCTGCTCTGGTTTCAATCGGCCTTGGCGTAAAGCGAGTAACATCGAGCTAAGGTGTGACTTAGATGCCTCGTAACTCGTTGATTTTACGGAGGTTCCACCTAAATCGGCCTTTGCCAATTCGGCTTTAGGACGGCTTTTTGTGCTGGATACTTTCACATTTCACCTCGTTTGTTGCAGTTTAGATCGCAAACCTAACAAACGTCGAATAGAGTCTGTCAGCGGGTTTGCGAGTTCAGAATAAGTATACAACTGATCGTCGTTTTTTAAAATAGACTGCTTATCGCAATTAAGATTGATAATACCTAGCTTAGGATCACTTTTATCAACACGCAAGCACAGGATACTGCCTAAACTGGCGCTTCCACCTGAATGGAAATAGCTCTCTAGCTCTGTTATAACGCTATGCGTAACATCACAACCTAACCTAGCAGTAGCGGCTATCTGCGCTGTATCTTCAATTAAGACGGGGTGTCCCTGCGCAAATACTGTAGGCGCACCAGGTAAGAATCGCGTCTTATTCGGTACCTGAGTCTCGTGTTTCGGTATCGGCAAAGCAAGTGGCGAGCGTGTAGTGTCGGGCCCTGAGTCCGATTCCGATGATGTATCGAACCGACATGAAAGCAATAAATCTAGCTCTAATACACCGAGTAAGCCGTCCAAAGTTTTGGGATAAGCAAATTTCAGCTTAGCGAGTACTTCGCTACTGTCACCGGCAGCTACAATCTCATCGACCGTTCGAAACAACATGATATTTGCTGAATACACTACGTTGTTAGGGTACTGCTCGAAGGCCGCAATCAGCGATGACAAGCACTCCAGCGCAAAGCGAATACCCTCGTCAACTTTAACCAGCTTTGTCCCGTCAGAGTCATCTAGTGAGTAAACTTCTTTTTGTAAATGCGTTGATAGCGTTGTGTATACCGTTGAAAACGTTGAAAGTATATTTTTTGGCGGCATTGTTCGAATTGTTTCTAACAGAACGTCCTGATACTCCTCGGTTTTCTTTTGAATAAGCTCAGTCTTATTTTGAATAAACAGCTCTCGTGAAAAAAGTAATACAAAAAATATTACGCACGAAAAACCAAAACCCAAGGTATACCAGCCACCTGACTTTATTTCTGGCGAATACACCGATGCGATCACCCCAGCAATAAGTCCTCCGAAAATAAGTAACGCCGCTGCGAAACCTGAACGAATAAATTTATCTAGCATTTCCATAGTAGTTCCATAATAGTTCCTTCCTCATCCAGCCCTTCCCCCATCTAAGCACGATTCTCACCTAGCTCCATTAGTACTTAAAGATAGCATCAAGTTAGCTGCTGTTTTATGAAGGGCATCCCGTATTGGAGCCCATACGCCAACATAGTTATTTGAGCTTTCTTCCGGCACCACAATACAGTGTTAAAAGATGTATTTGACTATTTTCACACATTGCCAACTTACGCACTATCGCGTAGTTACATTCTCAGATCTGCGTACCCATATCGGCATTATCCGTCTGCATAAGTATAAATCCCCCCTCTTTGAGAGCACTACTAAAAATACAGAGAAGTTACTTACTATCCAATAGCGCATTGGTGTTTTGATAAGTACCTGCACCTATAATCGGTTCTATAATCGGCTCTATAATCAATTCAGAAATCTACCATACTCGATCGACAACACTAACATACCGTCACGCCGACATAGATAAGCCAACGATACAACGTAATGAAGACTCAGGAAAGCGTCAAAATTGCTTTAACATACACTCGGCGTAATCATCAGTGTTTAAGGTTACTTTAAATTTTTTGGCCATGACATTAAGCTCTGCCTGCTTAATGGTCAATTCATCCATGGTTAAGGTGTTATCGTCTAGTTGCCACAACAAACGCGAGCCTACGTAACTATAATGAATGGCTAACAAAGCCGTCGCATTACCTTCACGAGCAGCAGCCTCCAACTGACGCATTTTTCTATTTATTTTATTCAGTGCTTGTTTCAGTTCCCAAACGTAGACCACTTCGGTCATAAAATCGTGCTGCCGAACTTTATTGAGTAACCAGGCAATAATCACAGCGGTAACAGCAACGCCTAATAAGTTCCAATGAAAATGACTTCCACTTTCATCAGGAAATAAAGCAATAAGTAGTTGCGATAAGACTAAACTACCAATAACCAAGGCACCTACACTCCCAGCCAAGACAAACTTTAAGTGACGACGATACCGCGCTTTATTAATACCAAAGAGTTTCATAAAAACCTAGAAGTAGAATTGAAGTATTTAATTGTTGAGATCAAGTAAACATTAACACGCAAATAGATACAATAAAAAATCAATTATGCACTAACTGCTCTCCCCTATTTAAACATAAAGATTGGGCATTCGCTCCAACCCGTCTTTGCCCTGTATCGTCTACTAGACCCTTAATTAGCAGGTCGAGCGCCTACACCGGTGCATTAAGCTCAATGGTTACCATGGCTCTACAGACTTAATGAGCAGCTCTTTCTGTGCTATTAATGGCGCGACTAACAAAACTACAACCACTAACAAAGATACTTAAAATTAGGTGTATACAATGTGTAACGCGTGGCATCTGGCCGATTATGATTGCACCCCAGAGGAACCACCGTGATAATCGCAGCAGTTTGCTGTGTTATGTTACGCAATAATTCAGCTTTACTATCAGCACTTAAGTTAATATCTCCTGATTACGCCATTGCTCACAACCTCGTGATCAGCGTGAAAACTCTTCGAGCATAAAATCTATAAAACAACGTACTTTCTTCGCAACATATTTACGATGTGGGTATATCGCAAAAAGTCCAAATTCCAAAGTTGTATATCCGGGCAACACAGGAACTAAGCGCCCGTCTTCAATCGCGTCCCGAACAATAAAATCGGGTGTCATGGCAATACCCCCGCTTGCGATGGCAATTTCACGCACAGCCTGCGGGCTATTGACGGCAATCGAAGCTGTGACATCGACAGTGCAAGATAAACCGCTCGGAGAAATAAGCGGCCATTGTGTCCCAACCCTAAAGTTACTATCAATAATGCATCGATGCGGCTTAATTTGTTCGGGCGTTTCAGGTAATCCATAACGGTTAATATATTCAGGCGATGCCGTTAAAACCAAAGGAACCGTTTTAAGCTTTCGGGCGATCATAGTGGAGTCATCAACGCCCCCTATGCGAATACGCACATCAATACCGTCCTCTAGCATATCAATAGCGTTATTAGTAAGTATCAACTCAATTTTCAATTCAGGAAATAATGTTAAGAATTTCGGTAGAATTGGTGCTAATTGCATCTCGCCAAAGGTTACAGGGGCACTAACTCTCAGTAGTCCCCGCAACTTTGCCTGCTCGTCCGTCACATCATCCACCATAGCCGAAAACTGCTCGAGCAAGACAACAGCGTGCTCATAATAACGCCGCCCAGAGTCCGTTAATGCCAGCTGCCTAGTTGTACGGTTAAACAAGCGAATACCAAGCTTATTTTCCACCTCACTAACATATTTACTAACCAAAGCTTTAGACATTCCCAGCCTATCACTCGCAGCGGTAAACGACTGCGTTTCCACTACCGCGATCACCGCTCTTAAGCCGTCTAACGTATCCATATCTATCCCAGTGCCGCGCCAATTGTCAACATAATGTTGACAATTATTCCACATCAGACCTATTTATCAAACATATATTGATCTAGATAATACCTACATCGAATCACACACAGCCCACAATTAAGGGCAATAACGAAGGATCACATGTCAAAAATCGAGATTAATACCCGGCCCGGTTGTGGTTATTGCACCCATGCCAAACGCTTGCTAACCAATAAACAACTACCGTTTGTGGAATACAACGTTTACCAACAACCCGAGAAGATTGAACAACTACATGCCAGAACTACAGCAAGAACATCAAGAACAGTAGCAAGAACCTATCCACAGATATTTATTGGTGGCAAATCAATAGGTGGTTTTAACGAATTATTGATCCAGGATAAACACGGATTATTAGCAACATTAAATAGACATTAACATTCATATTAGATAGGAAAATAACAATGAAAACACTTTTTAGTACCACAAAAAAATTCAACCAGATAAAGCGCTACGCCGTAACTACCGCAAGCACACTCTTGCTCTGCCTAAGCAGTATCAGTGCTGCAACAGCTGAACAGACACTACACAAAACTTTAGAGGTAGAAAATCAGAAGATTTTTTATCGCGAAGCGGGAATTGAAAATAAAAAAACCATTGTATTACTGCATGGGTTTCCAACATCATCTCATATGTACCGAGACCTAATCCCCAAACTCTCCAATAAGTATCACGTGATTGCGCCGGACTACCCAGGCTTTGGCAACAGCTCAATGCCCGCTCTTAGCGACTTTGAATACAGTTTCGACAATCTAGCTAAAATCACCAATTCGTTTTTAGAAAAAGTCGGAGTAGAAGAATATACACTGTACGTTATGGATTACGGCGCGCCAATTGGTTTTCGTATTGCTGCAAAACATCCAGAGCGTGTACAGGGTTTAATCATTCAAAATGGCAATGCCTACGAAGAAGGTCTACGTGATTTCTGGAATCCAATAAAAGCATATTGGCAGGAAAAGTCGCCTGCAAACGCCAAAGCACTGAGTGACGCACTGTTAACAATTGATGCAACCGAGTGGCAATATACCAACGGCACACGCAACAAAGAAACCATAAGCCCCGACAATTGGATTATTGACCAAGCCAAACTAGACCGCCCAGGCAATAAAGAAATTCAGTTAGAGTTGTTTTATTCTTATGGCACCAATCCAGCGCTTTACCCAGAATGGCAAGCCTATTTTAGAGAGCATCAACCACGTACTTTACTGGTATGGGGCAAAGGTGACTATATTTTCCCTGAAGAAGGCGCTCACCCTTACAAGCGTGATCTAAAGAAGCTGGATTTTCATATTCTAGATACCGGTCACTTTGCCTTGGAAGAAGATGGTGAAACTATCGCTAAGCTGATTATTAAGTTTATGAAGAAAGTGAAGTAATAGCCATTCGCTCCCACAAATGTAGGCCTGTTATTTAGATCATTATTTGCAGCAACAATTGGCCACAACAATTGGCCACAACAATTGGCCACAACAATTGGCTACAACTTACATTATTTAAAAAGTATAGTGGTCACCCTTTTTAGGTGGCCATTTGGAGGTTTTACAGTGACCTACTTGGTGCATACTTGGTGCATACTTGGTGCATACTTGGTGCACAGCCTATTAATAACCCCACCCAGAGGCAGACAACATCGCCACACCAAACTTAATTGAGGCATACAGAGGTACTCTCTTAAATGATCCCTGATGCTAATGTGCTATATCTAACGACTTTATCTTGACGAAGGCACGATACCATAATGGAGAAACCGTCATTTTGATTACTTTTATTAAATATCTGAATTACACAAACCATAAAAATAGTCATCCACGTATTTATCTCCTATAAAGGTATTTTGTCGTAGACATCCCTCTCTAGAAAACCCCAACTTCTCTAGAAGCCGACATGATCCCGTGTTATTTATAGAACAGATAGCAAGCAACTTATTCACCTCTAAAGCACCAAACGCGTAATCTTTGACTAGTTCAAGAGCTTCACCTCCGAACCCCTTCCGTTGAGAGTCTTCCTTAATCATAAAACCGACTTCTGCTATTCTCGCAATACGATCAGTAAACTTAATGGCAATACTTCCAATTTTTTCACTTGTTTTATAATTTGAAATACTAAACGTCATCCACACTCGACTATCGACACTCCAAGGTTATACTCGCTCAGCGAAATTGGATTTTGCTTGCGAAAGCGTCAACGGATCATAAACATGCTTCATCATAGTCGGACTCATTGAATTCCTAACAAAAAGATCTAAGTCTGAATCATCAAATGGCATGAGCTTAACTGTATTCCCTAGTAACTCCACATTACTTCCTTAAGATTTATAACCTTGAGATCACCTAAAATTATTGACGTGAGCTGTATCAATTCTAAAACCATTTTTAATGGTTTCACATAGACGATATACCACCTAGGCTTAAATCCATTGAAAAACATAAGAACGAACAATAATTTTCTTATTAGATTAACTGACTTGGCCACCATCGATTGAATTAATGCTCAAACTAGAAGATGTTTTTTGGAGCGGTGACATTATAGATAAAACACTATGAGTGACGTCGACATTCACGTATGAAACGATTATTATTTCGAAAATACATTAACATCACAACCCAAGCAAGTATCATTAAGAACCAAAAAACTAGTGGTCGAGACACAAAGAATAACATTCTATATTGTAATTTCGATATAACTCACTAAAACGTCATTCATTGCAAAGCAAGGATCAACATAGCCGGTTATATTGATCACAACTCCTATCTATTTTAAGGGGACTTGTAGCAAAACTCTTCGATTTAACGCTCTAGATCTTATCGCACTACTGTACAGATTTTCGTAATTCTTATGGCTCTGGAGTGCAATCCAAAATTGCTGGACCAAGAGCCGGCTTCATGTTTTCCAAAATTGTATTCTGGCTGATACTTTGTAGATTACTTAGAAATGTCAAAACGCTTAGATTTTCTTTAGCTCCGTCTGTTCATCTACATTCAAACCCGAAAAACCGCTACCGTGTATAACAACGCGGTTTACTTTTTGGCTAAACTCAGTCTCGTAGAACATTACGCTCTCGGCAATCAACTCACTTGGTACCTGATTTAATAATGCGTCAAAAATACTATCTTGTAACGTGCTATGAACACTCTCCATTATACACCGACACTCAGGCTCGCCCCATCCATCGACATCTCGTATATTTGGCATTAAGGCTCTACCTTCTATACTGCTAATAATTTTATTTACATCAATCTGTTGATATAACTCTGCTAACATATGCCGTTTAACAGCAAATGACGCTCGATCTTCATACGCGTTCGCCATGCAAGCCAAAAGAATAGAACTGACAAATACAGCAATATTTTTCATCTTATTATCTCTAGTTTATTAACAAATTCTTGGTATCGTTGGTAGCTCAAAACTAAAGATGTTTTAGTAATAGCGCTATAGTGATATCTCTACAAGAGTGCATCACATGTCAAAACCACCAGGCGAACAAACTAGCAGATCTAACGTATCCACAACCCGCTACACTCCATCTGTCGACTCAAATCAGAGTACGACAACTACAGCAAGCACCTTTCATCAGGACGAAACGTTTAAAGGTAGCTCTAGCCTAGTCTTTATATGATGTTAGCGCACCGCTTCCACAAGGCAAGTTCAGATCTCCATTAATGTCAATTTACGATCACCACGCTTGCTACAACATATTTTAATATAAGCGTGATCAAACTCAATACCTTGCACATCAAACCTTCAAAAATACAACTTAAGCGCTCGACATCATAATCCAATTGGGAAGCAGCTAATATAAAGCTTTTAGCCGATAACTTCGATACAGAACTCCTTATTTAAACTCACGGATGATTTTAAGTCTTTCGAGAAGAGTATTTCGGTCTACATAAGTGAATTCGATTGTTAAAATAAATTCAACGAAGAAAAAAATAAATCATCTATAAGCGGCGGGTAAGAGGCGGGTAAGAGGCGGGTAAGAGGCGGATTAACAAATGGGCGAGCTAAATAGGATTAGGCTCTGTTCAAATCGCTCCATTTTAAACTAGCGTCAAAATAAGTTTCTGCGAAATCATTCATTATGCTTTTTCTGGTGACGACGTTATAGAATTTTTAGCGAAAAACCAAAACACACAAGCGCTAACCATAGAATACCAAGAGAATACCAAGAGAATTCAATACCATGGTGCATATTTTTATTCATTAAACCGTCTATGACAAGCCAAGGTGAAATAGACACGAATATGGCAATATATAAATTTGTCTTTTCGAAATATCTTAGAATTAGAAATACTGGCAAGCCATACAAGCAAATAAAGAAAAACCCTAATAATGCTCCGAATACACCCTTACCTGCACCAAGCATCAAAATCGAAGTAAATTCCAACTCGGACTTATAAAAACCATACGCAAGCCAAGCAACAATCTGATAGAGAATTGCGGCTATAGGTATAGCCAATGTTGCCGCAATAATAGCTTTCAATAAATGTTTCATATTTTGACTTGTAGTGCGAAACCTCGGTACCCATAACATTTAAAGAGTCCAAGCCCCTTGCGGCTGAACCACGATAGGCTTATTAGGCCTGAACCAGTAAGTTGCCACGCCGAAATTCCCTCACCGCCATAACCAGTAGAACTATCCCTGCGGAACCGAACACTACTAACAACCAAGATAGCGGCCTTCCATCAATAAGTGCCATTGTAGCTCCAGCAGCAAAAAGCATAACCAAAGGCGTACCAAGTACAGCAAGTGTGGCACCAATGTATTGACCATACCGGATAGTGGAAGTAAGACCTAAGACAATCGCCAATACTCCGATGACAGCTTCGATGATATTTATCACAGCGAACACATCCGATTGAGGGCCCGGCAGACTACCAGATTCACTCATAATTGCCGCACTAACGATCGCCAGACCAGCGAATAACAAGCCATATCTATAGAAAGAATTAAGGAGCATCGATATATCGAGCATAGATCCATTTTGCTCTTCCTGGATTTCGATCAGTTTGACATCAAAGGTGGCAGCCAGACTCACCGCGGTATTTATAGACGCAATTCCCTCAGCCTCAGCACGCTGTATAGTGCGAAGAACCGGAAGCTAACGCTAATTGCTGCTGAGGCCAGCCGCGCTCTGCACGCAAGCGGCGTATAGTATAAGGTGATATTTTCATTTCGTGCTCCATATTCAGACTCCGGCAGTTGTAAGCTACCCGAAGACTACTCGTTAAGCCAGTTTACCGTTACGACATGTGCCCGCCACTAACCGCCAAAGGGCCGCCAATAGACAGAACACGTGAGGAAACGTGAACGACAGCCTCTTAGAGCAATACTTTCTCAATACCTTTTCCGAGTAAAATCCAACCTTATGGGCGCGCCAACAGATTCTAAAAAAGACAAAGACAGGTATTCATTTACCCTAAAGAACCTCACATACTTAAGACATCCAACTTCTCATTAATTAACTGGGGGCGAACTCCCGATACATAAAAACTGCGATCCAGTGTCGCAATACAACAAAAACGCTAAGCACCGTGATTTGTGAGTACGTATCCGCATGCTTTTCCGCTAACACCAAATTCTTCGCCCAACACTTTAAAAGTCATATGACCCTTGGCACTTATAATTGTGACTTAACCTCAATTAACCTAAACACTGAATTCATCACCTAATGAGAAACCCCATGATTCAGATGTTTCGAGAGCAAAAGCTCACCCTTATCTATCTCGCGTCTACATTGTTCGCGATAACACTTGCGACTCAGTTTGGTTCTCGGCTTGATATCGCACCCATTGTCTTGCTGGGCGTGATCAGCCCTATGCTACTAGCACTTGGCTTCAGCTTTTACGAAAGCCGCTGGCAAGGTGTGAAGGCTTTTTTGAGCCACCCTGAAGGCTTCAATTTCAACCTATTGGCAAGTGCCTGCGCCCTACTACTGCCCTTTACCCTAATGATACTTAGCATCGGACTTAACCGCGGCGAATGGTCGCTACCCAATTTCAGTATTATGTTGGGTAAACTGCCCATACTGCTAATATTAATGACTGGTGAAGAATACGGCTGGCGTCGCTATGCGTTTGCTAGACTGTCTAAAAGCAATAGCTTTATGATGTCGGCTTTGCTCGTTGCTGTAGTATGGGTGTTTTGGCATTATCCAGGCTACCTAATTGGCATGGGTACACCCGAGAAAATGTCATTCTGGCTGTTTGCTTTAATGGTGATTCCAGCCAGTATTTTAATAGCGTTTCTCTACCGCTGGACCAAGAACATTTACCTAGTAGTTCTAGCACATGTGTCATCCAATATGGCATTCAACACCTTGCAGTTTCTACCAGAAGTTACCGGCGACAGCACGGCATTTATCATCTACACAGGTATTTTATGGTTGTTAGCATTGCCCCTTATACTCAACAAAAAGCTCTGGTCGTAACGTCATGAGTGACGCCTCGTCTGACATCTCTCACTGGGCGAAATTAACTATGCTTGGACTTACTCTTGGCGGCAGTTATTTTGCCATTCAAGGGTTAAAAGAGTCTAGCCAGTGGTGGCTTCTAACACTACTGGTCATGTTTGTTTCCCTCTCCACCCTGCTGGCCATGCAAAAAATACAACGATGGCCGCAAGCTGTGCTGGGTGTTCTTTTTCTATCGTGTTTTGTAATGACGCAATTTATTCAACAGCACATAACGATGTTCTATGTTGTAGTTTGTCTTCTGTCTATCGAAACGCTCAGTAAAAAAACAGCCATAATCTGGGTTAGTATCTGTGTTCTAGCCGTATTTGTTAGCGAACTTGAAACAACAGAACTCATAAATCTACAAGACGCTTTCGTCAACAGTTTCCTGACATTGTTCCTCAGCGGATTTGCCTTTTTGAAACTTGAAGCAGAAAAAAGCAGAAACCAAACCCGACTGTTATTACATGAGCTAGAAGATAAAAACATCCAGCTAGCGCGTTATGCCGCTGAACAAGAACAGCAGTCTCGGCTAGAAGAACGACAACACCTGTCACGCGAACTACACGATACCTTGGGCCACAAGCTCACAACCTCCATTGTACAATTGGAAGCGGCAGAACGATTCTTTGATCAAGACCCCGAGCGCGTAAAAAAAATACTAGCAACACTACGCAAGCTTTTAAAAGAAGGTGTAGATGAAACCCGCAATATTGTTCGCCTACTGGACATAAACGAAACGGCAGGACAATCCCTTACAGACGTTATCACGCCACTTGTGAATAACTTTCAAGCAGCAACAGGTCTATCAGTGTCACTACAAATGGAATCTGACATAGAATCTAACGACGCCTTGATCACTGTGCGCGACAAGAAGCACATTTTACGCATCGTACAGGAAGCCCTCACCAATATCAGCCGCCATGCAGAAGCGACTAAAGTGAACATAAAGCTCAGCATAAACGATGCAATTACACTGTTAATTGATGACAACGGTGTACGTCTAAATAGTCACCAAGGGGAATTACTCCCGCCAATAAAATCCATTGACAGTCGAGTAACGGAGCTACACGGCAAACTCAGCTTTGCTCGCGATGGGGCGTTAACAAAACTGCGTATTGACATTCCTTTACAACCAACAGGAGCTGACAGTGACCATTAATGTAATGCTAGTGGATGACCAGCAATTGATGCGCGACGGTATCAAAATGCTACTCGAACTCGAAGACGATATTCAACTTACGGCTGAAGCCAGTAACGGTCGCGAGGCCGTCGCCATTTACGGGCACCAGACACCCGACGTAGTACTTATGGATATCGAAATGCCCGAAATGAATGGCATAGAAGCGACTAGACAGATTAGAGCACTCGCCCCCGAAGCACGGATACTCATTCTAACCACTTTTGGGCAGGCGGATTACGTACGCAACGCCCTGCTTGCTGGTGCGCAAGGCTTCCTACTAAAAGCTGTTTCTGGGAAAGAACTAGCCGAAGGAATTCGTAAAGTACACAAAGGTGAATCGGTACTTGATGGCCAATCAACTGAAATACTACTCGACAGTTATCGTGTGTTATCCCAAGTAAAAGTACCGAAGGGAAAGCCTCTACTAAATGTAAGAGAAGTACAAATACTGAAACTAATTGCCGAGCAACGCAGTAACCGTGAAATCGCCATCAAACTTCAACTCGCCGAAGGCACTGTAAAAAATTACATCAGCCAAATTCTTGAAAAGCTAAATGTGCGTGACCGAAATAAAGCGGTCGATGTTGCGAAAGAGAAAGGACTAATGGAGTGATGGAATGATGGAGTAATGGAGTAATGGAGTAATGGAGTAATGGAGTAATGGAGTAATCTTGCGTTTTTTTTATTTAAGGTCTCAACTATCTACATATCGACTAACGTAATAGTCAACTCCGCTTAATATGCGTCACGCTAAATTACGGAATCCGGGACCAAGCGCTAACTTAGCCCCAAATTTTAGTGCAGAAAACTAGAAAACTAGAAAACTATTTAATAATCGTCTTCTCAACACGAGTACTTACTTCCGCAACAACACGTCGATTTGACGCACGGCCTTCGGCAGTATTGTTATCAGCAATTGGGTTTTCCTCACCAAAACCTACCGCACTCACACGATCAGCTTCTATACCAGAAACGTTAATAAGTTTCGCAGCAACAGCTTTTGCTCGCTTTTCAGATAACTGCTGGTTGTACGTGTCCTTGCCTCGGTCATCGGTGTATCCACGAACTTCTACGACTGTGCCAGTATACTGGCGCATAAAGGCTGCAACCTCATTAATCTCTGAGATGTACGCATCCGTAACTTCATCACTGTTATTTGGAAACTGAATATTCAGATCAATTTTAACCGTTTCAGAAAGCATAAGTTCGCAGCCATTCGCATCAACTTTAAACTGTTCAGCAGTGCCTGGACATTGATCATTTACATCAACAACGCCATCACCATCGCTATCCACTGGAGCTGCAACAACAGGCGCTGCAGGAGCGGGAGCAGGCTTACTTGGCGTAGCTACAGGAGTGCGCCTTGTTGAACTTTGACCAAAAGCATAACCCACACTAAAACGAAGAGCAGGCTCAATAACAAAATCATCAAACCGATCTTCAGATAAACGACCAATAAGATCACCACGAAGGACGATATTATTGTCAAAATAGTGCTTAATACCAGCACCCAAATCTAAAGAGGTTTCATTGACGGAGCCAAAGTTATCAGAATCAAATTTCATGCGGCTGGCGCCAATTGTAACGAATGGACGCGTCTTTCCTTCAGCAAGATAACGTAAGCCGTTAACACTAAACGTGTTTACAGATGCATCGCTCCCATCACGAGTCATTTCCGAAGTTGAGCGCGCAAACCAGCCTTCAAGAGCCCAATTCTCATTAATGTTGTAGCCGACACCAAGGTCAATACCTTTTTCATCTTCTACCTCACGTGAACCCGTCCAGTTTGTGATATCAATCCCCAAGAAAGCTTCTATTGTAGGATGATCATCGGCCATGGCCGCAGATGAACCTAAAGCCGCTATGCTTAACGCTAATAATGTTTTTTTCATGGTAAAACTCCTAAATGGTCAAAATAAAATTATTTATTAACTAATAATATGTACAACGCACCGAGCAACTGGAATCGTTGCTCTAGCACTTTCAATTGTTTCCGAGAGCTGATACCGATAAATCAGTCAAATTCCTAACTAAATTGAATAGAGCGCCACGATTAAACCCGCCCGCACTAAATTTCGACATTAGCACTTAAATTCACAGCTTATGTGAGGGCAAACGACCATTATAACTAATCCCAGTAGGAATCTCGACAAGTCGAACATTGCGAATCAACCAGTAAAGGTGACATACAACTACGGTGGATCGAAGTGCTTGATCTACACTCCAAATCAAGAAAATAAAAGCTCCCCATCATAACATTTCAAATAAGACCTAACCTACCCCTTAACTCTACACACAGAGCTTCGCTTAACTGATACCGACAAAATTTAATGAAAATTTTATCCAACGATACGCGAATACATAAAACGAACAATGCCCCAAAAGTCGCCCTTAAATACGCTGTAAATGCGCATTTAGACCCAGCATGATACGCGGAAAATTAGACTCTCGCTAAAAAAGGACAAGTATCTATAGCAGACTACTATCGCTGTCTATGTGATCAATAATTCTTTGCCCCTAAAGCCTATTCGGTCCGGTCTCTCTATAGACCGGTGCATTAGTAGAACTAATGATGCATATGATGCATATGATGCATAAATAGTCAGAAACCCTTCACTGAACCCGATAAATACGGCGCGAAACCTTGATTTCGTGATGCATCCTGGAATTCACTCTGGGTAAACCCCAAAACACATGAAATTCATGATAAAAGCAAAAAATCTAAGAGCCGTTCTCAATAAAATACAGCAAGACCGACATAAAGGGACTAGCATCAAAGAATGTATTAAGCCGACCTTCGACATAGAACAAGCGTTAATAAATAATCCCGATTTTAACCCGAACTATTTGCCGCACCTTCCTATTAAGCCGCTGTCGCCATTTGAAGGGAATTCAAAATCCGACAGCCAAAACGACATTATATTCAGGTGGAGCCTGCCCCGCGACCAGAGGGAGTGCTTTGGGTGGAACGATTACCTTACACGGATCGATACAACTGGCCGGATTTAGCACCAAGACATACGCGGCTCTATCCTCAATAATTTCTCACCTAGTCTTGAACGGCTTGGTATTAATGCCGACGAATGGATTAATAACACACAAATTTTGAGGAACTTCTCTACAGTAAATTTTATCACCAAAGAAACCAACGTAATACAGCTTAGCCCCCACCAAAATTAAACTTTGAAAAATGCATTATTCACCTAGAATTCATCACGCCTGCAATCTTGAATCACCAAGGATTGGTGTGCCAAATTGAAAGATTTCATTGAAGAAATTAATTCAGAGATATTTAAATCTTTCATCAGAAAATATTTTGATTTTTAGCGGGAAGTGCCCTTCTTTATTAAAAATTATTAGACTTTATTTTCTAGATCTAGGTGCTTACTTATTGTAAATACCTAGATCTAGTGGCACGAAGATGGCTGTTTAAATCTCTGTGCTGTAGGGTCGCTACTTACGTTTGGATAGACAGATGAAAACTAATTAGCACGATACTAAAATAGTTTTCCCATGGCTGAAGTAAGTAGTTTGCTAGCCGTATCTTTTCCACTTTCATTAAGGTAAGTCTGTGCGGTATTCGCAATCTTTGGCGCCATACCTATATCTAAACCTAACGAGTCGAATTGCGAATTCAAGGTACTTAACGTTTTAGCTTTGCCCGATAGTTCGCCCGCGGCGGCCATTACACTACCTAACACGTTGTCTTTTTTCTCGGTGGCATCTACTTCGGGTACCGCACCTAAAAAAGAAGACGCATTTGGAATGGCCAACAGTAGAGAACTGTAGTCGCCGTCGGACATAATGCTTTTGACGGCGAGTAATAAAGAACCCATTCCGCCTAGCGCTTTATTATCTGAGATGTTCAAGCCTTGCGTGAGCATCGGTAATAGTTGCATCCCCTTTTCGACCATTGCGCTGGAGCTGGCTTTATCAGTTACATCTTTTAGCTCCGCTGGAGCATCGGTTACGGCCTCAACTTCATCGGAACTACTAAAGAACTCGGTGATGCTATCCCATACTCCAGCATTGGCTTGTGAACACATTGCTAGGCACAACGCTACGATCGCTAGTTTTTTCATAGTAATTCCCTAATAGTTGTAAAGGTAATATTGCTTGAGGACAAAAATGGTTTGCGCATTCTATCGCATTTAAGAAAAGATGATAGCTTGAGCGACATAGTGCCTGCGCGGCCGAGTAGACTAAACGAACCTATGAACATACAGTAGACCATTGAACGTTAATTAACGACGGCACAGCAATAATGGCTTTTAGCGTGAGATCCAAGGATATTGCTGAACTCCACGACTATCATCAAAGCAAAAACTTCAATATAGACGCGACGATACAATCATGTCGTGTTCATTCATAGATTTATGCCTTTAGCCTAACTATGCATAAATTATCTTAATTTAGACACGCAAAATACTTTTCAATCTCTTCCTTTAGCACATCATTTGAGTTCATACTTAAAACAAAATGACCATTAGGCCGAATTAATCGACCCGCATGTATGAAAATAGTATTGCGCACTCGGTTTATAGAATCAAACACCCAAAAATCTTCTCGTTTGGCATTGGTCTTGCGAGTTCTTTTTTTAGTTTTCACTTGCAATTCACGATTGAGGCTATGTGCCATAACGGCACATAGCATGTACATATGATTTCCTGCTTGTCTCTGTACGGGAATGTAATCCATTTGGGCTTGTGACTTCAGTTCCGCAAATAAGCCTTCTTGAGACCCTCGTCCTTGATGACATTCCATGACGCGTTTTGCATTCTGTTTTTTGTTGGTCACAATGACACTATATGTGTACCCCATCTTGTACGGAATAAATAAGTCGAGCTGTACAACGCCCTTGTGTTGTATGAAATCTTTTCGTTGAACGCCAATGACTCGAAAAGACTTTTCCCATGACTTCGGCGATCATGATATTTCGGTGGTGCTATACATATTGTCTACTTTTGACCAAGCATCCTCCTGCTCTAGAATGTTTTTGAGTTTTAGGTGTCGCTCAAAGGGAACACTAATAGTAAATTCGACATTCAACTGGCTCAACAACGTAATAATTTCGTCGCTAAAGAAGGCGCTGTCCATCCTGACCTCAATCGCTATTTTAGGCAAAAACTGCCGTATTTTGCGAATATTAGCGAGAATAAAGCCCTGAGCGCCATTCGAATCGTGAACATTACCGGATCGATAAAGGAGATTAAATACTTGCCCGTTTGAGCGATCGTACAATACAGGGGGTAGTAACTTCGCTGGCCCTTGTTTTTCTTATTAAACCCAATAGCAGTACCCTCTGCGTAGCGTTTGCTGGAGATAACCGAGCCATCGAAGTCTAAAGTAATACGAGTGAGCTTTTCCTCAACGCAACGTTCCACAACGAGTTTTTGAGTCAGAGTGGCGAGACTGTCAACATGGTTCTGCGTGACGCTATTAAGACGTCGACTCAACGTAGAATCATCTGGCAAGGTAGTAAGGCCATCCAGGTGTTTTATCATCGGGTAATGTTGGTAAAACTTTACATCACTTAGCTTTCGATAGCCAAGGGTTACATGCACTACAAGGAGTAATACTACGGTGGCGTTTCCGTAGGTTTTCTTTGGCTGACCTCGCTCCAAGCATGATCTTAATCTATGTTTAAGATTTAATGACTTGAGTAACAACTGAAAAACAACTAACCCACCAAATGATGTAAGGTTTTCCTCTTCAAAACGGACTTCAGGAATAGCATGCGTTTTAATGTTTATGTCGGTCTTGCTATACTTCATCGTGAACGGCTCTTGGTTTTTGTGTTTTGTGTTTTGTGTTTTTTGTTTTTTGTTTTTTTGTTTTTTTGTGGCGAAAAAATAATAACAAAAATTGGAGCCGTTTTTTTTTGTTTTTTAATAAAATTAAATTGTTATTGAAATAACACAGGGTGTA
>JBLIMQ010000084.1:0-20340 GCA_047638775.1 Flavobacteriales bacterium
CTTTGTGTATGACTTTTTGTTCTGGCGACAGCTTTCGTGTTGCAGCCGCCTTTCGCGCACGCTCTTTCGGGTCGGCGGCGATACCTTTACTCGATCCACTCGTAGGAAGATCACGGATATGACCGACACTAGACTTCACTAAGAAGTCTTTGCCGAGGTATTTATTGATTGTTTTCGCCTTTGCCGGCGACTCCACAATTACAAGAGACTTAGCCATTATTCTCTAATATATTCCTAATAATTATCTTTCAGGGCCTAAGGTCAAATTTTTAACCTAGAGCAGTTTAGGTTTTGTAAGACTCAATTCTTAATTGATCGACTGAGATTACAAAATTCGTACAATTCGATTATTAATCCGACAAAATCGACTAGCTGCATTAGCGCCTATAAAAGAAGTATCAAATCTGGCAACCTTATGCAATCTTTTTAATTTTTGAGTTCGTCATCTTTGATATATTTTTATAGAACCTTATTCGAGGCTAGTAAAACATCCAACTCCACAAAAATCGCACTAAACCAAAGAAGTAGCCATTTAGGGACTACACTGAATACGGCAGGATGTACTATCTGCCATATGACACCTAAGAGCTTTACTAGACCTTTTATTTATAGCTGAAAATTTCATGAATCAAGTCGATTTTATTGTTGTGTTGTTCGTTTTCGCATTTATTGGCCTAGCAGGCGTTAGCATTGTTAACGCCCGCCAAACCCGTGCGCGCCTTGTAAGTCAAAAGATCACACAGTTAAAACGGCGTATTAGTGAGCTCGATGAAATATCTCTTGGAATTGAATCTTTAGTCACCACGACAACGCCTTCCCGAGTTGTGCTGGAGGAACTCTACGATACTATTCAAGGAATGGTTCAATTGGACCACGACAACCAATCACTGCAAACAGCCTTAAGCACCGCCAAGAAGCGCTTGAGTGAAATTAAGACTAGAAGTAAACCCGACATTTTATACCGCCTTATGGCTAGCGATGCATCCATTGCTAAAGCGCAATATCAAATCAGCGAAGCTGCTCGAATTATACGAAAAAGACAGGCCACTGGACGCGTAGAGATCTCCGAAATGAACAACCTTATCGGTGAACTTTCGTGGGCTAACCTAATGATTGTCGTTATTACCCTTACAGGGCAAGGACACAAAGCCGTACGAAGTGGAGAAGTTTTAAAAGCTTGCGCATTTTACAAAAAAGCTCAGCAGGCTGCTATGGAGTCGACTCTTGGTGATGAACGTCGCCATCAATTCGTACGCGAATTAACGGAAATATTGTCAAATAAACGTAAAAATCTTTCACTTCAACTCATGCCAGAAACGGAATTTAACGTATCTGAAAGCGAGAATACCCCAGCGCTAACATTGACCGCACCTGATGAAGTGGAGCTTCCTCCTGTGCAATAACGCTTTATTGAGCTTAGCTCTAAATTCAGCTGCAACCTCAAGTATAAGCGCGACTATTAATTCAACCGTTAACTCAAGTATTCGCCATATTTTTCGCCATGTTCGTAAGCCATTCATCAATCTTTGTAACGTAGTCAGACTCACTCCCAGCAATGCATTGTTCATCGACAATCGCCGTTAAACCGACGTTATCACTGCGCATTCCATATACGTTAAAGGGGCACGCCCTGAAGTCTTTACGTAGCTGATTACTTTCGGCATCACTGAGTTTATCGTTGTCGATCACCCAAGCTCCGTCAAAGTGAGACTCGTGCTCGTAGCCTTCATTCGCTAGCCCCCAATACACTTGCTTAGACCCTCTGAACCCGAGAGATTCCCAAGGTCGAATATAACTTGCAAATACCTGCACTGCCTTTTTGCTCTTGGCGTGTTCAAGTCTAACCATTAACCCCAAAGCATTTGCTTTAGCACGCATTTTTGCGATGCGTTTTTGTCTTGGGCTGGGGCGAATCATCATTATCGGACCCACAATCATCACTATTATCAGCATGGCGATTAGCCATGGAATATTTTTTTCCATTTTTTTACCTAAATCAATATCTAATTTTTGAGCTTTGCTAAAATTAGGCTGTAGAGTTCTCAACAAACACCGTGTAAAAAATGGAGCTTATTATGAACACCTACAGCAATATCCTTGTTGGCTTAGATCTTAGTGCTGAATGCGACAAAATCCTTGAAAAAGCCTGCACTTTGGCGGATACATGCTCGGCAAAAATACAGGCAGTTCACGTCGTCGAACCCATTGCCTTTGCTTACGGCGGAGACGTTCCTATCAACTTATCTGAAGCACAATTAATCGTCGAGCAAAATGCAGACAAACGATTAGCGAATTTGCTAACGGCTAAAGGCTTGGAAGCCCTGTGCTCTCACATCTGCATCGGCCAACCGGCAACCGAGCTCCACTGTATCGCTAAAGAGCAAGATTGCGATCTAATCATCGTCGGTAGCCATGGTCGACACGGTTTGGCACTGCTTTTCGGGTCAACCGCGAGCGGCATTGTCCATGGCGCCAAATGCGATGTATTAGCGATTAGGGTTTAAGGTTTGGTGTTTAGGACTTAGGGCTTAAGACCTCGAGCTTAAGATCTGGAGCTTAATACTTGGAACCTAGAGTTTGGAGTTTCAAATTCCAAACTCTAGGTTTTCCATCAAACCTTAAGCCTCGAGCTCTTCCCACCTCGTATATAGCACTGCAAGCGCCTGCTCTGCGTCTGCTAGCGCTTTTAGGGTTGAGGCGACCAGCGCTTCGGGCGACTGGTAAAAGTCAGCAGCGCCTACCTTAGCGCTAATCTCTTCGACCTTTGCCTCGCTCTTTTCTAACTTGGCCGGCAATCCATCTAGCTCTCGTTGCTGGCTATAACTCAACTTTTTTGCAGGCTTAATCAGCGCAGGCTCTTTAGGGGCATCTGGAATGGCGACGGATTTCGGTTTTGAGTCGAGCTCCTGATGCTCTGGCCAAACGCCGCCTTGACGAATCCAGTCATCATAACCGCCAACGAACTCTTCCAAGTGAGCGTTACCTTCGAAAACAATCGAGCTGGTAACAACGTTATTTAGAAATTCGCGATCATGACTCACCAATAATACTGTTCCAGGATAATTGGCTATCAAGCTTTCCAATAAATCTAAGGTTTCGGTATCTAAATCGTTTGTTGGCTCATCCAAAATAAGCATATTGCTAGGCTTACTAAAAAGCTTAGCCATCATTACGCGAGCCTTCTCACCACCGGACAAGGCCTTAACGGGTGTTCGCGACCTAGCAGGGGTAAACATAAACTCTTGCAAGTAACCCAGTACGTGCTTTTGTACACCATTAATATCAATAGTGTCGGAGCCTTCGGCGACGTTGTCTAATACCGTCTTTTCGAGATCTAACTGATCTCGAAATTGATCCAAGTAGGCAACTTTTAACTTAGTACCCGAGCGAAACTGACCGGTTTGAGGCGTCTCCTCCCCTAAAATTAACTTCAATAAGGTGCTTTTCCCATAACCATTAGGCCCAATCAGGCCAATTTTATCACCACGTTCAATGATGCAACTGAAGTCCTTAATAATCATTCGGTCGCCATACGCAAAGCTGACGTTATCAAGTTCCGCAACAAGCTTTCCAGAAATACCTTGGTTAGCCGCTTTTAGGCTACCCATATTCTTGCGCTCGCGTCGCAAACCGCGCTCTTTACGTAAGGCCTCTAAGGCACGTACTCGCCCTTCATTACGGGTACGCCGTGCTTTAATACCTTGGCGAATCCAAACTTCTTCTTGGGCCAAACGTTTATCGAATAAGGCGTTATGCCGCTTTTCGGTTTCTAACTCATGGTCTTTATGGACCAAAAATCCATCATAGTCGCCTTTCCAACTCTGTAGCCGGCCTCTGTCTAGCTCCCAGATACGCGTAGCAAGTGATTTCAAGAAAGCTCTGTCATGCGTAATAAATATTAACGCACCGGTATAGGTCTTTAAATACTGCTCTAACCAAGCGATTATTCCGATATCTAGGTGGTTCGTCGGCTCATCGAGCAACAATACTTCTGGGTTTGAAATTAACGCTTTGGCCAATGCGGCTTTTCGGCGCCAGCCACCAGAATAAGACGACAGCAGTTGCCCGCGTTCAAAATTGAACTCCTTCAATATTCGGTCAAGTCTGTTATCAAAGTTCCAGCCGTCTTGTGCATCGATACGCGACTGAATTTCGGCCAAGGCATCCATATCCGACATTTCAGCTCTAGCGCTTAACTCACCATAATCGTGTAAATCTTGCTGCAGCGCCTCCATACCCGAGGATACGTAGTCCTCAATAGGAACATCTTCTTTAGCGGGTAAATCTTGACTCAAAACCGAAATACGCAAATCCGGATGAATAATGAGTTTTCCTGCGTCGAGTTGCTTTTCGTCCGTAAGGATTTTGAGCAAAGTCGATTTACCCTCACCATTACGCCCTATGAGCCCTACTCGCTCGCCGGGCTGTGCATTTATATTTACGTTGTCTAATAAGTGCTGCTCGCCGTAACTTAAGCACGCCGATTCTAATTGTATTAATGCCATAAACTTACTTCGTAATGGGCTGTCTAAGCCAAATGGAATAAAAACTAAGGAAATTGGTGAAATTTTCGTATCTGAGTGGCTGTATCTGTGCCAATAGACCACAATGGTAAGGTATGCAATTGATTGTCACAATCGAAGATGAATGACTTAGCTAAATTCATGAAATGTTTTCTCGCACTGTGCACATTATGTTCTTTCGTTTATCCAGTAAATCTGGCAGCGGAAGATATTATTCCTCTAGCGATACGCGACGCAGGATCAACCTCGTCTGCGCTTTCTATATCCGAGCAACGCAAGACCTACGTGCAAGCAAGAGCGGCATTAAAATCCGACAATACGGCCGATTATACGTCGCTTAGAGGTCAGTTAGATGAATACCCGCTTGCTATTTATTTGGATTACGTTCAAATCACCAAAAACCTCAAAGCACTTAAAATCAAAAGCATTGATGATTTTTTGCGCGACAACCCAAATACGTATTTAGCTGCACGCTTACGTCAGCAATTGCTACTGACCTTATATCAACAGCAGCGTTGGCAAGACTTTCTATTCTACGCAAATCAAACACCTACCAATACTAAAGATTTATGTCGGTTTTTATACGCAAAATATAAGGCCGGCCAAATGGATGCACTGGCAGACGTGGCCGACATTTGGACTAAGCCAAAGTCACAACCTAAAGCGTGCGACCCAATTTTTACTGTGTGGCAATCAAGCGATTATTTCAAAGCTGCACATGCTTGGCGACGATTCATAGATTCAATGCACGCAAACAAACGAAGCCTCGCGCGCTATAGCGCATCGCTACTCCCCAGCGACTATGACCACTATATTGCCGCCATCCATGCGCTAGACTCACGTCCTCACAAAATTAGAAACTACAAGAACTATTCAACCCACAGCCTTGAAATGCAAGATATTATTGTATTCGGTGTGAGTAAATATGCGCGCTACGACCCACAAAAAACACTGGCGCTTTGGGAGAGCTATGAAGCCAAACAGATCTTCACTATTGAAGGCATAACTCGAGCAAAACTTGCTATTGTAAAACGGCTACTTAAAAAAGGTCATATCGATGACACCATGAGCCTTGTACAGAGATCCCCTTCACTACGGCAAGCAAAGGTCGTTGAACAGCTCGCACGATTTGCATTAAAGGAACAAAATTGGACAAACTTCGAGTTTGCCGTAAACCTTCTCCCGCCTTCATTCCAGGAAAAAGACCGCTGGAAATATTGGCGCGCTAGAGCCCTCGAGGAAACTAACGAACATTACAATATCGAACTCGCCAAAACGGCTTTTCAAGCTTTATCAAAAAATCGCAGCTTTTACGGCTTTTTGGCTTCGGACAGACTCGGTGAATCCTACAGCTTAAAACAGCAAACGGCCAAGATTCCAGAGTCAACATTAACAACAATAGCCTCAATTCCCGCCATTGTAAGGGCAAAGGAGCTTTGGCATACCAATCATTTGTCGGAGGCTTATGCTGAATGGCGATTCGGCCTTCAGGGACTTTCATCGAGGGAGTTAGTCGCAGCAGCCGTTTTAGCTGATCGCTGGGCATGGCACGACAGGGCCATTCACGCGACTATTAAAGGGAAGCTATGGAACTACTTAAATATTCGCTTCCCGCTAGCCTTTAAAAGTTTTATTGAAACGGCTGCCGCAAAGACAAAAATGGCACCCGCTTTTATTTACGCCATTGCACGCCAAGAAAGTGCGATGGACGAAACTGCCAAGTCACCTGTTGGTGCGCTGGGTTTAATGCAGCTGATGCCGGCAACCGCTAAGCAAGTAGCGAAACAACAAGGGCTTAAGCACAATAAGAAGGCCCTGACGACAGCCGAGTATAATATTTTTCTCGGTAGCCATTACCTTGATGGACTGCTCGATCGCTACGACGGCAATCGAATTCTCGCCTCCGCAGCCTATAATGCTGGACCTAGCCATGTACGCCGCTGGCTAAACGATAAACACGACGGTGTTCCATTCGACATATGGATTGAAACCATCCCGTTTAAAGAAACCCGTGGCTACGTCAAAAATGTGCTTACATATTCGGTAATTTATAGCTACAGAATGGGAAAACCTGAACTTTTGATAACAGAATCTGAGGCAAATCGTAAACTCTAATCTATGCTTATAGAAGTTAGCGACTCTACGTTAAAATCAAAGGATGTATAGATGAGCGAAAGCCCTGCAAATACGAACGACCAAGCCCAAGGGTCTTTACCTGACTGGTCTCATATTCGCGAAACCATTAACATGTTGTTTTTAGCTATCTGCCAAATTGAAGCAACAATGACCGATAGCAATAAAGCTGTTGATACACTAACTGAATCATTTACGGCCCTTGCCAATCATACACAAAGCGTCAGCGCGCAGATCCAAGAACTGACAGAGCCAGAGCAACTCGCCAAATTCAAGGTAGATATCAGTGAAACGGCCGCAAACCTACAAAACAATATAAGCGCATCAATCCAGGCGTTTCAATTTTATGACCGCGTTTGCCAGCGCTTAGAACACGTATCCACAAGCTTAGAAAACGTCTGCGGGCTGTTGGATTCAGACATATCCATGCAAAACCCAGGCTCGTGGAAAAAAATTCAAGAGCAGATTAAATCGAGCTACACCATGGAGGCTGAACGAATAATGTTCGAGTTTATCATGCGCGGAGGCTCAGTTAACGAGGCGCTTGAAATCTACCAGCACCATTTCACACAAGAATCAACGTCAAAAAATGTCGATGAAGATGAAATTGAATTATTTTAGCTCTTAAATTTTCGCTAACTATGGTGTCACGTATAAACAATGACTTTAGTCCCACTCTTTGCACGACAAGCTATTTACAACGAAAAGTCTGAAGTCGTTGCCTACGAGCTACTTTTTCGTCACAGTGATGGAAATTACGCAGAATTCATTGATGGCGACAAAGCTAGCTCGCAAGTTATTCTAAACTCATTTGGTGGTCATGAACTTGAAGAACTTATTGGCGGAAAAAAAGCATTCGTAAACTTTACACGCAACCTGATTTTAAACCCTCCGCCAATATCACCGAAACATCTTGTTATCGAAATCCTGGAAGATATAAAGGCAGACCAAGAACTGATACAAGGCCTGGAACGCTTAAAAGCTAAGGGCTACACCATAGCTTTGGATGACTTTTTTATTACCCGTGATACAAAAAAAATGATGAGCTACGCTAGCATCATCAAGGTCGACGTTCTCGCATTAACTAACACGCAATTGGTAAAGTATGTATCAAAGTTAAAACCCTTAAAGTTTACTCTACTCGCCGAAAAAGTAGAAACACATGAGATGTATCAACATTGTGTTGACTTAGGGTTTGATTTTTTTCAAGGCTACTATCTATGTAAACCTCAGATTATCAAAGGTAGAAAAGTTAGTGAGAGCAAACAAAATACACTAAAACTGATCTCAATTTTAAACGATCAAGACGCCGAATTTGAGACCGTCGTCGATACCATTGCCACCGACCCAGGCCTTAGCTATAAAATATTGCGCCTTGTAAATTCTTCGGCAATGGGAATGCCGGTAGAGATTTCATCGTTATCTCAAGCCGTCTCCATGCTCGGGTTAAGCGCTATTAAGAACTGGGCAAACTTTTTACTTATGGCAAATTGCGGAGAAAAGCCTCCGGAGCTTTCAATTATATCGATGTGCCGCGCAAAATTCTGTTCAGAATTGGGAGCAAAGCTAGGGGACAAAGCACTTGCCGATTCTTGCTACACTGTAGGCCTGCTGTCCAACCTAGATGCATTTTTAGACATGCCAATGTCCGACTTATTGACAAAACTAAATTTATCAAAAGAATTATCATCAGCATTAAGTAACTTTGCTGGCCAAGCAGGCCTAGCCTTTGATGTCGTGAATAAATATGAACGAGGCCAATGGGACGCAATTCCGTGGGATGACTTATCGACTCATGGGATTGACGCGCAAACGTGCAACACTCTATACGCAGACGCTATTACATGGGCAACAGAGATGTCTTACAGTTAATAATTCCCTTATCACTTACTATGATACGGGAATTATTAACTATGATACGGGAATTATTAACTATGATACGGTCTTTGCTAACGTCCTATTTGCTTTTCCAGCCAAGACTCAAGGCACACAAGATCAAAAGGCCAATACAGCTCACTCGATGTATTTTGGGCGTATAAAACAGGTATATGTACTTTGTATTTTATTAACAGTGCTTTATCGAGATAAATGTCTTTTTTTTCTAAATCGATCTTGCTATAAAACAGACTTTTTTCGACAATGGCTTTTGCATCATCACAAAGACAGCAATCCTTAGACGAATATAAAAATATTTTCATTGATTACGTTACTCCTGAAGGCTATACATAAGGCTATACAAACGAATAGATAATAACCAACAGAAGAACGACAACCAAAGAAAAGAAAATTAACCGAGGTAAAATGCTCGGCGACTCTTGCAATGATGCCGACTTTTCTATAGAGGCCTTTACTTTTTCTTTATTTCTTTCTAAGGTTTCTTTCGGGGTGTTTTTTTCGCCCGTATTTTTACCAACCGCTTTAACTTTATTGACCTGCGCTCTTTTTTTAGCCACTTTAATTTGGCTATCACTAATCGCAGCTCGCATGGTTGTTTTGTCTATATCAACATCGGGCTGATTTTGCTTAGATACTTTAAAGCAAAGTGTGTCGAAGCATAAAACGTCACCATCACGAGCTTGACCACTATGTAAACGATTTCCATTTAAAAAGGTACCGTTAGAGGACCCAAGATCAACAACATGCAGCGTTTCATTTGAACTTACGAGCTTTGCATGTTTTCGAGACAAATTAGCGGAACTTAAAACCAAATCACTGTTAGCCGAGCGGCCAACAATCATTTCACCCATCAAAGGGATTCGAGTCGTGCGTTTAGAATTCACCTGGGATTCTAGCCACCAACTAAAAGCCTCTGTCTGTAATGTTGGCGAAGATAAGGCTTTATCCAGAGCGAACTGGGGATCAATTATTCGAAAAGCCACAAACCCAACTTTAATTGTATCGCTGTGCACTAAAGGAGCACTATCATCCAAAAGCTTATCGTTTAAAAGCACGTCTACGTTTTTATTCGGCACCACTGACAGCGTTACATCATTAAAAATGAGTTCAAACGCTAAATCAGGGCCATGCTCTATTTGAATACTGCAGACCTCAGCAGTACCCACACTATAATGATTTGCTACCAACCAATAAGGGTTCTTTTTTCCGTCAACTTCTTGAAGCTGCAACATACATTAACTACCGATAAATGCTGAAATTATTTTTATCTTCGCCATTTACATCGACAATTTAAATAGCTCAGTTCATAGTTTAACTGTTTTCGTGAGAATGCAAACTAAATAACTAAGGTAATACTCTACATGTTGTGTAAAAAGTATGGGCTAGCGCTAGGAAAAGACTTAGGAATAAGGCATGATTGATTTATGTTTTTAATACAATCAAGCGCTCTGACCAATGTAGGTTTACAGCGTAACAATAACGAAGATGCCTATTTTTCATCCGCAAACCAAGGACTTTGGGTTGTTGCCGATGGCATGGGCGGTCATGCCGCTGGAGAAGTAGCAAGTGCAATCGTTATTGATACCATCCAAACATCTGTCTCAAAAGGCTACAGCTTACAGTCGGCCGTGCAGCAGAGTCATCACGACATTCTAAATGCAGCCAGCAATGGTGTCGGTGGCCAAGGCATGGGGTCCACCGTCGTTGCGTTAAGGTCGCAACATACGAGTTATGAGATCTGCTGGGTTGGCGATAGCCGCGCCTACATTTACATACCATCAAAACTTGAGGGGGAACCCGCTGACTTCCGCCAACTTACAACTGATCACTCCTACGTACAAATGCTGTATCAGTCCGGCGCAATTAGTGAAAATGAACTTGAAGATCACCCCGAAAAAAACATTATCACGCAATGCCTAGGCTCCGTAGAACTTCCAGAGGTTCAAGTAGACACCATTGTCGGCGATTGGCCTGAAAACGCTCTAATGCTACTATGCAGTGATGGCTTAAGTGATATTGTTCGAAACTCGCGTATATACGAAATCCTGGCGGCTAATACCGACCTAAACACCAAAAACGAAGCCTTAATTCAGGCTGCCCTCGATGCTGGCGGAAAAGACAATATTACTGTCGAGATCATTGCCTCTCCTAGCCGATTCAACTTATTCGTTCACCGAATGCGTAAGCTCTTCAAATAAGATCACATCTACCGTATGGCTGTAAAAAACGCCCTATTCATGGTATAAAGCGCGCCTAAAACATAGATACCGCTGAACCACCGGATTTGATGCTTTCGTTAAGATTAAGCCTAACTCCTTGCCTTCGGCACCCTTTGCTTAACCATTAAGATAGGCTAAATGCGCCGTAATTTTTTCCTGATATCAAAGATTGTCATTGCGTCTGGCCTGATGCTTGGTTTGTTTCTATGGCTAGATTCACATTATGACTGGAATGAATTACTAACCCGCTGGAACTCGGTAGACAAAACGCTTATTGCTATCTGCGTTGCACTTGTATGTCTAAGCCACTTTTTGCGTGCCTATCGTATTTACTACAGCTATTCAGCAAATGAGAAAGTACGACTGCTGGATGTTTGCGCTGTAAGCCTTAGCCACAACACGCTCAGCTCGCTCTTACCGATGAAGCTAGGTGAATTAGCACTACCTATTCTTAGCAAACATAAACTCAATATTGGCCTTGGCAAAAGCGCTGTTACGCTCCTATTGATACGCTTGCTAGATGCTCACGTCTTAATGGTATTTGTTCTATTTTTTGCAGCAAATATATGGCTTGATTCATATGGCTTGATACTGTCGATAGGCTTCCTACTTCTAACGCCGGCCATGGTTCCAATAGCCCGAAGGCTCACGACGCTACACCCCAAATTAGAACCTTTGGGCGACATATTCGCGAATATTAAGCTTCTACTGATGCTATATATTCAAAGTATTCTAATTTGGTCTGTGAAATTAACCGCCTTTGCATTAATTGCTCTAAGTCTTGGTAATTTAGCCATTGACCACGCGTGGTTAGCGACTATCATAGCGGACGCTAGCGCCCTATCGCCAATTACTGGTTTTGCCAATACTGGCACCTATGAGGTGGCCTTTGTGGCTCCATTGTTGCCCCTAGGGTATTCAAGCGATGAATTAGTTAAGATCGCGCTAAATTTACATATTTTTGTGTTTATCACAAACCTATTAGCAGGTGCCAGCGGAGCCCTATTATTGCTGCTGCCATCCAAGAAACTCCCGTAATACTTATTAGGAACACTCACTAAATGAGCCTACCCAGCCTTTCGATCGTTATCCCAATGTATAACGAAGAAGAAAATGTAGAACCTTTATTTAAGGCCCTGCAAGATGCGATGAAAGATTACAATGGCGTCTGGAAAGCCATTCTTGTAAATGATGGCAGCCGTGATAGAACCGGCAAAAACCTTGATGCTCGTGTTGTTGAATATGGCAATCATTACGAGCATATTGAGCTTCAGCGTAACTTCGGTCAAACCGCTGCTATGCAGGCTGGTATCGACGCGTCAGATACGGACCTTATAGCGACTATGGACGGCGACTTACAGAATGATCCCGCCGACATTCCACGACTAGTGAAAGAACTACTAACTCGCGATCTTGACTTACTTCAAGGCTGGCGAAAAAACCGTAAAGACTCCTTAGTCTCTCGGAAATTACCATCTCGCTTAGCCAACAAACTTATTCAGCGTGTCAGTGGTGTATTACTCGACGATTACGGCTGTAGCATGAAGGTATACCGCTCAGATGTTGTTAAACAAATTCGCCTCTACGGAGAGATGCATCGCTTCATTCCAATTTGGATGGCAACCGTATGCCCGCCTCATCGAATAGGCCAAACTGTTGTTAATCACCGTGCGCGCATGCTGGGTGAATCCAAATACGGTATCTCTCGCACGTTTAGAGTGTTGATTGATTTACTCTCTGTATTTTTCTTCTTAAAATTCCGCGCCCGCCCTGGCCACTTTTTCGGCTCTATCGGCTTATGGGTTGGCATGATAGGCGCGTTATTACTGATGTACCTAGGATCGTTAAAATATATATTTGATCAAGACATCGGCAACAGGCCCTTACTCTTGGTTGCTAGTTTACTCATTATTGCATCGCTACAGTTTTTGACCACGGGCGTGCTTTCAGAAATACTAAGTCGTATATTCTTCCAAACGACCAATGTAAGTTCATACAAAGTACGGCGCTCTCTTATTTGTGAATTTCCTCAGGATGATCAAAACAATTCGCCCGAAGAAACAAACGAATCTAAAGTTCAAGAAGAAAAAAGCAGCTCGGAGAGCTAAATTGTTAAATTACACCCATGCGGCCCGAGCATTTATTTGTTCGCCCGCATTTGTTTTCTGTTCGATTGCTATCAGTTTTTTTTTAGGTTTAGGCGCAATACCTTTATTTGATCTCGATGAAGGCGCCTTTACCGAAGCAACACGAGAAATGATAGCCTCTGGAAACTATTCAGCGACCTATCTAGACGGCGAACCTCGCTACGACAAGCCGATATTTTTCTATTGGATTCAATCGGCAAGCATTCATCTTTTTGGTTTCAATGAATGGGCATTTCGACTGCCTTCAGCCATTGCGGCTAGCTTTTGGGTTTTCGCTGTTTTTCTCTTCGTAAAAGAATTTTTTAATCGTCGACGAGCCGTTATTGCCGCCTTATTTATTGCTAACAGTTTGTGGATTGCGTTAATTGCACGTTCCGCGATCGCCGATGCGCTTCTCAACCTATTTTTAAGCTTAACCCTATTCGATATTTGGCGTTATTTCGAAAATAAAAAACCTAGCACTTTGTGGCGTGTTTATCTCTGGATGGCACTAGGCACCTTAACCAAAGGACCCGTCGCTGTTGCGGTGCCTCTAGTAGCCTCTTGCCTTTACCTTTTAACAAGTCGAGCTTCGCTCAAGTCTTATACAGTGTACATCAACCCTATAGGCTGGATCATTTACCTTTCTGCTATTTCACCTTGGCTTATTGCCGTTTATCTTGAACAAGGAAGCGGATTTTTTGAAGGATTCATCGTTGAGCACAATCTAAAACGTTTCTCAGAAACACGAGAAAATCACGGTGGCTCATATTTCTATTACATTATTGCTCTGCCGTTTATTCTCATTCCCCTGAGCAATCAATTAGTCCCGCTACTTGCAAAAGCTCGACAGCTTTGGGCCACCCCTTTAAGTCGGTTTTTGATTTTATGGTTTGCCGTTATATTTTGTGTGTTTTCACTCTCCAAGACCCAACTACCCCATTACATTCTGAACGCATGCGTGCCATTAATTATATTGATCGCAGCTAAAACGCGCCTTCAAAAACATAGCTACTTCGCTCTCGCGCTGCCGTTAATACTTGCGATTGTCTTTGTGTTTCTACCCGAACTATTGGCCATTGCAGCAAAATCCAATGACATCCGCCAGCAGGCCACATTCGCCGACTTCCGCTCGGCTATACCTAACTTCTACCGACTCTATGCCATTGCATTACTGGTGTTATTACTTCTTCTTAGTGTGCTCAAACCACTTAAAAAATGGCAGCAATATAGTTTGGCCGGATTAGGGCTTAACGCTTTCGTGTACTGCATTTTTGTTCAAGTCATATGGAATGTTCAACAAAAACCGCTACACGACGTTATGGCTTATATTGACAACAACCAGCCGCAACGCGCATTAGTGTGCTACAAAATGCATATGCCAACTATTAGCCTATACCGCGGACAGACGACCGCTTTACGAGCCCCGGAAGCTAACGAGCTACTACTGACACGTATAGACCGCATTGATGGTTTAAATAAAGAAGAACCCAAACTTAAATATACAAAACTCTATCAGAGTGGCCCGTTAGTCTTATTCGAAACAGCTACTCTAGAGCCGGGAATTCAACGTGATTAATTTTATTTTCCGCTCTATGGCTCAAAATTTTGAGTCTAAAATTGAAGCGACAACAGGAGACGGTAAAAACCCTTTAGGAGTAAGTAAGGCCCAATTTGGCCTAATGACGAGCCTTATAGTTTTATGTTTCGCTACGGCGGCTATTGGCGGATTAATTGGAGGGCATCACTGGGGCTTTTCAGCTCTCAACGGCTGGGGAGGATTTTTACCTGAGCCCGCTCTCCATTTATTAACCAGCTTTGGCGATGGTGTTTTTTTACTCGCCTGCGTACTACTGCTTGCAACGCGACGTCATGACTACCTGATCACAGTAGTATTTGGTGCGATTCTCGCAGGCCTAGCATCTTATGTACTTAAACGACTGTTTGATTTACAAAGACCTCCTGCTGTTCTTGATGTCGATACCTTTCGCTTAATTGGTAAAGCCTATAAAAGCCATAGCTTTCCCTCTGGGCATACACTTACGGCATTTTTTGCAGCCAGCTTAAGCCTCTGCTTTATAAATAGAGTATCTCTTTGGTATGCTTTATTGGGGCTTGCCGTTTTAGCTGGGCTAAGCCGAGTATTTATAGGTGTACATTGGCCAATAGATGTTCTTGTCGGTGCCGCACTTGGTTGCATACTTGGGCTTAGCGCCGTCTTACTTACGAAAAAAATGGGCCTTATTGGTAAAACTTGGGCACACGTCTTTGCTCTAACGATCCTCATTATCGCCTGTGCTCTAGCTTTGACTCAAAAATCCGATTATTTTTACGCCCAGCTAATGATCAGTTTTGTTGCGGCGGCAGCATTTGCAAGAACCCTTAAAGTTTACGTCATTGAGCCCCTAATTAAGGCTAACAGCCAAGTCAATAATGCCGGGAACAGTACCGAGAATAGTGCAGAGAATAGTGCAGAGAATAGTGCAGAGAATAGCTCCGAAAACAACACAGACAAAGCTTCCCACAACAACTCAATCGACAGCTCAGGTCATAGTTCTAGTTCTAGTTCTAGTTCTAGTTCTAGTTCTAGTTCTGGCCATAGCACGAGCCTTAGCTCAGTAGGTATTAAAACGAGTTTTAATACCAGTCATTATGTTTTTATCGCCGTTCTTATCTTAGTGACCGTTTATCGTCTTTGGGTCTTAAGCCAGCCCCACTTTGAATTATTTTACGACGAAGCCTACTACTACCATTGGTCGCTAAACCTAGACTTCGGCTACTACTCAAAACCCCCTATGGTTGCCTGGTTAATAGCGCTAGGTACAAGCGTATTTGGCGACTCTATTTTTGGCGTTCGTTTTTTCTCGCCCATTTTGTACTCGTTAAGCGCATACCTAATCTATCGAATTGCATCTAGCCTCCACAGTGAAAAAGGTGGGCTATATGCTGGTTTGATATTCCTATCCAGTACTATTGTTGGCTTTAATTCAGAATTTATAACTACCGACGCGCCACTTATCTTCTTCTGGGCTCTAACCCTTGCAATCTTTTTTAAGGTCATAAAAACTCAAAGTACTATAGGTTGGGTTTTTCTAGGGCTAAGTTGCGGACTTGGAATGTTAAGCAAATATACGATGGCCCTGCTACCCGTGTCCCTTTTCACCGCAATGCTATTCGATAAGAATTTACGACTACAACTCGCTAGCTATAAACCTTGGCTTGCCGCCATTATTGCAGGGTTGCTATTCGGTTTGAATTTGTACTGGAATGCTAACAATCACTGGACCGCATTTTCACATACTCAAGAAATATCTCAACAATCAGAAAGCCTTGTTGATATTAAGTCGTTTTTGGAGTTTTTTGGTGCGCAACTTCTGGTATTCGGCCCCGTTTGGTTTGTGTTGTTTTTTGTAACGCTAAGTAAATACAAAAACTTAAAATTCGGATTTAGCGATGAAACTCGATCGACACTTAAAATCACACTATTTTCATGCTTTGGGATTCTTATTGTCATCTCACTACAAGCTTTAAGCTCACGGGCATTCGCGAACTGGGCTGCGCCTTGGATAATAGGCGCTTCGATTTTCTCAGGTATTGTATTAACGCAATTTAAACTTTCTCAAAATCGCTGGTTAAAAATAGGCCTTATAAGCCACCTGTTATTACTGTCAAGTTTTTATCATTGGCCGCAAATAATTCAAACCCTACACGCTCCTGTTTCAGCGAAAACTGATCCCTTTCAACGCTTACGTGGCTGGAGTCAATTGTCAGAAAACATCGGGTCTCACATCGATTTAAACCAATTCGTTTTAACAAGCGACTCCAGAGACCTTCTAGCGTATGTTGGATTCTACGGATTTGACGACTCGGTAATGTTTGCTCGTTGGAACCCCGACCCTCTCGACATACGCGACCACTATGACCTAAAACACAACCTTAGATCGTATTTAACAACACCTAACGCAAAGCCTTTCTTATTCATATCGAGAGAAGCATTAAGTACAACAATACTATCCCGCTTTGAGGACGTTAAATATTTGGGCCTTTACAGTACCGCGATTTACCCAGAAAAAACCCACACTATCTATGCGTATAGCATGAATAAATTCTTAGGTTACGATGAATAAGCTAGTAAAAATCATACGAAGACCAGACCTGATTGTATTTATCATCTGCGTTTCAGTATTCTTGCTCTTCCCTAAATTAGACTTAACGGTAAGTAATTTATTCTATCGCGAAGGCGGATTTTTTCTTGCTGAACACCCATTGGCAAAAGCTATTTATTGGATTTTTGCCAAAATACAGGCTTTATACCTTCTGGTATTAATAGGGCTTAGCGTATATTTCGCAAAAATAAAGAAATTTTTAGAGCTACGCGCAAGCGGTTTCTGCTTAGCTGTACTCCTACTTGGGCCAGGTTTGATCGTGAATGTCGGCTTTAAGGATAACAGCCTTGGGCGACCGCGACCGGTGCATATAATGGAGTTCGGCGGCAAGGATACCTTTACACCCGTATTTCATTATTCCGGAGCTTGTACTAAAAACTGCTCATTTGTTAGCGGACATGCCGCTTTAGGATTTTACGGTATATGCCTATTCTGGATATTCAGAAAGAAACGCTGGCTGCTATCAAGCTTGGCTCTAGGCACCGTGGTTAGCTTCGTACGTATTATTCAGGGTGGCCACTTCCTAAGTGATGTCATCTTTGCAGCTTGGACCGTATATTTTTGCTGCCTAGCCCTTCGGCCCCTGCTTCTAAAACCAATTAAACACTCTTAATCATTTAATCTCTTTTAATCTCTTTTAATCTCTTTTAATCTCTTTTAATCTCTTTTAATCTCTTTTAATTATTAATCATTTAACTCTTAATCTTTTAACTATTACAACAGGATCTCGCTATGCGTATTCTTTCATCCCTTTCATTTTGTGCCCTATCTTCACTAACGTGTGGTGCTATTGCAGAAGAAACAAAACCTTTAAGCCTTGATGTCGAGCTCGGTATTATTGCCACCTCCGGCAATACCGAAACCAGCTCAGTCAAAACAAAATTCAACATTAAGCAGGACTTTAAAAAGTTTAAAACTCACTATATCGCAGAGGCCCTTTATAAAGAGGATCAGATAGAGTTTGAACTTGAAGGAGAGACTCAGAAAGAAAAACGTAAGAGCGCAGAGCGTTATTTTTTGTCCGGTCAAATCGATTTTAAACTCGATAGCGAGCACAAAGGATTATTTGGCTTTGCATCTTATGAAGATGACAGGTTCAGCGGCTACGAATACCAAGGTACATTGGCTCTAGGTTTCTCGAATAGACTATTCGATTATGACCAAAGCCACTTAGACTACAGCGTTGGTCCCGGTATAGCGTTTTCCAAAACCGAAGACGTATTCGATGCAGACGATAACCTTATTGCTGGTGAGAGCACACAGACGGCTGTCGTACGTGCGTCTATCGACTACCTCTACAATATCAGTGAAACTGCAAAGTTTACACAGACTATAAGCTCTGATATTGCGGCTGAGCAGACCAAAAACACCAAAACCAAATCAGAAACAGCCGTAACAGCTAACCTCTCATCAGCCTTTGCTCTAAAAGCCGCTTTTGTTGTTAACCACAATACTCACGCCCCATTGGGTAAACGTCATGCAGACACACAAACATCATTAACCGTCGTTTATAGCTACTAAATATAAAATATAGTGGATATTGAGTTCAGCTGGGCATAAGGTTTAGCTGGGTATAAAGCTAAACTGGCTGCGAATACGATTAGCTGTGAGCTAATTTGGCTATGAATTGAGCGAGATATTCACATACTCTCGCTTAATTTAAACAGCAGCACGTAATCGAATGATAGTGCTTGTATTTCTTGAGTTTGGCGCTAATATTACGCCCTCTTGTTTTTACAAGACTTTCGGAGCGTAGCGCAGCTTGGTAGCGCACCACACTGGGGGTGTGGTGGTCGTCGGTTCAAATCCGGCCGCTCCGACCAAATTTAGGACCCTCTACGGTTAGCCCCCACTAACCGCACAAAAACCGCACAAAAACCCACACAAAAACCTATATAAAACCCAAATCAAGCAGCGACCATTTCCGTGCGTCTAGCTAAAAACTGATTAACCATCGCTATAGATTCCAGTGGCTTTTCTAAAAAAAACAAATGATCACAGCCCGGCAATATTTGGAATTCTGCGTTTGGTAATGCCTGCGCTAATTTTTTGGCATCGTCGGGGGTTACGTAGGGGTCGTGCTCACCGGTATACACTAATGTCGGCACGGTAATACCGCTTAAATCACCAACATTAAAGCTCATCAAACGAATGGTATTAAACACAAAATGCCATAGGTTCTCACCGTCCACTTTGGCTCTGCGTGTTGCGGCCCTCCGTATGGCCGCTTGTCTTGGTATATCTGGATGGTCTACGGTTAACAAATCAACAAATCCCGATGCAAACTTAGGTGGATCAAACGACACATCGCGCAATAACTGCAACATTGTAGGCCAATGACTAAGGGGTATATCCATCATCGAGCCGACTAACACCATATTTTCCAGCCGGTTTTGGTGAAGCTTTGCATAATCTAATGCAATTGCTGTAGCATACGAACACGCCACCAAGTTGAAACTACTGCCAACATACTCTTCAACAAATACTGCGAGGCATTCCGCTATAAACGGAACGCCAAATTTAGAATGCAGTGGTTGCGTTTTACCGAAGCCAGGAAGCTCGACGGCCCAATAATCAAAATAGGGAGAAAAACCATCGCTAAACTGACCTACCCCCTCAATATCCTGCAATGACCCCATTAAAAAAACCATTACAGGCTTTCCAGTATTTGGAATATGCATAGCGCGAACGTCGTGCCCCAAAACTGAAAGATTCAAAATATTCTCCATAACTATCCCTTTTAAAATCCTATGAGTACAGCAAAAACGTGTAGTTACCAACTGCCTAGCGAAGCCGAAATACTGGCATTAGATATGTACGACGAAGTATTTTCACAACAAGTAGCAATCTCACTTCGTTGGTTACTTGAAAGGTTACCTTTAACGCGCGAAGAACTCTGCCAACAAATGCAAGGTATTACCGCAGGCACTTTAAAAAAGTACCAGGCGGCGTCTTTTAATGACCGCGCCCTACACGTCGTTGCCGCAATAAGCTGGGTAACACAAATGAGCATGGCCGCTATTTTAAAGGGCGAGAGAATCGCGCAGTACTGGAAAGGCGTGTCGCAAGAAAAAATTGACGTTCTTGTAATTGCAGGCCTACTGGCGAACGACGATTTCACCTTCTTGTTTACACAAGCAGTCGCCGCAAAAGAACTATCCAAGGATCGTAAGTCCGAGTTAATACATAGGCTCTCACAGATCCGAACAATTGATTACGATTTAAACAAGCTGCCCATACCGCTAGATATTAAAGCGTTTAGGATCGAGTATTACGG
>JBLIMQ010000085.1:0-19543 GCA_047638775.1 Flavobacteriales bacterium
CAATCCAGTTTTCACCAGCGTTCGAAATAACACCAACCTTAAATGACAAGTCAGCGGGTACTTTCATACTGAAATTGAGAGTGCCACCGGTATAATTTGAAAAGTTCTTGGCCGCTCCAGCTGCAATCCCGGCACCAAACCAGCCTTTACTTGGCTCTGTTTGCCAGCTAATAAGGTTACTGCCTTCATAAGCAGGCTCGACTGGCCCTGCGATCAGAGTATCTCCCCAAACCAGCACTGAAGATCCTGTTCCGGGCGTAATATAGTTATCCAAGTCAGTACGATCTGTAAATACACCCACGGTTCCGCTAAGAGGCTCTTCAACTGGCTCGGCGCCATCGCCCAAAATAACTTCACCGTAGCCGGCATATTCATGCAGGTGAATATAATCGACGTACATCTTGCCGGGAGTTGGCGCAGTGACAGGATTTTGTGGTTCAAAAATTGGTAAGCCGGGCAGATTCCCGCCAACAGCCATGTTCAATAAAAGATAAAACGGTTCGTTAAATGTCGCAATATCGGGGTTAGTAGCATCAATATTAAACGTATTGATTAGCGAATGCTCAATGCCCTCAACTTCGTCCACTATCGATATATCCAATGATGTGGGTGTCCAGTACAAACGATATTTTACAAAGCGATTATCTAATGAGTGCTCTGGACAATAGGGCGAGATATTTGACGGAGCGTTCAGAGATTCACGCCATGCGTAATTCGCCGCGCAGGTAGCATTATCGGGATTACATGCGCCTTCGGCGTAATGAAATATATTCGAGCCTACAAACTGATTAGTGGTGACGTCGGCGCAAAAATTAAACTCTCGATCATGCTGACTATGCCCCATTTCCATCATGTCAATTTCGCCTTGCTGAGGCCAACTCGTGGCGCCATCTCCCAATAACCACGCCGCAGGCCATAAACCGTGATCCAGGTCGGGAACCATCATGCGCACTTCAAGCATGCCATAGAGCACGGATATTTTGTTTTTAGAGATAATTCGGGCCGAGGTGTAATCTCTGTTTCCTCGAAACTCTTGCCGTGCTTCGATAACAAGTGATGTGTTACTCGGATCGGGGTCGTTAGGAGTAGATTCAATAGATGTGTTTTCAGCGGCGTAGTATTGGCGCTCGTTATTGCCCCAACTACAGATATTTTTATCGCAACCATCACCAACTTCATGCGTCCAAACAGCGTCTTGAAATGCGTTGAAATCGTCAGACCAAATTAACTCACCAATCAAAGATGGGTCGCCTTGAGCAAACGCCTTAGGTATGCAGCACAATGACAGTAAAGCCATCATCGCTAGTGTTTGTGAAAGCCTTACGGCTATGGGTAAATTCATATTCGATATTTCCTATTATTATTTATTTTGAATACGGTCTAAATGATCCTTTGCACAGGGCATAACGTGTATTTGATCGATTTCCATAGGTAGAACAAACCTAGAGTTGAACGCATCGTATTGCGTATCAATACCCGAATTATCGTCAATGACACCTCAATTTTTACGTCCCACCTTTGTCTGGCACTACTGCCTAGAGCCTTTAGTTCCGGTGAGTTCAGTGCTATTCAACTGAATTTTCGGTTCACATAAGAGAATTGAAGTGGAATGAAGTGGAATGAAGTGGAATGAAGTGGAATAAAGACATTACGACCTAATATCGGCCATTGACGGAGGATATAGCCGAATTATTAAGAGGAAAGGTTCAAAGAAAATTTGGGGATTTGGGGATTTGGGGATTTGGGGATTTGGGGATTTGGGATTTGGGATTTGGGATTTGGGATTACAGCATGTAAAACTAGGCCTTATCTTACAACTATAAAATATTTCCCTATTGCTTTCGCAGCGATTTATCGACACCTAGTCAATCACCAACCTCCCCTACATTCACGTCTTTTGCACAGTAGTCTCTCGGCATGGGTGCAGGACATCTACAAGTTAAGTGGTCATATAGTTAAGTGGTTATAGTTAAGTCGTTATAGTTAAGTGAAGCGAGCTTTAACTCTGTATATTTACAAGCCATTCAAACAAATTAAGCTTCGACCGCCATTCTATTCCTCTAATACGACATTACATTTATAAACCCCGAATCACAAAGAAATGCACATAACACGGCTAGCCACATCCGCATTTATTAGTCACATTGGTATTCATAAGCAGGCTGAATGCCGTACTTTTAGACAAACCTTTTGAACACAAATTTTAAGCACAGCCCCTAGAACATTCTGATATCGGTACAACGCAGATAGTTTTATCGCTTATAACAAACTTAGGCGTAATTATGTCGAGGCCTTTAAACCGTTAAATTTACTACAAGCATAAAAAAAGCCCTCACTGTTCAAATGAAGGCTTTAACGTTAGTCTTAGGTGGCTTATTGCCGCCTACATTATTACAAATATGATATTTGAGGCTTTTACGTCAGTTTAATGAAGGCCCGAAACATAGTTAGATACGGCATCAATCTCTGCGTCACTCATATGCTTGGCTACAGATCGCATAATGCGTGTGTCACCGTCGCTATCACGAAGGCCTGAACGGAAAGAGATCAATTGTTGCTTGATGTAATCCGCGTGCTGTCCGCCTAAGCGCGGTACGCCAGCTGGTCCGTTACCCTGCCCAGTTGGTGAATGACAGCCGCTACATGCCGGAGTGCGAGTCTCCATATTCCCAGAGCGGTATAAACGCTCGCCCAAATCCAATGTATTCACCCATTGCCCATCATTGAGCATGACTTTTAAATCTTTCTTAGCGCCACTTAATTGAATTTGTTGAGCTGAAAAATACGCTGCAATATCTTCGAAATCTTGCTCTGTCTTGTTATCTAGTATGCCGGCCATCATGTCGACGCATTTACACGCTTTAATGTAACGCATTTGATTAACGAGGTATTTTTCACCAAGCCCTGCAAGTTTTGGAAATGTTGAAACTTGGCTATTCCCGTCCGCGCCATGACAAGTAGCACATACAGCAACCACTTGCGCTTCACCACTAGCAATATCGCCATCCGCAATAGCAGATCCTGCTAAGGCCATCAAACATATTGCAATCAAAGTAGATAGGGTTGTATTTTTCATTGATCTTTCCGTTTTATCTCAATTAGTATGTCTGTAAGGTCAAATTACAGACAGGATTTTAGCAAACTGCCAATCCGATATTATTCATTATAGCGGCGCAGTATTATAGATGGCTATTTAGCGAAAATCGATTCATTAACGACAATTGAAGCCTAGCAACCCCAACTCTGCCTATTTTTCACCCAATTCATCAGTAATTGGTGAGCATTCAATGATATGGAGGCTCAAGAAAACCACTCAAAATACTAAACCATCCAATGCTTGAAAAGTATCAACGTCAATTCATTGAAAATTAGTCCTCACGCTCATGTCATTCAACTTAGTGTTAAAAGGCCTTTTGGCGAATAAATCGACTCAAAAAATACGCCACTTACCATTCGTTAAGTATATTCACTCCAATTGAGTCAGGCTTTAAATGCGATATTCAATACTCTCGCGGTCAAAGTTACAAGGAGTTCACCGCCGTAGCAAAAACTACTTTACCGCTCCTTAAAAGCTTAGAGGCTTACAAAAACTACCGTATAATGCATCCGACGGTCTTCTTTTTACGAGATATGCGGACATATCCAGAACGGATAAACATCAAGTTTTTTTATGCTGGCTTTCAAAAATCCGTAAAAGTTTGCTCTACTTACTCCCTAAAATCTATTATTTTTGCCCCGCTGTTAGTGGCGCTATTGTGAAACATTATTTATGAAAGATTCCGATTCAGACGCTTATTTAGCAAAAAAGGCCTTATTTGATCAAATGCTCACAATATTTGGGCGTAAACCGGTTCATGAGGCCTTACTCGATTCGAATTTGTCGCTCATACGTTTACACCTGGCTGACAGCAACCGCCCCGCTCCAATTATCAAAGATCTTATAAAGCTCGCCGAAAAACATGGCACGGAGATCTGTTATCACAGCCGCGCGGAATTATCGCGTATATCCAAGAACGCCAAGCAAGATCAAGGCGTTGCACTAGACATTAAGCCTAAGCAATTTGGCAATGCTGATAGCCTATTAGCTAACGGGGAGCTTAGCGGTGAACTTATTGCACTGGATAATATTACTAACCCGCAAAATTTGGGAATGATTATTCGCTCTGTAAGTGCAGCCGGTATTCGCGGCTTAATCTTACCCAAAAAAGGCTGCGCCAAGCTCGACTCTCTCGTCATTAAAGCGAGTGCAGGCACTCTTTTTAAGGCGCCAATATTACGTTGCGACAACTTGGAAGATTGTCTTAGAGAAGCCAAAAAGCAAGGCTTCGCTATAACCGGCTTAGACCTAAAAGCAAAAAACACTCTTGGAAGCCTACCTGCCAGCAATAAACGAATTTATGTTTTAGGGAATGAAACTGAGGGTATTTCTAACACCACGCGCAAGCTATGTACGGAAAGCGTGATTATTCCTATGCATAATGGTGTCGAATCGCTAAATGTTGCGGTAACAGCAAGTTTAATCGCCTTTAAGGGCTGCTTATAAACCCGCTCTATTGAGCGCCCTTTTTTGGGCGCTATGATTACCAATTCCGACCGCCGGCGTTGATAATTACTTCTGACGTCTAATTCCGACCTCATAATGCCCATAACCAATGACACTATGAATTTCAACTATGAATTTCAACTATGAATTTCAACTATGAATTTCAACTATGAATTTCAACTATGAATTTCAACTATGAATTTCAACTATGAATTTCAACTATGATTCTTCGCTCCGATTAGCGCGCTCTAATAGCCTATCTGTCATATTGTTTATAAAGCTAACAAAATCCGGCTTGCTGGCGTCGTTGCCTTTTTTAGTGTCATCTGATTCTGCCAATCGAAACCCGTCATGAGAGTTGCGAATATTTTCAACGCTTTCTATGAATCGCGATAAGTGCTCCATGCGATGGTTATTATCTTCGTGAAGAGCTTTTTCCGCTAAATCACGAACCGTGCTAACAGTATCCTCACGACTCACACTAACCTGTTGCTGGCGCTCTAATCTTAACGAAAACTGGAGAATCTCTTCATCGTTAAAACCAATCTCCAAGGCTTCTTTATACGCCTGCTCGATATCGCCTGCGAAAAAGTCTTCAGACAAATCGTTTATTTGACTCAACAAGTCAGAAATTGCACTGACTTCTTTTTCGTCTAACTCACCTTCGATAGAGATTAAAAAACCACCACTCTCAACAATGCCGGCATTCAGAGCGTCGCGTAATGAACTACCACTCCCCGACTCTTGATACACTTGCAGCTTGTTAATGTAAGCAGAGCTATGGCTCTGCGCTTTTATATTAATTAGATCACCGTCTTGAGTTTTTAACGAAAAACTAAACGATCGTGATTCGTTAACCGATGCCGAATAAGAACTAAAATCCGCCGGCACAGCCTCGTCAACAATTGTAACTTCATCTATGTTGGGATTTGCTTCCTCAAGCACACCGAATTTTGCGCGTATCTCATCTGTCACAGGGTTACCCAGACCTAGACGCTCTGCCATGTCGCTTACGCCATCTAACACATCAATAAAAGTTTGTTCAATGGCCTCTTTAACGCCAGGAACTAGGGAACCTAATGCCGACAACTGTTCGTAGGCCTCCCCGAAGCCTTGCATAAAGCCCTCCAAGCCGGATTCAAGGCGACTTTGTAATTCCGCCTGACTTGCGCCATCAGCGATATCTCTGCCCATTTGAGCGCCAATAAAGCTCAATATGGTTGAAGCTGCTTGCGTTTTTTCGCTAGAGTTTATGTCTGGAATTGCTTGAACCGACGTAGGCTTTGCGTAAGTAGCATCACTTGCGGCGGAAGAGCCTAGTTTGGCTGAGTCTTGTTCATCGGTACGCTCAGGACCATCGTCCGTCGTATTCTTGCTATTGATATATCTTTCTTCAAGGTACGCCAAGCGAGTCGACTGAAAGTTTGAATGATGCTGAGTAATTGATCCAATTGACATGCGTATCTCCTAAAAGCAAAAGGTCATCAATGCGATTGATTAATGATCAATAACAGTTGTCGGCCAATTAAAATATTTCTACAAGACAAGTTACTTATTAGAGTGCGTTTTTTTATAGCTGATTACCTAGAATCAGTATAGAACGTGAAAATCAAAACGCAGAAACAGGGTCTTTTTTTTCTGGAGCAGAGGGAGAGTTTACATAGTGGGGAATTAAGTATTAGTGCGCGCCAATCCTACGAACGCCGTGGCGGTCAAATTGTTCTTGTCAATTTGTTGAGCCTAGGAGGATTCTCACCTCTATCGCGCGCGTTCCCAACTATCACCCACAGAAGCAGGGTCTTTTTTGTATGGCGCAGAGGGAGGGATTAACTTGGGCACGTCCATGTACCCAACCCTTCGGGCGCCTCCGGCGGTTCAAATTGCTCCTGGCAATTTGTCGAACCTACGAGGCTTCTCACCCTTACCTCTCGCCCACAACTATTGCTCACAAAAGGCCGCATAAGCGGGGGGTTTTTGTATGGCGCAGAGCGAGGGGGTTAACTTGGGTACATCCATGTACCCAAACCTTCGGGCGCCTTCGGCGGTTCAAATTACTCCTGGCAATTTGTCGAACCTACGAGGCTTCTCACCCCTCCCTCTCGCCCACAAAAAACCCCGCATAAGCGGGGTTTTTTTTGTATGGCGGAGAGGGAGGGATTCGAACCCTCGATACCATAAGATATACTCCCTTAGCAGGGGAGCGCCTTCGGCCACTCGGCCACCTCTCCGGAATTTTCTGATATTCCTAAAACATTTAAAATACGGGCTTTTATATGCTCTAGGACATCAATTTCGGGCGATGATAATAACAACGTTTCCCAGAAATGCAATCAGATCTTACGAATAAATCACGAAAGAGTTATTCGTTACCAACGTTGTCGTCTTGCGACGCTTTCTCGGCTTGAATACGCTGATAAATCTCTTCACGGTGAACAGCAATTTCTTTAGGTGCATTTACACCGATCCGAACTTGGTTACCCTTGACGCCCAAAACTGTAACTGTAACGTCATCACCAACCATTAATGTTTCACCGATACGGCGAGTTAGAATTAACATTCAATACTCCTTAATTGTCCTGTAGATGCCATGACTAGATTGCGTTAACAACTAACATTGGCAATTCCTATAAATAGTCCCTAGATGTGCAAACTTAGATACATGTATAGGTTTAGCATGTGCTACTGATTAAAACCAGCTGACACATTAGAATTTTATTAGTACAAATAAGCATAAAAAGCCTTATTTGCTAGAATCAGCAATTCTACTCGGCTTCAGCATCTTTATCTAGACCAAAAGCACTATGTAAAGAACGAACAGCCAATTCTAAATAACGTTCATCAATAATAACCGAAATTTTTATCTCTGAAGTACTAATCATTTGAATGTTGATATTATCATCAGCAAGGGCTTTAAACATAGTCGAAGCAACACCAGCATGTGAACGCATACCAACACCAACCACAGAAAGCTTGGCTGTTTTATCATCCGTTCGAACAGATTTTGCCTTTACGTCTGCGGCTATTTTTTCAACAACCGCTTTAGTTTTAGGTAATTCATTACGATGAACTGTAAAGGTCAAATCGTTAGTGTCATCAGCGGCTACATTTTGAACAATCATATCGATTTCAATGTTCGCATCGCCGACAGCCGACAATATTGAGGCCGCAACACCTGGGGCATCGGGAATACCCAATAAAGAAACTTTTGCTTCGTCACGATTAAAAGCGATACCAGAAACTACAGGGCGTTCCATTTGAGATTCATCCTCATCTAATGTTATCAATGTACCGGGGCCATCTTTAAAAGAATGTAAAACTCTTAATGGAACCTTGTACTTACCAGCAAATTCTACAGCACGAATTTGCAACACCTTTGAACCTAAACTTGCCATTTCTAGCATTTCTTCAAAGGTTATTTTTTCGAGCCGCTGAGCACGATCAACAATACGTGGATCGGTTGTGTACACACCATCAACGTCCGTATAAATTTGACACTCGTCGGCTTTTAAGGCCGCAGCTAAAGCCACGCCCGTTGTATCCGAGCCACCACGACCCAAAGTCGTAATGTTGTTATGTTCATCAATGCCTTGAAAACCAGCGACGACTACAACCCGACCCGCATCAAGATCGTTGCGTATATTTTCAACATCGATATTTTGAATACGCGCTTTAGTATGTGAACTATCGGTTTTGATGCATACCTGACCACCCGTATAAGAACGCGCATCACAACCTAAATCTTTAAGGGCCATGCACAATAAAGCAATTGTTACCTGCTCTCCAGTCGAGACTAATACATCCATCTCACGTGGATCAGGCTCGGCTTGTATTTCACTCGCTAAACCAATAAGCCGGTTAGTTTCACCACTCATTGCCGATACAGCCACAACTATATCGTGGCCATTTTTACGAAAACCAGAAACCTTTTGGGCAACGGCTTTTATGCGTTCAACTGTACCTACAGAGGTACCGCCAAACTTTTGTACGTATAAACTCATAAGAATGTATAACCTACAGACAAATTAAGGCCTGAAAAAAAGCGCTAATTAAACACGATATTGTATTAAATGTTAACCAAAAAATGCTTCAACAAGCCTTATTTACCGGTCAACAACTGCTTAACGGCTTCGATAGCACCTGGAAGTGCGTCAATATTCGTTCCGCCTCCCTGAGCCATGTCAGGGCGACCGCCACCTTTGCCATCTACCCGTGAGGCAAGTTCTTTAACCAAAGTACCTGCTTGGAATATCTTAGTAGCGTCTTTACTAACACCCGCACAGATCGCTATTTTGCCATCAACGGCGGAAGCAACCAAAACAGCTGATGTGCCAAGCTTTGACTTAAGTTTATCCACAAGGTCACGCAGCGACTTCGCATCTATACCTTCTACCGCTTTAATAAGTACTTTAACGTCATTTTCGACAAAGGCTTCAGCGAGCCATTCATCAGCAGAAGCACTCGAAAGCTTTGCATTTACTTGAGCGAGCTCTTTCTCTAGCTTTTTACTCTGAGCATTCAATTGCTCTAACTTTTCTAACAGTTTTGAAGGTGTCGATTTTAACGCCGCTGCGGCCGACTCGATGGTCGCTTGCATTTGCTTATATTCAATACGTGCAGTTTCACCTGTGATCGCCTCTAAGCGACGTACGCCAGCGGCAACACCTGATTCGGCCGTAATATGTATTAACCCAACATCTCCCGTTTGGGCCACGTGCGTTCCGCCACATAGCTCTACCGAGAAGGCATCGTCGCCCATACTCAAAACTCGAACTTGATCACCGTATTTTTCACCAAAAAGCGCCATGGCGCCCTTCTCTTTCGCGTCATCCATACCACAAACATCAGTTGTTACTGCGCTATTGTGCTGAACTTGTTGATTTACCAACGTTTCAACTTCTTGAAGTTGTTTTTTACTAACGGCTTCGGTATGCGAGAAATCAAAACGAAGTCGCTCTGAATCACATAACGACCCTTTTTGTGATACATGATCGCCAAGGACTTTGCGCAGTGCCGCATGTAAAAGGTGCGTTGCAGAGTGATTCTGAGCTGTTTTTGTTCGAATACTCGCATCTACAGAGGCCGTTACAGGGGTATCGATGTTAAAAACCCCGCTGACAACTCGCCCAACATGAATGTGGTTTATTCCAGACTTTTGACAATCTAAAACTTCAAATCGAGCTTTGCCATCTGTCGATTCAATAAAGCCGGCATCACCAACTTGACCACCCGACTCGCCGTAAAACGGTGTTTTATCAAGTACAATTAAACCTTCGTCACCTTCATTTAAAGATTTGCTCGAAGCCTCGCCAATAAATAACCCAGTAACAAGCGCCTGATGATTTAACTGTTCGTAACCAACAAATTCTGTTTCACCATCGATCGAAAGATTTTTAGTGTAATCGAGTTTAAAACTCCCCGATTCCTTAGATTTTTTACGTTGCTCAGTCATTAAGGTTTGATAGCCTTCCATGTCTAGACTTAGCTCTCGCTCACGGGCAATATCGTTGGTTAAATCAACCGGAAAGCCGTAAGTATCGTATAGCGCAAAAACCACATCACCAGGAATAACGGAACCCTGAAGATTTTTCAGCTTCACATCTAACACAGACAAACCATTATCTAAGGTTTTAGCAAACTGTACTTCTTCAGCTTTTATTACTTTTTCAATCTGCGCCTGCCCGCTTACTAATTCGGGATAAGCCTCACCCATTTGCTCAACAAGTGCGGCAACAATGGTATGAAAGAATAATGCTGTTTGGCCCAATTTATGACCATGTCGAATAGCGCGTCGAATGATCCGGCGAAGGACATATCCACGCCCCTCATTTGACGGCAATACACCATCCGATATTAAAAACGAACATGAACGAATGTGATCAGCAATAACACGCAAAGATTTACTATCAGCATCTTCCGAGCCACAGGCCTTTTGCGCTGCGGCTAGAAGCGCCTGAAACAGGTCGATTTCGTAATTACTGTGCACACCCTGCAATACAGCCGCAATACGCTCTAAGCCCATACCCGTATCAACTGAAGGCTTAGGTAACGGCACTAGTGAGGTGTCTGCTTGGCGCTCATACTGCATGAACACCAAATTCCAAATTTCGATATAACGATCACCATCATCGTCTGGGCTGCCAGGAGGCCCACCTGGGACATCGGCGCCATGATCATAAAATATTTCTGAACTTGGGCCACAAGGACCGGTATCACCCATTTGCCAGAAGTTATCTTCATCCAAACGCGAAAAGCGATCTGGGCTAGCGCCCATCTCTTTAATCCAAATGTCGGCCGCTTCATCATCAGAAGTATGGACCGTAATCCAGAGTTTCTCTTCGGGTAGGTCGAGAACTTCCGTTAAGAAAGTCCACGCTAATTGAATCGCATCACGTTTAAAGTAATCACCAAAACTAAAGTTACCGAGCATCTCAAAAAACGTGTGATGACGCGCGGTATAACCGACGTTCTCTAAATCGTTATGCTTACCACCGGCCCGCACACACTTCTGCGAACTGGTAGCACGACTATATGCACGCTTATCCTGACCAAGAAATACGTCTTTAAATTGCACCATACCGGCATTGGTAAACAGAAGTGTAGGGTCATTACCGGGGATCAAGGAACTGCTCGAGACAATTTCATGATTATGGGATTTAAAATATTCTAAGAATTTTTGACGTAATACAGCGCTTTTCATAGATCGTTTGGTTTCGTTTGGTTTGGTTTGGTTTCGATATGCACAGCGTTAGTGCATAGATAAAGAGTTTTCGTTAAAAGTCTTGCCCGCTAGTATATGCACATGCAGGTGGAATACGGTTTGCCCCGCCGCCGCTCCGTTATTTATACAAACACGGAAAGCATCGCCAACACCCAACTGTTTCGCGATTTTACCGACAGCGAGCATCAAACGACCAAGTAAAACCTCGTCGTCGCTCTGCGCATCGACCAATCGTGCTATCGGTTTTTTGGGTATAACCAATACATGCGTTGGTGCTTGGGGGTTAATATCTCGAATACAAAAACAGTGTTCATCTTGATAGAGAATATCCGAGGGGATTTCACCATCAAGAATTTTGCTAAATAGTGTTTTTTCGCTCATCTCAGCTCATCCAATTAATTGAGGCAGTTAATCTAGGTACTTAATCTAGGTACTTAATCTAGACAGTTAATTCAGGTACTTAACTCATCCACTTAACTCAAGTAATTACACTACCCATAACGGATTTAGGCAGAATAACTTTCGCGCTCTTCTAGATTTAGCTCACGCGCTTCAGTTTCCAACATTACGGGAATATCATCACGTATAGGGTAAGCAAGACCGCTCGCGACACAGACTAATTCATGCTTAGCCTCATCATGTATTAATGGCGCCTTACTTACAGGACAAACTAATAGGCTAAGTAGTTTTTTATCGATCATTTGGTGCTCCTACAAGTTTCAAAAAACGAGATTGTACACAGTCTTTGTGGCTAGCTCCATGAGTTGCGCTATAACTAGCCCAATGAGTGAGCAATTACGAGAACCCATAAGAAATATCACGCTGAAACGCCCTGATTTCCGGAATATTACGGTAAATTATGGTAAATAAAGCCCTTTCATCACAAGTGCAGGATCTAAGCGTTGCTCAAACCAGTTAATACGCCAATCGAGATGCGGACCTGTTACTCGCCCCGTAGCGCCGATTTCGGCAATAAGTTGACCCTGCTTCACCATATCCCCCACTTTTACATGTAACTTACTCAAATGAATGAAGGTAGAACTAATACCCTGACCATGACCTAAAATCAAGGTTCCGCCAGAATAATACATATCAGCGTGTGATAAATTAACCCGACCGGCAACCGGCGCATAAACAGGCGTGCCGACAGGACCGGCCAAATCCAAGCCATAGTGTGGCCGCTTGGGCACGCCATTAAATACACGCTGACTACCATAAACACCCGTTACCGGCCCTTCTGCTGGCAAGATGAATTGAGCTAAGAAGTCCGAAGCTTCTCGTGTTTTCATTCGAGCGTTACGAATCTCTTTATTATCGCCTTTAATTCGTGCCGAGACCTCGGCAGGAGGCGCTACATATTTTTTTTCGACACCACTAATTTTCTGTGTTTTGTATTCGCGCTGCACAACCGCGTAGGTATATTTTTCGGAACGTCCATCACTGTACTCTAGCGCCAATTCAATTTTCGCCGGCGTATCACGTCCAAGTCCAAAAGTGACACGACCATCAGCTTCTACTTTAATTCTTCGGTTAAGAATGTCGACATACGCGGCATTTGTTTTTACCGTCAATAAACCGCCCTGAATCCACTCACCATTAACTATGGGCTCTGATGCACTAGCCGGCATGATGAGCTGGAATAAAATCAAACCGAAGATGAACGCTTTTAGCATAATGGTCTCGAATATTAGTCGGATAAACTAAATGAATTTAACACGCCTCAGATTAAAAAAAACCACATCTAAGTAAGGTGTATTGAAGTAGTTTGTATTGAAGAAATCCATAGTGACGTAATCTATAGTGACGTAATCTAAATTTAAGCAACATTCACTAGATTAGTAAGCATAAAAAAACCCTTGCCTCACAGCAAGGGTTTCTTTGTAGGACTTTGTTTAATTTACTCTGTATTCAAATTACCGTTTAACAACATTTGTTCAATAATTTGCGTATCTGTACCCAATCCAGATAGATCTACACCTTGCAATACGATGGTTTGGCTCACATCATTCGCACCGGCCGCATCACTATCGATTAAAATACTGGTTGTTCCGGAGTCGTGACTAAAACTTAAATAGTCATCGAGCGTCGCCGCTACCTCCTCTACACCTTGTAATAAATCGGATAGATCTAAGACGTCACCACCAAGCCCGACACTAAAATCAACTACCGTATCGGTAGCCGGCTCTACTAGATTATCATCGCCTGAGCGCCAAACAAATTGGTCCTGAGTTGTTGTTGCGATAAGAATATCGTCGCCAATCCCGCCAATAATTGGATCACCTATCTCACCACGAACAAAGTCATTTTCATCATATAAGTAAGCGGCATCCACATTTAAGTTCACACTGGCCAATTCACTCACATTACCGTTGCTATCTGTAACGGTATACGACAGCTCGCGCGGCTCACTTCCCAGTGTTTCGTAACTGGCAATACGAACGGCCGCTAGTACTTCTTCGTACTGCGCAATAGTTGCGTCACCGCTCAAGCTTAAGAGCCTGTCGTCACTATCGTAGCTGGAACTAATACCGTAAGAACTCGCTAGCGTATCTCCGTCGTTATCAAAAATGAGGATATCGTTAACCCGACCGATATCTAATTGCACTGTTGCGGATTCTAACGCTATGCCGTTATCTGTAATGTCTACCGAAGATACGATGTCAGAAGTATTCAAAATATCACTACTAATTTCGACACTAAGAATTAAATCGCGTAGATCCCAATCAGGACCATTATTCGGTGCTGCAGGGTTGTTAGGCGTAAGATCCTCGAAGGCAATAACTAATTGTTGAGTATCCCCATCCGCTATACCTGAACGAACGTGCTCTAAACCATCACTATTTAAGTTCGGGTAAGCCGCGTGATATGTAATTGTCATCTCCACTCGATCACCAGCTGGATCACTCTGTGTTCCTTCAGAGTAATAAACAAGTTGCGAAGAGGTATCAGAAATATTAGATAAAACACCTGGGGCACTTTCAAATCGGAGAATACCTCCTCCCGCTAAAACATCATTAATTTCATCCGTGTCGCGATCAAAACCATCTTGACTCAAGAAAAATCCGATTCCAGACGCTTCCACACCAGAAACGCTAATATTTTCGGCCCCGGCGGCAATGCTATTACTATTTTCCCATAGATACTGAACATCTGTAATTACACCGTTTGCATCAATCTGATACCAGCCAACACTATTATTAAAACCGGCCGACTCGCTAACGAAATTGAAATCCAATGTATTGCTATCGTAGGGTAATGCCAGGCTGGCCGAATCAACCCCAGTCGCATCATCATAGGATCCACCATCGACGGCAGGAATAACACTCTCATCAAAGGTTTGATTTAAGACAATATCTTCACTAGCAATATCAATAGCCGTTGCGACCACTTCTGGAATTACATCCGCACTTTCGACAGTAATCGTTACAGAAGCGGCGTCACTATTTTCATTCGCGTCATCCGTTGCAACGTAGGTAAAATTAACGTCACGAGACTCACCCAGCGCTAAATCGTCAAAGTCTGTACCTGGGTCAAAGCTAAAGCTACCGTCATCATTGAAGTCTAACAGGCCATCAGCCGGTCCAGTTTCGACAGAATAACTAATAACGGAGCCATCCACATCTGAAGCCACGTTAACAGTAGATACTAGTTCGGTGTCGTTAGAGGTCGACTCACTTGATGGTGTCACAGTGGGAACGTCATTTGTTCCCGTAATCGAAACTGTTAACTGCTGAGTAGTTCCATCAGATGCCGTAAGAGTGATCTGATCTTCAACAGTATCATCAACAGATAAATTTTGAACCGTCGATTGGTCGAGGATGTAGGTCCAGACTCCTGACACTAGAACAAAACTACCATACGCATTGTCTCCAATGGTGCTAGCTTGATCGTTAAATATGGGTGAACTATCAGCGTCCGCATCACTAATAGATAAAGTACCCGAGGCGGTCACAGCTGGATCACCGATATCGCCTTCAGCAACGGTATCCGTAAAGGTGCCACCTACAATAGCGGCATCATCGCTGCCGTTAATTGTGACCGTGATTTCTTGCGCTGTGCCATCCGTTGCGATGTAGGTAATCGTATCAAAGGCAATATCACCAGTATCTAAATCTTGAACGGCACTTTGATCTAAAGTGTAAACCCAGCTGCCACCGGTTAGCGCAAAACTACCTAGGGCACTATCACCGACAGCTGAAGCCTGATCGTTAAACACGGGACTATCATCACCATCAACATCACTTATCGATAAGGTGCCCGTTGCGATCGCAGCCGCATCGCCAACATTACCTTCAGCAACACTATCGGTAAACGTACCTGCAATAACGGCCGCATCGTCGCTGCCATTAATTGTGACCGTAATTTCTTGTGTGGTGCCATCAGTTGCGGTGTAAGTAATCGTATCCGTCGCAACATCACCGGCATCTAAATTTTGAACGGTGCTTTGATCTAAAATATACACCCAAACACCACCAGTTAGGGAAAAGCTACCTAGAGCATTATCGCCAACAGTTGAGGCTTGGTCATTAAACGCAGGAACATCGTCTCCGTCCAGATCGCTAATGGATAAAGCGCCCGTTGCGCTAACAGTTGGATCACCATTATTGCCTTCGGCAACGGTATCGGTAAAGGTGCCGACTACCGTAGCAGCATCATCGCTACCGTTAATCGTGACCGTAATTTGTTGTGCTGTGCCATCGGTTGCGGTGTAGGTAATAGTGTCAGTGGATATATCACCCGCATCCAAATCTTGAACGGAGCTTTGGTCAAGCGTATAGACCCAAGTACCGCTTGTTAAAACAAAGCTGCCTAAAGCATTATCACCAACTGTTGACGCTTGGTCATTAAATAGAGGAGTATCATCTCCATCCACATCACTAATACTTATTCCACCGGTTGCCGTAACGGCAACGTCTCCAACATTGCCTTCCGCTACACTATCCGTAAACGTGCCAGCCGCTATAGCGGCATCATCGCTGCCGTTAATCGTAATCGTAATTTCTTGCGCGGCACCATCAGTTGCGGTGTAGGTAATCGTATCTGTAGCAACATCACCCGCATCTAAATCTTGAACCGCGCTTTGATCAAGCGTGTACACCCAAGTACCACCCGTTAGAACAAAGCTACCTAAGGCATTATCACCCGTGGTTGAGGCTTGATCATTGAACACTGGGGCCTCAGAAGCGCCAGCATTACTAATACTTATAGTGCCCGTTCCAGTTACAGCCGCATCGCCTATATTGGCTTCGGTAACACTATCCGTAAAGCTACCTGCTACAACGCCACCCTCATCAGCACCATTAATCGTAACCGTAATTTCTTGCGTGGAGCCATCGGTTGCGGTGTAAGTAATCGTGTCTGTGGCGACATCGCCAACATTTAAGCCTTGAACCGCGCTTTGATCTAAGGTGAACACCCAAATGCCACCCGTTAAGACAAAACTACCTAATGCGCTATCACCAACCGTTGATAGCTGATCATTAAACACGGGGCTATCATCGTCATCAACATCACTAATTGATAAGGTACCCTCTGCTGTCGCGGCCGTATCACCAACATTTCCTTCGGCAACACTATCTGTAAATATGCCTGCAATAACAGACCCATCAGCGCTGCCGTTAATTGTGACCGTAATTTCTTGCGTGCTGCCATCAGTTGCGATGTAGGTAATCGTATCTGTGGCAACATCACCGGCATCTAAATTTTGAACGGCGTTTTGATCAAGCGTGTAAATCCAATTTCCACCCGTTAGGTCAAAACTACCCAAAGCGTTATCACCAACAGTGCTGGCTTGATCAGCAAAACTGGGGCTATCGTCGCCATCAACATCACTAATTGATAAAATACCCGTGGCGGTAACCGCCGCATCACCAACATTACCTTCAGTAATAGTATCGGTAAAGGTGCCCGCTACAACCGACGCATCATCGCTGCCGTTAATGGTCACGGTAATATGCTGTTCAGTGCCATCAGTGGCGGTGAAAATAGCCGTATCTGTGACGAAATCTCCAACATCTAGGTCCTGAACAACTCGTTGGTTCGTAATGAAGACCCAAACACCATCGTTTAATACAAAACTCCCTAATCTATTATCGCCTGAGACCCTCGCTTGATCCTCAAACACTGGAGCGTCATCGTCATCCACATCGCTAATGCTCAACAACCCTGTAGCTCTTACGGCAGGATCGCCGATATTCCCTTCAATAATAGTATCGGTAAAGGTGCCCGCGACAACAGAGGCGTCACTGGTACCGTTAATTGTCACGGTGATTTGTTGATCGGTGCCATCGGTTGCGGTGTAGGTAATCGTGTCAGTTGCAACATCGCCAGCATCTAAATTTTGTACAGCGCTTTGGTCTAAGGTATAGATCCAAGTTCCACCGGTTAAAGCAAAGCTACCTAGGGCATTATCGCCAACCGTAGAGGCTTGGTCATTAAATACCGGGACATCGTCCGCATCCAGATCGCTAATGGATAAGGCTCCGGTTGCCGTTGCTGCGGCATCACCAATATTGCCCTCGGCCAGATCATCGGTAAATGTGCCCGCTACTACTGAGACATCATCACTACCGTTAATGCTCACGGTAATTTGTTGTGCAGTACCATCGGTCGCGGTGTAGGTAATCGTGTCTGTTGCGACATCGCCAGCATCTAAATTTTGTACGGCGTTCTGATCTAGCGTGTAGATCCAATTACCACTGCTTAGGACAAAACTGCCTAGAGCATTGTCACCACTAGTTGAGGCTTGATCGTTGAAAACCGGTGCATCGTCAGCATCAACATCACTAATGGATAAGGTTCCATTTGCCGTCACAGCCGCATCGCCAACATTGCCTTCTGCTACGTCATCAGTAAAAGTTCCCGCGACTACTGAGGCATCGTCACTACCGTTAATGGTGACGGTAATTTGTTGTGCAGTACCGTCAGTTGCGGTGTAGGTAATCGTGTCTGACGCAACGTCGCCAGCATCTAAATTTTGTACGGCGCTTTGGTCAAGCGTGTAGGTCCAGTTTCCACCCGTTAGTGCGAAAGAGCCCAGAGCGTTATCACCTGCTGTGCTGGTTTGATCATTAAATGACGGAGAATCGTCGCCATCGGCATCACTGATGGATAAAGTGCCTGTTGCTGTCGCGGCCGCATCGCCAACATTGCCTTCGGCTACGTCATCGGTGAAGGTGCCGGCCACAACAGACGCATCATCGCTGCCGTTAATGGTGACGGTAATTTGTTGTGCGGTGCCGTCAGTTGCGGTGTAGGTAATGGTATCTGTTGCAACATCGCCAGCATCTAAATTTTGTACGGCGCTTTGATCAAGTGTATAAGTCCAATTTCCACCTATTAGGGCAAAGCTGCCCAAAGCGTTATCACCCGCTGTACTGGCTTGATCATTAAATGCCGGGGCATCATCGCCATCGACATCACTGATGGATAAAGTGCCCGTGGCTGTCACGGCCGCATCGCCAACGTTGCCTTCGGCCACATCATCGGTAAAAGTCCCGGCCACAATGGACGCGTCATCGCTGCCGTTAATGGTGACGGTAATTTGTTGTGCGGTGCCATCGGTCGCGGTGTACGTAATCGTGTCTGTTGCTACATCGCCGGCATCAAGGCTTTGAACCGTGTTTTGATCTAAGGTGTAGACCCAGGCTCCGCCAGCGAGAGCAAAACTACCGAAGGCATTATCGCCAACGGTACTAGCTTGGTCAGCGAAACTAGGGTTGTCGTCGCCATCAACATCACTTATCGATAAAGTGCCAGCTGCTGTAGCGGCCGCATCACCAACATTGCCTTCGCCAACGGTATCCGTAAATATTCCGGCTACAACCGACACATCATCGCTGCCGTTTATGGTCACGGTTATATGCTGTTCAGTACCATCTGTGGCCGTGAATATAGCCGTATCGGTGACTGAATCCCCAACATCTAAATCCTGAATCACTCGTTGGTTCGTGACGAAGCCCCAAACGCCATCGTTTAAACTAAAACTTCCTAATCTATTATCACCTGCGACTCTCGCTTGATCCTCAAACACTGGAGCATCGTCGTCATCCACATCACTAATACTCAACACCCCTGCAGCTCTTACTGCAGAACCACCGATATTCCCTTCAATAATAGTATCGGTGAAGGTGCCCGCTACAACAGACGCATCATCGCTGCCGTTAATGGTGACGGTAATTTGTTGTGCCGTGCCGTCAGTCGCGGTGTAGGTAATGGTGTCTGTTGCTACGTCTCCAGCGTCTAAATTTTGCACGGCGCTTTGGTCTAAGGTGTAAGTCCAG
>JBLIMQ010000086.1:0-19485 GCA_047638775.1 Flavobacteriales bacterium
GGAAATCATTGATAACTTTTTGATAAAATCGACTAGCTTCAACCGTTAATAGTGTCCCGATCGACACCATCAAGTTTTTCTTTCCATTAGTCGTTAGGCGTTCGTAGTCAAAGCTCTCGGCATATCGCCTAGGAGCATCGAGACATGGGCCAACGAAAACTTGCCCGTTCATTAACTCATAAGGGTTCGAAAAGTCCCGGGGACAAAACGTTAAACCTAATTTTTCTGAGCGTACAACATGCGGCACCGCAGGCAGGCCAAACGATACTTGGAATTTTTCAATCTCGGCAAAGTACCAATCCGATATTGCTGTTGATTCGGTAGTTTCGAATATACCTGAAGGTGCAACATGCGTGGTAATGAACGGGATATTTAGCTGTGTCGAACAGATTGCACCAATATACGTTTGCTCGTCATGAATTAACACATCCGGTTTAAATACATCCAAAGCCCGCGTTAAACCATCGTGCATCAGTGAGGATAAAGGCAGGAGCACTTCTTCAAGTACAAACTTGGAACCGTCCATTGCCGATTTGCTTTTCCCTGAATCGAGAAGTTCCAGAACATTCGTTAACGCAATGTCCTCTTGACGATTGGTAAGAACCAATTTTCCGCCTTCAGGTAATACGAGGTTTTTCATATCACGCGCTAAAAACCACGTTACTTCATGACCGTGCTCAAGCAGCAGCGCACCGATCGAGAGCGTAACATTAACATGCCCCCAATACGGTATTGATGTGATAGCGATCTTCGCCATGATTTAATCTCAAATAAAATTGATTGTGCGGATCGTTAGACTATGCCGAATTTTCGCAAACACTAGACGGAGATTTTTCGTGTAAGCTTTCGAGAAGGTCGGCTATTTTATTACCGCCGCCACCCGCCTCAAGCTTTTCTTTTAGAGAAATGGCTGCATTCTTATAACGTGAATTATTTAGCAGCTCATCCACTGAATTTGAAAGCTGGTCGACAGTTAAACGGCGAAAGCGAAGACGAAGCCCAGCGCCGGATTGCTCAACCAAGGCACCATTGTAGAATTGGTCATTGGCCAAAGGAATAACGAGCATCGGCACACCAAATAAAAGGGCTTCGTTAATCGTATTAAAGCCCCCTGGAGTCACGATCGCATCAACTTTTTTAAGTAATTCGAGTTGAGGCCAATACGGTTGCACGTGAAAATTATTTGGCCATTGCTCAAATAGGTCCTGCGGCGCCGTAACCAATACCGTTATATCTTTATCTGCAAATGCTGCGATTGCTTTTGAATAAAATGATCGCTTCACGTCTTCAAGTAAGGAGCCCGTCGAAACATAAATAGTCTTACTATTCAGGCTAAATAATGATAAATCCAATTCTGACGCGGGTGGACGCCCTGCTAGTGCCGGGCCGGTGAAATAATAATTACCGGGAAATACATCACCATGAACAAATGATCGTTCGGTATAGATCACATTTACATTCGGGGAGTTAAACACATTGGATTTAGTGTCGACGCCATACTGAGTTTTCAACGCGAGCACCTGCTCGGCAACCCACTCTTCATCATCTTGAAGCAAAACCTTTGATGCTGGGTAATATAGCCCAGGAGCCGCTGTAATCGATGTAGCATAGGGAATGCCCATTTTATGCGCACACATAGCCGCTGCGACAAGTCCCTCATCATGAAACAAAACATCGGGTTTCATGCGTTCGAGTATGCTCGGTAAGTGCTTCATAACCATGTGACAGAACGGCAACCAAGTCGACGTTAGTGCCCACTTAATCATCTTGTTTGCGGTGTTTTTGGCGGCTTCATCTTGCCGCCCTAAGACATGTTCCACCAATTCCTTTTCTTGTTGAAACTCCTCAGGATAATAATATTCACCACCCGGAGGTAAGACATCAAGCGGTAGCTCGCGAAAGCCAAGCCAAACGACTTGATGTCCGCGACGTAGCAATTCTGCACCCACACCTAAAGTCGGGTTAATGTGACCGAGTTTTGGCGGAATAAATATAACAAACTTAAGCACAGTGCAGCTCCAGTGATTTACGGCCAACGTCGTCAAGTACAGCTTGATGCACAATATCCGCAGCCACTTTTGAACCGCCTGCACGAGCGAACGATTCTTGCACCTCAGTTGCAGCATTACGATAGCGTTCATCGGTTAAAATACTACGTAAAGATTCGCGCAAGACAGATGCTTTAACACGTTTGTATTTCAAACGAATTCCGGCGCCACACGCAGCTACCTTTGACGCAACAAATGATTGATCGAACGCGACAGGCAGTGTAATTAAGGGCAAACCAAAACTAAGTGCTTCACAAACAGTATTGTGTCCAGCATGACAGATTACAGCATCAACTAACGCTAGGACTTGAAGCTGAGGTATATAAGAGTGAACCTCAAAATTACTTGGCCAGTGCGAACGCACATTTTTTTCGCCAACAAGTACCACGCATATATCTTCTTCAGAGAATGCGTCTATAAGCAAGTCGAGGAATCGTTCTTCTCTCTTTAACAGTGAGCCCAAAGAGACCAGTATGACTGGGCGAGATCCGATATTCGACTCTATGCGAGAAAGGTCGATAGGCCATTCAGTACGATTTTCAATAGAAGGGCCAACAAAATGATACCGGTTGCCATCCAATTGGCTATCAAGTAACTCGCGGCTACTATAAACAAGATTTATAGGTGCGTTATAGCTTAAGGCCTCACTATCAAACGAACCGATACGTTGCTGAAACGCTTCAACGACTTCCCGCTCGTAGCGATTCACTTCGGGGAAGTGTTCGGATTCCTCAAGCGTAGCAGGGGCCGTAATAGACATGCAATACGGAATATTATTCAGTACTGCGAATAGCGGTGTTGAAAATGTCTGATGGTCACTAATAATAAAATCAAAACCGTATTGATTATGAGCCGTCGATAGTTGTGTATACAACTGCTCGTTCAATGGTATCAATGTATCTTCGTATAGATTTTTTAGGCTTTGTATCCCGTGAGAATTTGAGCTATTTCTACCCTCTTGGCCAGCTTTTTCCTTGCCTATAAAAATGAACTTCCCTCCATCGGGAATCATACTCTCGATATAATCCAGGTGGCACATCCAATATACTTCGTAGCCCAACTGTAAGAGTTCTCTCCCAACTCCCAATGTTGGAAATATATGTCCTAAATATGGAGGAACAACAATCCCTATACGCTTATTCATTTTATTAATTTCCAGTATGTTCCCTTCTCACACATGGTGTGAGTTGATCAGGTTAGGCGTCTTGCAATATTTTCGGTACGGACTCAGATTTAACTGGCGCTGCTAGAAAAGAGATAACCCTTGAAGATGAAGCCTCCACTTTATCCATAAAAAATCCATGGTCGCCGTCGTCTAAATATATATCTGCATTCTTTATCCAATTTTTGATGCGATTAAACTCACCAAAACAAGGAGAAGCCTTACCAAAAGCCAACAATACTGGAGATTTCACCATTTTATAGTCTGATTCAACAAATTCAGGCTCGGCGTTCATATCATCTGAAAATGTCGTTTGATTAAATATATAATCATAAACCTTAAAAGTATTTTCAATTTGACGTTTGCTACGAAAAAAGTTTTCTCGAATGTTCGTATTGAGGTAGATAACAAAACCCCAGAAGTCATCAAAGGTATACGTGCCTCTTTTCTTAAAGTCATGTATGGGCTTATCAGGAACTTCGATAGCGACAACTTTTGTGGTCCTAGCTGGATTAAGCATGGCAAACTTCAACGCAACGAGGGCACCATAACTAAAACCAAGCAAGCTCGACTTCTGAATCGACAAAGCATCCATAAGTTCTTTAACGTCATTTGACAGCGAGACCAAATCGTAACCGGATTCAGATTTTTCACTACGGCCATGGCTTTTCAAATCAAAGATCACGACTTTGTAATGCTGTGCCAAGAACGGAGCAATCGTAAGATAGAACTGTGAGAGGTTGCCAAACATTCCATGAATCAAGACAACACACTCTTCAGCGTCAGGATTTAACACCTCGTAATTAACGAGGCTTCCGCTTGCAACGTTAAGCTTGGGCATCAGAGATAAACTTAACAATATCGCCGACGGTAAGCTTGACCAGCTGCTCTAAACTTAACTTCGCCATCCAAACTGACATATCGCCAGTTTCGCCGTATTTTGCTTTGACTTTTTGCGCGAGCTCTACGATTTCTATGCTTTCCATTTCTAGATCGCCGGTAAGAGTACTCTCCAGCTCGATTTCGTATTCATCGATAAATTCTTCGCCGATGACTTCACCCAAAAAACCATGGACTACTTCAAGAGTTTCATTTATTTCAACTTCAGACATACTATCTCCGTTTTAAATTGTTTATATCGACCAAGCGATGTAATGATTTTTATAGTGAACAACGTTAATTTCTTTACCACCTACCGAAAAGCACTTAGGTGATAACTTACGCACCGGTACGTCTTCATCTGTAAGCGACTTTTTATTAACCGTGCTTAAATATACCTTACTAATAGCCCGAAGCTTTCCTTCGTTCTCGCCAAGAAAAGCATTGTTATTAGCAAGCGGAATATCTACATTTTGGCATTCAAGTTCACGCTTTTCTTCAATAACCACAATAGATTTTTTGTCAGACTGAATAGCAACGCTGAAGTCACCACTACTAGCTGTAGTCGCATAATACTCACGACTATCAATTGTGCTGTAAAATACATTCTCTGATACTTTGTTAACCTCCAATGAAGCAGGATGAATAACACGCTGAGCAACTGAAAGTATATTTTTTCTAATGGCATCCTTAACGGCAATGACCTTGGCGCCTCCGGACCAATCGCTACACGTATCCATGCCGAAATAATAATGTGAACTTAGAAGATTCTGGCTAAAGTGATCTTGGTAACGAGAATGGTCCATCACACATAGACTGTCGTCTATCGATTGCGTTAAGAAATTCATTTCAGGTTTAGTAATTACACTCCAAGCATGCTCATCGATATCGTTTTCATAAAAAACAATTCCTCTAATTTCACACCATGCCTTATTTTGTCTTGAAAGTAATACATTAATCGCCCCAGAATCGTCATTCTTGACAACACGGCACGAAAACTCACCACTTTGATCTAAGGGACTCTGGAAATAATTAATTGCCGCAATCGATTTGATTTGTTTTCTATAACCCAACGATGAGAAATGCTCCAGCAGGCTAGCAGCCTGTATAGCTGAATCAATCAGTGCGCCCTTAGCATATTGGCCACGTATACTGACTTCAATTGAATTCTGCTGCAATATACCTATATTTTTAATGCCTTGGTATGACTGGCCATGAGGGATATACGCTTCATTATATATTTCCGAGTCAATAACCGGTAGTTTTTTAGGCATCGCTTTTGACGTTTGATAAAGGGTCTCGTCAAACTCATCTTGATTTAAGCTAAAATCCACTTCAAAAACATTTTTAATGGAAAACCGCACTGTTTCATTGTCGATCCACCTTCCATGCATCGACACGGAGGGACCACACGCTGTACTCGCACGTTCATTCAAAATCACAGAACGTGCAGATGAAAGTGTCACACCCGGTTGGCTCGTCGAAAACAAGTCAATGGCCAGTTCGATATACATTGCCATTGGCACTACAATACCAGCCACACCAAGGCCCGACACATGATTTTTACTAGCCGTGGAGGTATTCGTTTTATACGGAAGATAGTCTTTTAAGAATGGATATACATCTGAATCTAACTGGAATTCTCTATGCATGTCCTGTTTAATCACAGATTTTTGAGTGGCCGACGGCGACCCCATTCGTAGCAGAAACTCATCTTGCACGCGATTCATTTGTTGGATATTTTCAGAAAACGAATTCAAAACGCGCTCTTTTAGAGCTGTATTTGATGCATTACTGGCGGCAGCTGCAGACTGGCTATGACTATGACTATGACTATGACTAGAGTCAGCTTTAAGCGAGCTGCGAATTGACGAAACCACTACATCACCGTCAATAAATGGATAAGTCATATCAACTTTAAACGTCAAGCCCTTGCGCTTAACTTTTTTAACCGGAAGTAGGTCCAAAAATGATAGGTCGACTGCTCGACCTTCAGTAAAAACCGCCGCCACCACGCGTTTAATTTGGCTAATCGTTCCTAACTTTGAACTTCCCGAGGCGAAAATAGCATGCTCTTTTTTTGCCAGGATATTTGAAACAAAACCAACGAGTGCTCCAGCACCGATTTGCACAAATACCCGGCTACCATCTTTGTACATGTTTTCGATCATTTCTCGAAACCGTACAGGCTGAGTAATAAAATCTTTATGAAGCTGACGTATATCACTCTCTAGATGAGGATACTTTTTAGCCGTAATGCAAGACCAAAGGTCTATCTTTGGCTTTTTAAATTTGACGATTGTGGAGACTTGGTCTTTCACTAAGTCATAGTGCTCTGCCGCAAATGGGCTATGATAACCGGTTTCGAAAGGTAAAATTCGGCTACTAATACCGGCGTTTAATAAACGCTCTTTAAATTCACTTATAACATTCGGTCTAGCCGCAACAACAACCTGCTGAAAACAATTTTCGTTTGATAAGTAAACATCACTATTACTATCAAGATACGGTTTCAATTCTTCAAGACTGCAGTCAATCGTTAAATATTGAGCATCAATAGGTTGAAAATCGACGTGACTTAAAACTTCATTAAGCGCTACAATAGAATCGGCATCAACAATGTTGTATGCGCCGCATGCAGTCCACTCACCCAAACTATGCCCGCCGACTGAGTCTGCGTGCAAACCGATAGCCGCAAGTGCTTTTATAATGTGTGATTGATAGACTTCAAGTACTCTCGCTTTATTTTTTGACAACCCATTCGCTTCATCAAAGCCAAGCTCTAAGTCGAAGCCTGCTGCCAGTTCCCGTAGATCCGTTTCAGAAAGCGCATCTAAGGCTGGCAAATCTAACCCCGGAAACAAAAAAGATAGTTTTTCGTTTTTCGCTAACAGTGGATTGACAACCATCCATATATCTTGACGACCACGCCAATCAATACCTTTATCAATAACCCGTAAGGCCAACTCCAAACGCTTAGGCGTAGGATTGAAAACCGCAATACGATATTGACCAACACCTACAGTATAATCCTCTGTCTCTATTGCGACTCGCAGTTCGGCTAGGCTATTACGCGCCAACAGTAGAACCTTGTTTTTATCACTAACACCTTCACTTTGATATTGAGTCAAAACGGCATGCGCATTAGCGCCGCCAAATCCAAAAGCGTTAACACCGGCCACAAGTGGTAGACCAGAACTTTGCCAGTCAATCTCGTCTTGCACTGGTTTAAAACAGGTATCATCCATGGAGTCCAACGGATCATCACAGTTGATCGTTGGTGGAATAATACCTTTATATAAGGCCATTGATGTTTTGATAAAGCCAGCCATCCCGGCTGCAGCCATTGGGTGTCCGATGTTCGCTTTAACCGCGCCCAAGCCAGCCTTAAGGTTCGCTTCTTTTTGCGGAAATGCAGCGGCCAATGTTTCTAGTTCGGTTTTATCCCCTAGTCCAGTGCCTGTGCCATGGGTTTCAATAAAACCAATATTCTTTTTGTCTAAACCGGCAAAGCTCCACGCCTGATCTATCGCCTTGACCTGACCAACTGACGATGGACTCATCACGCTTGCATGGCTACCGTCACTGGCAATGCCGACGCCTTTAATAACCGAGTAAATACGATGTCCATCACGAACAGCATCTTTTAGGGTTTTCAGTACAACGAAACCGCAACCTTCACCCGCTAAAACTCCGTCGGCGTTTTTGTCGAAGGGTCTAACTTGCTGCTGCTTGGAAAGCGCGCCTAATGTTTGGAAAAAGCTCCAGAATGATGGCGTCTGACCCAGGTGTATCGCACCAATGACCATTAAGTCACAACGGCCTGACTGCAATTCACGCATACCGTGATCGACGCCTAAAAGCGAACTAGCGCAAGCTGCATCCAATGTGTATGCCGGGCCGCCAAAGTTAAACCGATTTGATATTAGGGATGATATTAGGTTGGGCACGGTACCCATAATATTTTCTGACGAAAATTTACCAAACTGCTTTTGATAATCTGCTTTCGCTCGATTAAGTTCATCCTCTGTTAAATGCGGCAGACAAGCTTTCAATAAGTTATAGATGTTTTCGGCGCCAGTGACGACCTCATTAAATTTGAGTGACTCAATACCGCTCGAGCCGCCCTTACCGATAATGATACCCGCCTTTTCAAGCGATAGATTTTTATCAAAAACACCGGCATCAACTAAAGCATCTTTGGCCAACTTCAGAGCCATTAACTGATCGGGTTCCGTCCCTTTAACTGAGTTTGGAACCATGCCAAACTCAATCGGATCAAACATGAGAAACTCGTCGACAAAACCACCCTTGATTACGGAATGTCTGTCCACTGCATTTGTATTAGGATCGTAGAATTTTTTTGGAATCCTATGTTCAGGTGCATCTTGGATTGCAGATTTTTTATCTACAATATTATCCCAAAACTTCGTTACATTCTCCGCGCCAGGAAAAATACACGACATTCCAACTACAGCTACATCTTGTGTTTTGATTTTCATCTACTTTTTCTGTTTAAAGGTGACAATATTCATAATATTCATAATATTCATAATATTCATAATATTCATAATATTCATAATATTCATAATATTCATAATATTCATAATATTTAAAATATTTAAAATTGACCAACGGCCTTATCCATGTCTGAAACAGGCGTCATTAATATGGCCTGCCCTCCGGGACTAAACTTTAACTCTTCCACAAATGCTCTCGCACCGTCCTGCAACGGAATGAGCGTCACACCACGACGCATGAAATCTGCCTCAAGGGACGCGTCAATCATCCCTTTCCCTTTCCAGGGTCCCCAATTAATCGCGATAATACGCGTTCCACCTTCACGATTGAGCGTATTAGCAAACTTATCGAAAACGGCGTTCGCTGTACCGTAATCAATTTGACCTCGATTTCCAAATGTAGACGTTACACTCGAAAATAAAACCACAAATTTCAACGAAGGTGTGAGGTGCTCTGCAATGACATCAAGAGGCTTAAGTTTCGTTGAGACAACGCGATTGAATGACTCTCTAGATTTATCAACGAGTAGTTTATCTTCAAGGTGCCCTGCGGCATGAATTATCCCTGCCAAGTCACCATATGTTTTTTTAATATCACTAATAAGTGCCGAAAAGGATGGCTTGTCTGTTAAATCACAAGCCCTATACTCGACCTTCGCACCTTTGTCACGCAGTAGTTCCAGCGTTAAACTTATTTGATTTTGCTTATGTAATAAACGCGCCGCGTCTTCTAAAGATCGAGGAGTCTTATATTTCCCAGTCGAAATTAGCGACGCTTTAATCTCAGCTAAAGTGAGTTTCAGCTCAGCACTTGGGCTTACTGTATCTTGAGATGATAGTGTTGTGCGACCTACTAAAATATAGCGACATGGTACGTCCATGGCCAAATGCTGAACAATTTCAGAAGTAATTCCTTGCGCGCCACCGAGTACAATAACCGTATCATTAACGCTTAGATCTAATTTATTTGCACTTTCGCTCAAATCCAGCGCGCTTTCAATCATGCGTGACGTAAATCGACCACTTTCTTTATAACTGACAACAGTCTCGTCAGAAGATGACCTAAACAGCTCTTCCGAGATCTTTTCAGCGACAACGTTAACGTCGTCATATTCGAAATCGATAAAACGGCACACGCTTTCCCACTCTTTCGACAACGTATTTAAGAATCCATAATCGCCATTTACGTCATTTAAAAATGACGGCGCATCAACGGTGCTATTCATCCGCTTCATGACATCAGAACAGATAAAAAAGTGACTTAACTTATTTGCATCAAGACTTTTGGCCAAATCAAATAGCTCATTCGAATCTAAAGCGGCTACAGAAGTCGAAAAATTAAGACATATCAGAACATCAAGATAATCGTACGAACTCCCAAGTGAGACAGGTATCACTTTACACCCTCTTTCATTTAGCAGTTTTGCTAATGCCACCGTCTGTTTGGCGCCGTCATCATAGATACCAATACATTTCCCTTCAAAATAGGACCAATTAACGTCTATTGCGCCGTCTGAGACGAATGAATCCATCTTATAGCGGCAAACTCTTTCGATATTAGCTGAGTTCGCCGCTTCAGGCTTTTTTGCATAGGCTTCTGTATTGCTTAATGAGGTGTTTACTGAGTTGTAATCTGAAGTATCATCTGAATTAGAAGCCGGATTACTAGCGCCGCTTGCCTGAAAAATGATATCGCTCATTGTTTTACACTTAGATAAAGCCGATACAAGAGCTTTCGCTTCATCACTACCTTTCACTAGACCGAGTGGAGTGATCAATTCTTTGAATATTTCTGTTCGCTTTATTGAATCAATACTCAGGTCAGCTTCCAGGTCCATTTCCATTTCGAGCATATCTTCTGGGTACCCAGTCCTCTCACTAACAACACGAAGTAATAACACCGAAACATCTTTAGACGAAGGCACAACAGATTCAACTACACCCGACACCACGACGGGCGCAGCGCTTGTAGTCGAGCTTGTAGTCGAGCTTGTAGTCGAGCTTGTAGTCGAGCTTGTAGTCGAGCTTGTAGTCGAGCTTGTAGTCGCTGGAACATTATCTAATTCAGCCGCCAATTCAACAATAGTTTTGATTCGGCTTAAGTTTTTCACAAAATCTGAATTTCGACCTTCAAACTTGATAGGAAGAGTAACTTTAAGTTGATTAATTATTTCAGTGCGCTTAATTGAGTCAATACTTAAGTCGGCCTCTAAGTCCATTCCCGCTTCTATCATATCAACCGGGTAGCCTGTTTTCTCACAAACAATTTTTATGATTTCATTTAGCACGCTAATACTTTTGGCATTATCAAGTGAGGCGGCAACCACATTTACGCTCGGGGAGACTTGAGCATCAAGGCCTCTACTTTTAGTTTTCACTCGCGTAATTTCAGCTAAAGCCGTATTCCCTTGCAGCTCTATACTCGCGCTTAATGGCTGAACGTTCGGCGCAATTTGAGAGAGCGGCGAGGCATCATGATTTTCTGTTATCATCTGAGCACCTCCCGCTTCACCATCATTAAAATAGCTCATAATTATGTTTTGCTGTGCATCTATCATTGCACGCATGTTAGCTAAGTAATCAAGTACCAGTTTCTCTTTCATAGTCTCTCTCGAATTGAGCGTTGAAAGTTCTACGCCCCTATATTTATCATCAGTAAGGTTTAAAGGTTTCAATAACTCACCCAACCCATTCTTTGGCATCGCCATGTATATCGGCGAAGCCTTTCCTCCGTATATACTCCACATGACACTTTTCTTTCGTTCGCTTGCCAGCGCACTTAGATCTAAACGTTGCAATCCTCGATCACGGTACAGCTCATTAAAATCAAGTTGTCGACCCGCCGCTACGTATTGCGCCAATAATCGCACCAAACTCGTCAAACCATTGCCCCCAGCATCTACAGCTAAAGCCAAAGATTCTGAACCGCAGATTGACTGTGATAGATTTGTTAACACCCTTCCAGGCCCTACCTCCAAAAAAATACCAACACCGTCTTGCTGCATATTTTTAATTTGATCAAAAAACTTAACAGGCTTAATTAGGTGTTCACACAATCGGGCCTTAATACTTTTTGCATCTGAAGGGTAAAGCTCTGCGCTGGTATTTGACCAAACAGGTATATTCATTTCAGAGAATGTTACAGAGCTCAAAGCCTGATCAAACAGTGAACTAGATTGCTGAATAACGGGACTATGAAATGCACAGGCAACGCGCAAGCGCGTATAAGAATGCCCCAACTCATCAAGTCGCTCTGAAAGTTTCTCGATAGAGGAGGTTGTACCTGCGAGCACCCATTGCAACTCTGAATTATGATTTGCGAAAAACACTTGAGGAAGTCCGTCCACCAAAGGTTTCAGCTCGGCAAATGGGCGATTCAGGGCCACCATTGCACCGGCATCGTCAACAACCGCACTCAATATCGACTCGGCTCGGCTTTGACTTATCTTAACTATGTCTTGCTCATTGAATACGCCAGCATACGCCAACGCAGGAATTTCACCGTAACTATGGCCCGCCAGACAATCAGGTTTAATGCCAAAACGCGTCAATAATCGTGCAATAGCTATGTCGACAATACCCAATGCTGGTTGAGCATTCTCTGTCTTTGTAATGATCTCTTTCTGTGCTTTTTCTATATCACTGTCAAAGCAACGAGGCGGGAATATAATTCGCGTCAATTCGGGATTATCAATGAGTAGTGCTCGCATTTCCGGAAATGCAAGAAATAGATCGCGAGCCATATTTATACGCTGACTACCCTGGCCGGAAAACAGAAACGCCAACTTACCATCACGGGGTTTCAAATAATGAATATCGAATCCAGCTTTTTTATTTTGAACCAGTTTCAGTTTTTTCAGTAGGTCATCGGACGAACTTGCACATAAGGTTACTTTTATCGGTGAGGTACTATCCGTTGCCAAAGTGAACGCCAAATCACTTAATGCGAGTGCATGATCTTTTTGGATTAAGCTTATCAACAACTTGAGTAGATCATTCAGCTCACTTTCAGAGTTAGCACGAAGTACGAATAATTCACTAGGCCACAGTGGACGCACACGTAGCTCGGGGCGTTCAACTGTTTGAGTTTGAAGAGCTGTGTGATTTTGAAGAACTGCGTGGAAGTTTGTTCCACCGAAACCAAAGGCGCTAACGCCAGCAATTCGATTGGCTTGTGGCCACGGAGTAGCATTTTCGACAAATTCAAATGGCGAGTTTTGCTCTTGGTATGACTTATTAGCCGAGGTAACATTCTGCGTTGCGGGCTTAACTCCATAATATACCGCATAAGAAGCTTTGATTACTGCAGCCATACCCGCCGCACATTTGGCATGCCCAATTTGACTTTTAACCGACCCCAGTGCAATCGATTTGTTTTTTGCACCAGCGTTCTGAAAAAAATCTGTCAGCGATTCGAGCTCTACTTTGTCGCCAACAATAGTCCCCGTACCGTGCCCCTCAATAAGCCCCACACTAGCAGGGTAAACGTTAGCCTCTCGATAAGCGCGCTGATACGCCAAAACCTGCCCACTATGACGCGGTGCCGTTAAACCTAATGCTTTACCGTCACTCGATGCACCCAAACCTTTAATGACCGAATAGATCTTATCGCCATCCCTTACCGCATCGCTGTAGCGCTTAAGTATGAGTACACCAGCACCTTCACTTAAGGTTATTCCTTTCGCGTCGCCAGCAAACGACTTACAGCTCCCTTCATTACTCAACGCACCAACACTTGAAAATTTCAAATAGTCTATCGCGTCGTTATGTAAATCTATCGCACCGGCAACCACAACATTTGCACGACCGCTCTTCAATTCAGTACATGCTTGATCTAGTGCCGCCAACGAAGACGCGCAGGCTGCATCGACCACACTATTACGACCCTTTAAATCTAGACGATTCGCTATCCTTCCTGCTATGACATTTGGCAGGGTTCCCGCAAAAGAGTCCTCGGTAAGCGATGGCAAGTAATCCAATAGCGCTTCCGGTAATCCATCAATCAAACCAGGTAAGCGAGAGCGCATCTCGTAAGCCGCAAGCAGTTCTGAGCCACCTTCCAAACCAAAAATCACACTTGTGTTTTCGCGGTCTAACTCGTCACAATCCCAATAGCCGGAGTCTACCAACGCTCGCTTGGCGAGCTTTAAGCTCAAAAGTTGTGCTGGGTCGATTGCTGCGAGCGACTGTGGAGGAATGCCAAATTCTGTCGGGTCAAACTCCACTTCAGGTAAAAAACCACCCCACTTGGAATTGGACTTAAGTCCACCCTTTGCATTCGCATCAAACTGTTTTTCGGTATCCCATCGAGAATTGGGGACCTCGGTTACACAGTGTTTCCCGTCAAGAATATTTTCCCAATAAGTTCGGCAATCTTGCGACTCAGGAAAAACAGCTGACATACCTATTATGGCAACCCCATCATAGGCGTTAATTTCGGGTTCACCCGATGAAGCACTAATCGAATCCGCATCAACCGAAACCCCAGAGAACGCCGAAGACAAAACATCTGGGAACGCCAAAAAATGTTCAAAACTACGATAATCGAGCTTATCCGCTGCATCTACGCACCAAGCGATAGAAGCTCCAGAATCAATTGACCGGGCCAGCCGCCTATAGATATAGACTCGAGTAAACAACGACGTAGTTTTGAGATTAAGGATAAGTCTCGTCTGCCCAAGATCACTGCGCTGTATCAATTCATCGAGAAAAGAAACATCCAGGCTCCCTACATTTAAGGTCAACAAATCAGATGAATTGGAGCTTAATTCAGCGTTAAAACCTTGAGAGCTCCTAGTCAATCGTTCTACTCGCGCAAAACACGCATTCAGAAGAGGAACAGGAGAAGATACTGGCTTAGTAATTGTTCCGCCGACCGCCCAAGATACGTCTCCCAACAAATCAACGCAACGCTCTAGCGTTGAGCAATGCTCATTTGTCAACTCCGAATCAATGACAAATAACGGAAGTATATTTTCAGTAATGGCCGCAGTTAGGGCAACATAAATGTCTGTCGCGGCTAAATTAAACCTTACGATAGCGGACGCGGAAGAACCTAAACTGAGGAGCAGATTGGCCGACTGCAGTTTTTCGTGCGTAATATCGTCGAATAATGATCTACACCCAGAAAGTCGCCACTGTATTTGACTAAAATAGTCTGAAAATCGTGAATACCGCTGATAGTTACTAACGGCCACCTCCAGTAATGCGCTCCCTTCGTTTTTCAACCTAAACTCAGCTTTCTGATTTCGACTTAGATTAAATTCAGGATAGAGTGCACACTCATGCGAAAAGATCACTCCAGCTAGACCACTAGCAAGCAGGTCGACAGTTTCGGTGATATCTGGGCGAGCAAAAAACAATATGGGTAGCCCTACTTCTAACACTGAAAGTAAGGCTAACATTTGATCGATACCTAAACCCTCAGCAAGAACTAAGGCTTCGCAATTTGGCTGTTCAACAGCCCAGCGAACGTCGTCAAGCTCTGCAACTTCGCATAGAAAACGCCAAGCCTCGCCAACAGGCTGCTCATTGCGTGCGGATAACAAAAACAGCCCACCCTCAGGAAAGCTATCCACTTCATAAGCATTAGCTCGAAGATCAACCAATGAAACCTCGTCACGACCTGCTGGCGCCCGCCCAATGGGCAGGATATGCAAATCCGCCATTTCGGAAGCGAATAGCTCCGAATAACTGTCGCTCGGGTTACACGCATAAAACATGAACCCTCTCTCCAAAGATTTCATTAATAATCCTTTAACTTGTAATAGTTGTAAACAAATCTAATGGTTAATCGATATTCACTATCAAGAAAAGCATTAGATTATCCTACGGAGCCGCTTCGGTTGATAACATGCTAATAGCGTACTATTATTTTAAGCAATATACACTTATCAATATGCTGCGTACTTAACCATTTGATTAACCGACGGCGGGGGACTGAGGAATTGTAACCTCGGTCACAGATATTATATCAAGTCATATCACTTCATGACACTTAATACAGTTAATACAGTTATAAGTAACAGTACACAATCTTAGTAATCCACTCAAGTCAAAATACGTCTGAGTGTGATAATAACCTCACTGCCAACAACTTTTACAAACAAACAATAATACAAGAAATGGTTGACAGTGATTGTTACCGACAACAACCATACAAGTAAGACTGCTAATACCAATTGCAAGCGCCAAGTCTACCTTTAATCTCAAAATAAGGCGTTCCGTCGAGAACCGACCATCGTCAAAATAAAATGAGGAAATCAAACACCGCGTAACGACTTAAACCATAAATTATCAGAATATCACACCATTATTCACTTCATCGCCACTACCAACGTACAATACTCAAGCAAATGTTCACCCAGCATAACTGACATTAATTTCGATTTAGCTTCACGTCGTTATGGCCATGAAAATATCCCGCCAGCTAACAATCCCAACCGGATACTGCCTATCATCCACTACCGGAATGCAGGATATTTTATACTTTTTGAATACTTCAATCGCCTTCAGCACTATAGTCTCACGGTGTATACATATAGGTTTGCGCGTCATAACTTGATGGGCTTTTTTGTTGAGCGTCGCAAGATCAGAATCGCACGCCGCCGCCGTACCTAATTTAGGACTAAGCGCTTTAAGTAAATCCCGATCAGAAATAATGCCAACGAGCCTATTATCTTCGACCACGACCAAGTGATGAAATCCCGTATCCTCAAAGATACGCTTAATCTCTGCGAGCGAGCTATCCATTTCAACACTGACGACTGGTGTGGACATAATTTTTTCAAGGCTCATGTCTTACCGCCTTACGGTTAAACTTATTAATGATTTAATATTCATATTCATATTCATATTCATATTCATACTAATACTTATACTCACACTCATACTCATACTCATACTCATACTCATACTCATACTCATATTCATAACTAATACTCACAACTAATGCTCACAACTAATACTCATAGTGAATGCCTACTAAAACATGAGCAACGTGACACTACGTAAGAGCATGATAAATCCAAATGTGTTTTTTATTTCAAAAATATTACCAACAAGCCACGAATACTATCGATATCATAGAAATATCATAGAAATTTAATCGCATTCGCAGATCTTACTTGAGGCATTTCACTATTGTGTTATTACTCTAATTCAAAGCGAACATACATTCACTTTCTTACATAAATATAGGATATTCCCGTGAAAAAACATTGGCTAATCGTAACTTTAAGTCTAGTACTTTCCTTACCTAGCTGGGCTTCTTCTCCACCCGTGTTTGACATTGAAATCAAGACGATGGATGGCTCAACTACCACCGTCAATCAGCTCCTAAAAACAGGGCCTGTATACCTAAAATTTTGGGCTAGCTGGTGCAAAGACTGCATTCAGCAAATGCCGCATTTCCAACAAACTCATGACAAGTATCAAGGCAAGCTCAGCGTTGTTGCTCTCAATATTTGGAATAACGAATCTATAGATGAAATCCAAAAGGTGAAGGATCGTTTTAATCTAAGCATGCCTATGGGGATAGATTATTCAGGGGAATTAACGAAAGCCTTCAACTTTGTTGGTACGCCTTACCATTTATTGATCGACTCGCAAGGCAGCGTCGTCTATTCAGGCTATGAAGCCAATGCTAAACTGGATGAGAAAATCGCATTTACAACAACTGGGGAGCTTCATTCGGGCTCAAAGAATACGGATGGCTTTGTAACGCTCTTCGAGGAACCACCAGGAGAGCTCGACAAAAATATCAATGCGCTTATTGCCAGTGATCGTGTTACCGCGCTCTTATTTGTTGCTACGTTTTGTGATTACTACTTGGAAGATACTCGGCCAAAGATGTCTAAAAACTGCATAGATGTACAAAATTGGGTAAATGAGAGCGCAAAAAACAACCCGGACATACAGTGCCACACCATCGCCAGCCGTCTCTGGACTGGGGATAAGGAGTTGGCCAGCTACGTTAAAAAGTACAACATTGCTATGCCAGCCGCAGTAGATACGAGCAACACCTTATTTAAGCAGTTCGCCATTACTGAATTCCCTACATTAGTCTTCTTCAGAGGCGGCAAAGAGCTTAAACGTTTGACACAGCTTAAGACGCAAGCAGAGCTTAATTCGCTGCCGACCAAGCCCCACTAGACCAAGCTCCGCTAAACCAAGTCCCACTAGCCTAAGCTCAATGATCATCGACTAGCATGTACCCGTACGTAAGTAGCTCGTCACGAAGGGAGAAAAAAAATGTCAGATTTGCGTTGCCAGAATATAAGCGCTCACCTATCGCCGGCAACTAGATCTAATGGCGTGAATATGTCGGCTTAAATCACTGGGCAGTAGAACTTTTTTTATGGATGGGTACTAGCTATATAGGTTAGTACCACTCAAGAGGAGTGGGCACACACTATCGCTAGACCGTGCTGTCTCTAATCTAGCTTTTGTGGCTTACGGCAGTTGCGGTGTTTTTCACAGTTTTTTAGCACTTCAGGCCAATTACTACTCGCCTTCACTATGCGACCCTCAATATTTTTATTAAAGAGCTTTAAAGAAGCGTCATTGTAATTTAGGTAGAGCTTACCGTCGTGAATTTGCCAGCTATTGGGACGTATCGAGGTAGTAAAGCCCTTACCTACAGCAAAGGCACAATAACCGCCGTACTGCGGTGCATAAGCGTCTGGATCTGACTGAAACTTACGTAAGTTATCTTGCGTCGCAAAATTCCAGCGAACACCCTTCCAAATATAGGCATATTTGGCCCTGCCTTTAACTGCCTTCGCTCCAGGCTCTAAATCAAAATACGCAACTGGATCATACCCTCGAATTGCGCCCTTATTGCGATTGGAGTTATAAGGCGGGTCTGCCGCAAATATACTCGGTGACAGCAGGGATAAGAGCAGCACAAAGGCGCGAATATTCATTGTAATCACCGATAATTATTGGTCTATGTTTAAGCATAGACAATATAAGGACGAAGGTAATCACAAAACCATCACAATAACGTGACTTGGCGCTCACGGCCAAGCACTGCGAAGAAAACCCACCAATACGGTAGCTATGACACAACATTGCGCAACACAACACAAAGACTCTGCCTGATACGCCCTTTCTGATACACTTCGCGGCCTTATCATTTTATGAAATTTTTAAGACCTTCATGTTTTTTACTGACGAACGCTTCCAGTTTTTCAAGCCACTTACAAGCAAGTATCGTGAGCAGATCGTGCAATGCTTATGCTTGCTCTATCAACGTCAGTACAGCGCGCTAGCCGACTACGGCCAAAGCTTAAAGCGTGAACAATTGATGGAGGTCTTCGAAGAAGCGCTCGCGCGCACGAAAAATCAGGTCTTCGATGATCTAGACGAAGCAGAACAACGCTTTAAGAATCACCGAGAGCACGCCAGCTGGGTATTAAAGAGCCTAATCGATGCGGGCTGGATCGAACGGCAAGTCGACACGGCCACCTTTCAATCAAGTTATCCTTTTTCGCGACTCGGTCGGATTTTCACTCAATCGATGCTCGATGCCGACAACACCCAACTAAGAACCCGTCACAGGAATACGCGTAACACACTGAATGCCCTCGAAGCCTTCCTAAGTCGAGGCGAAGTCTACGACTTACTCGATGCTTACGATTACAGTGAACGCATTATTACGGACTTTAGCGACATTATTGCTGAGCTGGAAGATAGAAAACGCGAGCTAGTACGGGAGGTTGAATCACAGCAATTAATTACACAAGTCAGTGATCAGTTCTTCGAATATATGGAAAAACGTTTTCAACCCGACATATCCGTTCGGCTCTCCGCTGACAGCGTTGAAAAACATCGCGATGATATCGCCCGTGTAATTGCCAGTATCCGCAGAAAA